>CAYSOB010000015.1:0-13426 GCA_964432575.1 uncultured Candidatus Saccharibacteria bacterium
CTTTCCACAATCGGTTTTGGTTCTGGTGTTTTTGGTGCGTGTAATATTTTTGGAATAAAAAGCACAGCCACTGCCAGTACAAATGTAATACCAGCCAATGCAATAATATGTAACGCAGTCTTTATTTTGTGTGCCATATATCCTGTATGATACATCACAATATAAACCATGTAAACAACACTGTGGATAATTGCTATTGTATTTTATAAAAATATATGGTATATTTAGATCAGACATATCTCTGTTTGCGGGTCCGTTTTCCAATAGGAAAATGGGTTTTTGCGTAAACAGTCACCATAAAAGTTATTTGTAAACAAAATAAATTTTAAAAAAATGAGAAAGAAATTTTTATTCACCGTTTATGTTTTGATGCTGTTTTGCGTTAAAACTGTTTCCGCACAGGATTTTTCATGTGTGTCTGATGTCGTGGAAAAATCCATGATCGCTACCAACCCAATGTATGCACAACAACGCGCAGAATTGGAACAATTTATACGACAATACCGTGGCAACGCTGCTGCGCGTATGATAGGCATGGGATGCCAACAAACTGCAAATGTGTACACCATTCCGATTGTGGTACATGTAATGCGTGCCGGTACCGAATATAATCCCAGCGATTTGGATATCCAAAACGCAATTACAGGGTTAAATACACATTTTTCATTTTTTGGTATCCAATTTGTTTTGGCAAAACGGGATCCCAATGGAAATGTAACCAATGGTATCACACGAACTGATTGCAGTAACATACCGGCATATGTTCAACATGGGATTGATTGGAATATTGATAACCCAATCGGCGCACCCGATACAATGATCAAAGGTCTGGATATATGGGATGTTTCCCAATATTTAAATGTGTGGCTGGTAAATATCTCGGTGCAAAATGCAGCATATGCGGCAATGTTTGGGAAATATCAAGGAATTGTTATGTATTCAAATAGTTTTCGATTTCCGATAGTTTCCAGTATCTTTGCTCATGAAATGGGACATATTATGAATTTAGAGCATACCTTTAAAGGATCAACAACAACTACCTGTGCACCTAATGATGATCCTTACAATCAAGGTGATTATTGCGCAGATACACCGCCAGTATTGGTAACAGATTGTTCCAGCAGTTCATGTGGAACATTCCCCAATATTAATAATTCATTAATGAACGCTATGGGGTATTGTTCTAATGTTAATCCTACCTTTACTCCAGATCAAAAAACAAGAGTTATGGCAGCATTATTTAAATCTCGATGGGAATTAGTTTCATCCCCTGGGCTCATCCCTGTTGATGTTGCAACAGAAATATCCGTGGACAGTATTGCATTTGAACAGAATTTATCACAACCATTGTGTAATGGGATGTTATCACCAAAAATTCAAATCAAAAATTACGGCAACACCGTATATTCTTTTGAATTATTAGTGTCTATGGATAACCATGATACAACTTTTACGGTTTCAAAAAACTGGTCACGCAACAGTACCAATTGGTTATCGTTACCGGTAGCGTATTTTTCAACATCAGGTAGTCATTCCATTGTTGTTAAAATAACAAAAGTAAATGGAGTTGATGATTACAATCAGTTTAACAATGTGCAATGCATAAATTACAACGTTATTGTAAAAACGGCTGTTATTTCAACCGTGATGAACAATCCAAATGCAGGAACCATTACTGGTGCAGGAACTTTTATGTGTAACGGAATAAACGATACGATTCGGGTAACAACGAATACAGGTTTTATATTTCAATATATCAAGGACGGAAACACTGTTGTTTCCACTGATTCCGTTTTTCCGTTTACTGTTGATGTATCAAAAGGTAACAAAACATTTACCGCATATCACTCTGTACAAACATTTTATGTTTCAACCATTATCAATCCATCCAACGGTGGAACGGTAACAGGTGGTTATATGTTTAATTATGGATCAACACCTACATTTTCATTCCGGTCAAAACCTGGGTATCAATTTGTAAATATCACAGAAAATGGAAATGTAATATCTACTGATTCCACGGTTACCTTATCACCAATTTACAGTAATCGTACTATAGAAGCGAATTTTGTCATGAAAACATATACTGTTTCCATAACGACAAATCCCACAAACGGTGGTGAGGTTGTATCAGGGGCAGGAGTGTTTAATATCGGTACGGTTCCATTGGTTGCTTTCAAATCAAAACCTGGATACCATTTTGTAAATGCAACAGAAAATGGAAACATTATTAAAACAGATTCCATTTTTTATTTATCAGCACTCACTGCCAATAGAAATTTGGTTGGTAATTTTGCAGTAAATACTTATTCTATTTATGTGGGCACCTATTATGTATTTGCTGGTTGCAGTGTATCTGGCGGAAACCCGAGTGTCCTTTTGGGTTCTACCATAACGGTTACCGCTACAGAATACGGGTGTTACAGTTTTGTTGGTTGGAATGAGTACGGGGAATTGGTTTCCACAGACAAAAATTATACATTTGTTGTCACGGGTTCCAGGGAACTAACCGCTGTATTTTCGTTACAAGAATTTACAATCGGTGCTTCTGCTAATGATAATAATCTGGGTTCGGTAACGGGTGGTGGCACCTACAATTGTGGTTCAAATGCGACAGTTCGTGCAAATGTTAAACCAGGTGGGAAATTCATTCATTGGAAAATTGATGGAGTGGTGGTATCACTGGATTCTGTGTATACATTCAGGGTGGCAAATGCCAAAACAGCGATTGCCTATTTTGAATCAACGGTACAAAAAGTTTCGGCAGGACCTGACAAAGAAATTTGTGCAGGATCAAGCGTTACATTAACTGCCACAAATTCTACTTCATATGTATGGAACACCAATCAATCGACACAATCAATTACAGTTTCACCGCTTTTTACCACCACCTATATAGTGACGGGATTAAACGGAACAAAAGACACGGTAATAGTTACCGTGAAACCATTGCCGAATGTAGGGTTTACAAAACAGGTTACAGATAGTAAGGTTCAATTTACATTGACAGCGCCTGATAATAATACTGCGTACCATTGGAATTTTGGAGATGACAGTTCTGCACAAGTTCAAAATCCGTTACATGTTTATGCAACGATCGGTAAAAAATATATTGTTTTGCAGGCGGTATTAAATGGTTGTAGTAATCAAAAAAGAGATTCTGTTTTCATAAACAAAATTACAACAGGAATTACTAATCACGCTACAGACATAGGTTTAAACATTTACCCGAATCCAACGAACAGTTTTTTAACAATAGCGTTTGATTTGTATGATACTCGTGACATGCATATGGAAATTATGAACGACATGGGACAAATCGTGTGGACGGCATCAACCGTTCAAAAACAACAAATAATAAATGTACAGGATTTTCCAAAAGGAATGTACATTTTACAATTATATGATGGGGAAACCATCGTTAATAAACGTTTTGTTGTTCAATAAAATCGAATTTTAATTCTATTTATATACAACATTTTTTCTTTCTCATCATATAGTTAGCCGCTTCATTTTTTGGGGCGGCTTTTTTGTTAAAAATAACAGCATACAAAAATACAGGAATTACTTCCTGTATTTTTCGTCATATAATTTAAATGATTCATGTACTGTTTTTATCGCATCATTTACATCATGGATTCCATTTATGCTGACAATTCCTTTTTGGTCTTTTTTTAATTCTTTATAAGTTTCCCAAAAATGAGTAAATTCTTTTAGGGAGTGTTTGTTAATATCATTCAAATTTTTAACATCGTCCCATCGTTTATCTTCCACGGGAACGGCGATGATTTTTGCATCACTTTCACCTGAATCAATCATATCCATGATTGCAACAGGTCGTACCCGTACCAGTATTCCTGGATCGAGTGGATAGGTAGTCAAAACAATTACATCCAGTGCATCACCATCGTGCCACAATGTTTGTGGAACGAATCCATAATCAAAAGGGTATGCAGCGGATGAATAATTTGCTCGATCAAGTGCAATCAGGCCGGTTTCTTTGTCGATTTCGTATTTATTATTTGATCCTTTTGGAATTTCAATAATAACATTTAATTCTTCCACGGTTCCTCGTGGAACGTCATGCCAGTAGTTCATAAGTTAGAAAATAGAAAATAGTATATACATTTTTTACTATCAGTTAAAACTAATAAGATAATTTGTTAAGCATTTTGCTTATTTCTGTTAAAAGGTTTCGTATTTCCGTGATATCAGATACCTATTCGCTATTTGCCTGATCCAGTTCTGCTTCATTCTGAACAAGGTCTGCAAGTGCTATAAAATCTTCTTCATTTGCGATTGGTGTTCCTGTTTCGTCTACTTCTTCACCTTTGATTCCCTTGATATCAATTTTCCAATTAGTTAGTCGTGCAGCCAATCGAACATTTTGTCCTGATTTTCCAATAGCAAGTGACAATTGGTTATCCGCAACCTCGACATGTGCAATATGTTCTTCTTCATTAATATCAATACTGATAGCTTTTGCAGGAGCAAGTGAATTTGCAATAAATTCTGGAATAATTGGTGACCATGGAATAATGTCGATGTTTTCACCATGTAATTCGTCTTTGATTGTTTGTACGCGTACTCCACGCTGACCAACACATGCTCCGATGGGGTCAATATTTTCATCGTGTGACCATACAGCAATTTTTGATCGTGATCCCGCTTCCCGTGCGACTGATTTTATTTCAACCGTTCCTGCAGCAACCTCTGGAGATTCCTGTTTAAACAGTTCGGTAATCATACCGGGGTGTTTTCGCGACAATCGGAGTGTTACACCACGTGGGCTTTCATCAATGGCATATAAAAATGCTTTGATTCGATCGCCTGCATGGAACACTTCACCTGGAATTTGTTCTGTAACATGTAAAATTCCTGTTGCTCGGTAAAATTCTACAAAAATATTTCCGCGTTCGATGGTTTGGATAACTCCTGTTACGACAGTGTTTTGTTTTTCAACATATTCTCGACTGATGGTTCCTTTTTCTGCTTCGCGTAATCGTTGCATGATTACTTGTTTTGCGGTTTGTGCTGCAATTCGTCCAAATTCTTTGTCGGGCTGTTGTAATGGGAATATTAATTCATCACCAAGAATTACATCAGATTTGATTCGTTTCGCATCGTTAATATAGAGATTTTTTTCTTCGTCGAACCGTGGGAGCAATTCAGTATCTTCTGGTGGCTCATTTTCAAGCGCACCTTCCTCTATTTCTTCTGCAGTGAGTGCTGGTCGTACGGTTGTTTCGTCAACGACGACTTTAATTTGTGAAAAATCAACATCACCAGATTCCAAATTGAATGCAGCCTTTATAATTTGACCTTTTTTGCCGTAATCGCGTTTGTATGCTGCGGCAAGCGATTGTTCAATTGCCTCGATAATGGCAGCTTGGGGTATTTTTTTCTCGACTTCGATTTGTTCAAGAGTTGTTTTTAAAATTTTGAGATCAAATAACATATATTTTTTTATTTATGAGATTATTATTTTTTAATAAAAAGTCCGAGAGGACATATTTGTACCATACCACACCTGTGGAAAACTCTCAAACATGTTTTATTGTTCTATTTTTTATAGATATGATATAATAATTTTATTATTCGTAATTTATTTTTTTATGAAATGGAATGATATCCGCGAAAAAATTAAAAATCCTATCAATTCAGTAACTGTTCTCGCAAAAAAAACTGCCCATGGTAATACCGATGCGCCCGTATCGCATGATGTACGCGCTCGGCACAAACGACGCATTTGGGTTATTGGATTGGTAATTGTTGTTTTGGTGGTTGCTATTGTTTTTGCAGCAATTAAACTATTCAAAAAACATGAGATACAGCCCGTGCTCCCTGTCGCAGAATTAAAAGCAATTGGAACATTTTTGGATGAAAATCCACCACAACCACTTACCGACAAAGAATCTAACATGGTCGAAAAAACACTTTCACAACCATCATCACTTGATAAAAGCGATGTACAGGCGTTAAACAGTTTTCTTAATCGATAATTTTATAAACTATGAAAAAACTTTTTATTTATGCAGGGTTTGTTGCAATGATTGTTGGGATGATCACTGTTTCGGCATTATTGCCAAAAAAATATTCAGAAGCACAAACAGTCACCAGCTATAATGTTTCTGGTTATGCTTTTTCAGACATGCCAAATGCATCTGATCAGGTTGTTACCGATACTAATTATTATGGAGGTCGTGGATTGGGTAACATTGAAATGTCAGGATCAGGATATCAGGTAACATTATCATCAAATGGTAAATTTAGTGGTTACGCATGGAATGAAATAGCTGGGTTTGTTTCATTTGATGGTATAAAAGTTGACCAAAGTTGTCTGGACACTATCAATAGCTCCTGTGATGTAGCAGGTGATATTGTGTTTATTGCGGCAAAAAATACCACAGCAACCATATCTGGGGGATGGGATGGTATTGTCCGTACTAACGGTTCATGGAACAATACTGTAAAACTTGGAAAATCAATCAATGGTGTACGTACTATGTTAGGATATGCATGGGGTGGTGATGTTGTTGGATGGGTTGATTTTTCAAATGTAAAAATCACTATTCCTGTAATTACACCTGTTGATGAATGTCCGAATATCTCAGGAAATCAACTAACAGTTCCACAGGGATATAAACACGACAGCAATGGCGATTGTATTCCAAACGCATGTACACTGTTTGGTGATATAGCCTGGTTACCAGGTAGCAATGATAAATCATACAAATGGTTTAACGATGAAACAAATACAAAAACAGTTTCAGGATTACCTGCTACCTATTCAGGTGCTACAAAATTTACTACATCAGATGAATTGATGGTTATTTTGCAAAAGGCATACGGTGTTAGTATCGCTACCACCAGAAATACTACCCAAACGGCACCTGTTCCAACCATTGATGCTAAAAAAATTCTTTCAACACCACTTGAACTGTCTACGCTTCACGCAACAGGAATTACTAATTTCACTGTATCTCTCGATGATAGTTCACCTGTACAACGAATAAAATTTAATGCCCTAACAGATAAAGCTTCACCATTGCCAGATTCATGTATCGACAGCTGTTCTGATCCAGATGCGCTTAATCAGGGATACAAAGGCAGTTGTTGTTATAAACCAAATGTATGGAATAAAGAAACGAAAGTATGTGAACCAATTAAAGAAGATATTCTATGTCCCGATGGATCACTAGCACCAGACGGTGATGTAAATAAATGTCCAATCTGTACAGATCAAAGCTCAAATTACAATCCGGTCACTAAAACCTGTCAAACATGTAATCCAACTGCAAATGCATACAACCCAATAACAGGGTTCTGTGGAGACCAACCTAGTCAACCAATAAAATGTCTCGACGGAACAATACCTATAAAAGGTGTTTGTCCTAAAAAAATAATTATTGGATGTACTGATCCACATGCAAAAAATTACAACAGTGCTGCAACGATGCAGGATAATCCAAGTAGTTGTATATATGATCCAGGTGTAAAAACCTGTAAAGAGCTTGGCGATTGTCCAAAAGTTCCAACCGCACCAAAAAAACCAGTTTATATTGAAACATAATATATGAAAAATTATCTCTCTCAATCATTAAAAATAATCGCAGTAGCCCTCATCATTGGATGGGGCGTTTCTGCTGTTTCTGCATGGACATCGCCAACGGTTAATCCGCCAGCAAGCGGTGCCGTAAAAGCACCGACGGGTGACACAGCAAAAGGTGTTTCCGCATCAGTAAATATGACCGATTTTGGGCAAATTAAAATGGGTGGATTCATTATTTCTGGAATTGATAAATATTTTGTTTCACCGATATCTTTCTTTAAAAAGGTATTATTGCCTGACCAAGATACTTCTGTATATATTGGTGGAACAGATACGGCAGATCCATCATTTGCTACTCAATTTCCTGGCGATAGATCAGTTCCTTTAACTATCAATATGTCAGGACGATCAACAACAACTGCTATCAAGTATGTTGCCGATACAAATTCATGTGCCGGTCCTACAAAAATTAGTACTGATTCATCCGCGTTTCAATTTTGGAATAATGCAAAAAATGATACTACGGATGTATTAGCAAAAGGGATTCGTTTAACAGGAGGAAATCCTGCATCTGGGAAAATCCTCATTGCGGTAGACAATAATGGTCGTGCCGTATGGGCAACACCACGACTGGCTGGGAATGGGATTGATATATTGTTTGATACCAGTGAATCACCTGTTGGTTCATGTAATCCAGTAATTCCTGTTCAAGTTCTAGGCTGTACTGATAAAACAGCACCAAACTATAACCCAAACGCAACAAAAGATGATGGAAGTTGTACAACACCGAAAGTAGATCTCTGTACAAACATTGATGGAATTCAAGAAACAGTACCAAATGGAATGGTAAAAGATACATCTGGAAATACACCGGGGTTGTGTACAACACCGAAAGAAGTGTATCATTGGGATACGGGAGCATGGGGTGCGTGTACAACATCTTTCCCTGTTGATTGGGTTGACTTTACAGCAAATCCATCAATGTTAACCTGGGGCGCACAAAATCAATCATGCACGACATGGATTGCAGCACAAAACAATTATTATAATAAAGGTTCACAGAGTCGTAATGTAGCCTGTAAAGATTCATCAGGTACTACTGTTTCTGATAGTTTTTGTACTGAAACAAAACCGGTACCTTTTCAGTCTTGTATTATTCCTCTTCAGTATCGAAGCAAGCTTTCAAATATAACTGACTCAACAACAACTAATAATTACACAGACACAGGATATTGTTTATATGGGAAATTACCAAATCCAAACGCTACTGATCCATATGCAAATATATTTGCCGATGATTGTAAAACAGTTAAAATGACAGATCCTGCTCCTGCTGGATATAATCCAGTAAGTTCATGTGGTAAGCTCGTTGGTTCTGGAGGTAGTTGTGCTTCTTTTGGGTTTAACGCAAGTTCAGGAGGCGGATCATGTAATATACAAATTGGTAGTTTAAATATGTCGTTACAAGTTAAAAAACAATAAATATTTCATCTACACTTATGAAAACAAAAATTTTAAACTCAATAAAGATTGTTGTCATTGCAGGAATATTTGCTGTGGCTGTTTCGTATGCATCTGCTTGGTCGCCAAGTACTGCTTTTCCTACCGTTGTTGATACAGGTTCGGCAAACCAAACAAAATCTGGTCCATTGATGTCAGAAAAATATATGGCATCAGATCTGGGATTTTTCAAAAAAATGTTATTACCTGGTAATGATTCATGGTTAAATATCGGAGGGCCATTTGTTACAAAAAATGTTGATCTTGATGATATTACCAGTATCGAAAGTGCAAGGGGAACTACTCCATTAGTAATTCATTTAAATAATCGCACACAGACAAAAAAACAAGGAGTTACTGGGCAGGATGCTGTGAACTTTATTTCAGCAGGTGGTCAATGTCAGCCAAATATTGCCGTTACTAATGATAAAGTTAGTGCGTTTCAGTTAGTTTCTGCAAATAATACCGGTGGAAATGCAGACATTATTGCTCGTCAATTAAAATTAACTGGTGGAAATCCGGGAAATAATAAAGTACTGGCAGCGGTAGATACTAACGGTAACGCAGTATGGGCGACAATGACGGTAGAAAATGGTGCTATTGTAATCAAAGATAGTAATGGAAAATTGATAAGCAGTGAAACATCAGCACCAGCTTCATCTGATCCAATGTGTATTAATTAACCTAAAAACATCTATGAAAAAAACATTCACAAAAATTTTCATAACAACTCTCGTCGTCGCAGGATTTGCGATGGGTGTTTCTTATGTATCGGCACAAAATAATACAAATGGTCCTGCCGACCGAACAAAATACACAAAAGACCTCCCTATTTGGACAGGATCTCAGGTGCAAGAAAAAGATGGGGGATTTCTTTCCAAAAAACACATCGGTGCACCTGTTGGACTTTTTAAGAAAGGTATTTATTTGCCAGGAAGTAATGCAAAACTCCGCATTGGTTCTGCAGATGGTGCTATTTCATTGAATCCTGCATTGTTCGGGGACACTTCAACCGAACCAGTTGTGATAGACATGCAAAAGCGTACTGCTCCTACCGATGGAACAAAATTCATAAATGGTGGGCAATGTACTATTGCTACCCGACTAACTACAACAGGATCGCAGGCATATGAATTCAAAACGGGGAATAACCTCGGTAATGTTATTGCACGGCAAGTGCAACTAACCGGCGGTAAACCAGCTGCTAATAAGATACTTGTTTCTGATACAGCAGGTAATGCAACATGGGCAAAGGCAAAAGTAGAAAATGGACAAGTGGTGTTTACTACTGATGAGCCTTCACCTGTTCCTGCTGGACAATGTGCAGTACCACCAGTAGATTTGTGTCCAAACATTGCTGGAACTCAGACAACGGTCCCAGCAGGAATGGCATTAGATACCAATGGAAACTGTGTTACTCCTCCTGTAGTCGATCTTTGTACTAACATTGCAGGAAATCAAACAACTGTTCCTGTAGGAATGGTGAAAGATACTCCTGGTGACACACCTGGAAACTGTACGATACCACCAGTAGATCTCTGTTCAAACATTGCAGGAAATCAAACAACTGTTCCTGTAGGAATGGTGAAAGATACTCCTGGTGACACACCTGGAAACTGTACGATACCACCAGTAGATCTCTGTTCAAACATTGCAGGAAATCAAACAACTGTTCCTGTAGGAATGGTGAAAGATACTCCTGGTGACACACCTGGAAACTGTACGATACCACCAGTAGATCTCTGTTCAAACATTGCAGGAAATCAAACAACTGTTCCTGTAGGATATGAAGCTGAACCTTCTACCGGTAAATGTTTTACTTGGGTAGATTATCACGGTAGTGTAGTAAAAGGTAACGTTGGAGAGACTTGTGCATCATTTATCAGTAGGATGACACCCTATCAACCATATACCCCTGTAGTTAATGGTAAATTTAGAGTAAGTGAAAATAGTCAAAAAAATGGAATTACTGGACCAGTAATTGCAACTTACCCAGACAAGTGTATTTATGGAAAGACAACATCTAATAATAATAATAGTTACGGGGTAGCAGTTTTAGGTGATTTGTTTACAGTACCAACTGCTAGTAGTAATAGTAATAGTTATAATTATTATTTTTATCCAATGGTTTGGGTAAATGGAGGTACTCCATGGCATGTATATGCATTGCAATATAAATCATATTAAATCATATTAAATCATATTAAAATGTTTAAGTATTTCTATAACAAAAAAGTCGCATATGCGGTTTTTTTGTTATAAAACAAATCTCGGATCGTTCCGAGATTTGTTTTAATACCCAATATATAAAACTCGCCATTCTTTCCATTTGTTTTCTCCGAAGAGTTTAACACAAAGATGAAATCCCCCTAGTCTGGTAATTAAGTCAATGACCCCAAAATACATATTTTATCCTTGATTAATGCTGTAATAATATCACCTGGATTTTTTAGCTCGTTGCAATCGATTTTATTTTTAATAAACAATATCGCTTGTGGCATTTCCACTGATATATAACGATTTAATGACACTTTTATCACCGAGTTGTTAAACTCTTTTGCCGCGATCATTGTTCGTAACGGCCTCATTCGCTCAAAAGAACCTTTAGAAAAAGCATCTAATATATATGATTCTTCGATCACATATTCAATTTGCTTTTCTCCCAGTGTTTTCTTTAGGGCTAGTATTTCTTTACGTGTTAATCAGACTTGCACACTCATATTTTCGATTTTTAGACGTCATAACGGTTAATATGAAATATGTCAAATAATTTATTTTTTCCACAGTCATTATGTTATACTGTATCAATATGAAAATAAAATCTCCTAAAAAATTAATCGTTGCTAACTGGAAAATGAATCCGACCGACGGAAAAACAGCATTGTCATGGTTCAAAAAAATTCAGGCTGTCGCGCATAAAAATGCCAAAAACGTTGAAACGGTTGTGTGTCCGCCATCTGTGTATTTACAATCACTTCAATCGGTTGTTATAGACCGGTCGTGCGTACTCGGCGCACAGGATTGTTTTTATGAATCCGCTGGATCCTACACAGGACAAATTTCACCTGAAATGATTTTTAATGCGCGAGCACGATATGCAATTATCGGTCATAGCGAACGGCGGGAGTTGGGTGAAACAAATGAAATTGTAAACAAAAAAATCCAGAAAATCCTGCAATACCCATTGTCCGTTATTCTGTGTGTTGGTGAAAAAAAGCGATCTGATAATGGTACGCATTTCAAGGAAATAAAAAAACAACTGACAGAATGTCTAAAAGGTATTTCAGTAAAAGATTTTGAACGAATTGTCATTGCCTATGAACCGGTCTGGGCCATTGGAAAAGATGCGAAACGTCCTGCAACAGCACAAGAGTGTTTTGAAATGATTACAGTTATTAAGCGATCTATTTCAGAAATTATCGGTAATCAAGAGATTGCACATTTGGTTCCGATATTATATGGCGGATCCAGTAACGCATCTAATACTCAAGAATTTTTAACAGTAGGCGGAGCACAGGGGTTATTAGTAGGGCGAGCGAGTATGGATCCAAAGGAATTCGGATCAATGATTAGTATCGCTGCAAAGTTGTAGTTTGGCTGTCATTCCTGCGAAAGCAGGAATCTTAAAAACGAACATATGAAGACTTACTATGTATATCTCTTAGCAAGTAAAAACAACGGAGTCCTCTATACAGGAGTAACAAATGATCTAAGACGGAGAATTCAGGAACATAAACAACGTACTAACAGCTCCTTTACGAAGAAATATTTTATTATGAAGTTGGTGTGGTTTGACCATACTGATTCTATAGAAGCGGCCTTAAATAGGGAAAAGCAGATTAAAAAATGGAAAAGAGCATGGAAAATAGAACTTATCGAAAAGTCTAACCCAAACTGGAACGATTTATCAGATACAATTTAAGATTCCTGCTTTCGCAGGAATGACAGCAATTATGAACTACTTATCACAAACAAATCCATCACAATTTTCCGGAAAACGAGTCATTGTCCGTGTTGATTTTAATGTTCCCATTGAAGATGGTGTTGTATCAGAATCAGAAGCATTTCGTATTCATGCAGCTGTTCCAACGATTCAGTTTTTAAAATCAGCAGGTGCAAAAATTATTTTACTTTCTCATATTGGTCGGGCAGGTGATTCACTTCAGCCTGTTGCAGATTATATTTCAAAGAATCTTTCCGAGTTGGAAATGACTTTTTCGCAGCATGGAATAATTGATGGTGATTGTGTTTTACTTGAAAATGTTCGCCAGAATCCAGGGGAAGAATCAAATGATGTAGAATATGCACAACAGCTTGCGAATTTAGGAGACTGTTTTGTGAACGACGCGTTTGCTGTCTCACATCGTGCGCACG
>CAYSOB010000016.1:0-5849 GCA_964432575.1 uncultured Candidatus Saccharibacteria bacterium
AGAAATAAAAAACACCGTTGGGTGTTTTTTATTTCTTTTGATATACTAATACATATGGTAATCTCACGTGAAAAAATTTCACTTTCAATTTCAAAAGAAATCATTATGATTCTTTTAGCTGTTGTAAGTATTGCATTAATTATTTTTGAAATCACACATCATGTAACCGGGTATCAGTACTATTTATTGAGTATTATTGATATTATTATAACCCTGTTGTTCCTTTTTGATT
The DNA here is from genome assembly GCA_964432575.1 of uncultured Candidatus Saccharibacteria bacterium. Taxonomy (GTDB): domain Bacteria; phylum Patescibacteriota; class Minisyncoccia; order Phycocordibacterales; family UBA1006; genus CALMMZ01. The sequence goes on from CAYSOB010000016.1 coordinate 233, forward strand.
TTTCAATTGGGTTATATATTTCTGATGATAAAAAAACTTTTTGGAAACAACGTTGGTGGGAACTTTTTGCGTGTATTCCTGTTGTAAATCCTGTGACTCAAATTATGCGGGGAATTGGGGTATTGCGACTCTTACGAATTTTACGTGTTGTGGCTCAAATAAAACGATTAAGCGGTTGGGTGGACAGTGTTCATTATAAGATTTTTTCATTGGCAGTTACATCAAGTACGCTAATTCTGCTTTCGACCGTAATGTTTTATTCGTTTGAGGTTGGAAGAAATCCATTGGTAAAAAACATGTTTGATAGTCTTTGGTGGGCTATGTCTACAGTTACTACGGTTGGGTATGGAGACATTTACCCAATTACGGTTGGTGGAAAAACAGTAGGAATGTTTCTCATGTTTGTTGGCTTTATTACACTTACGGTCTTTATTAATCATGTTGTTATGGCAAAGAAAACTGTTACCAGGAAAAAGACAAAATAAAACACCGATTAGGTGTTTTATTTTGTCTTTAGGGTAATATAGATATCTTCTATTGCTTTTACTGCATCACCAGCAGCGATATTATTTTGATGGTAATAAACATCAGTACAATCTCCTGCAGCCCAGATCCCAGACTGTGAAGAAGCTTGGGTCCAAGGATTAATTTTAATGTTTCCAAATTCATTTTTTTCTACCAAATCATGCAGATAATCAGTGTTTGGAATTTGTCCTACTTCAACGAATACTCCACTGATTGGTAAAACTTCTTCTATGTTTGTTTCCTTGTTTAAAATTTTCAATCCACTTACAAATTTATCACCAATAACTTCAAGGGGAACTGTATTTTTCAACACCCTCATATTTGGGTGTGCCGATATTTTTTCTACGGTAATTGCATCAGCCTTGAATGAATTACTACGGTTAATAAGGTATACTACGGGACAGTATGCTAATAATTGTGCCGCTGATTCAAATCCAGCGTTTCCTCCACCAATAACAGCAACTGGCATTCCGGAAAATAATGGTCCGTCGCATGACGCACAATATACAACCCCTTTATTTTCAAACTGATCAGCTCCAGGGACTAATAGTTTTTTTCGGGAACTACCTGTTGTTACTAGAACTGTTTTTGCATGGAACTCTGTTTCTTTTTCTGTTTTGATTAAAAATGTATCATCAGATTGTTTTGTAATACTGGTTACTTTTTCCCGTTCAAAGATATCTAAGAATTTTCCTTTATAATATTCAGTATGCGCTTTTAAATTTTTAGCCAAATCGTTTCCAGAAATTTCAGGTGTACCAATCCAATTATAAATTGTTTCTGAAACGACAGATTGTCCACCAAATTCTGTTGTAATAATTGCTGTTGATAGTTCTTTGCGTGCAGCATAAACAGCCGCTGCACAGCCTGCTGGTCCTCCTCCGATAATAACCAAATCATACATTTTCATATGGATCTAGTATACCACCCAAAAGGCAATTTTGCGAAATCAAAAAAACTACCAAGTTTTGGTAGTTTTTTGTAAGAAAATTATTTCTTTTGTCGACGTAGGAAAGCAGGAACTGCTGACCAGTCTTCATCGTCATCTCCGATTTCTTCGATAACACGATCTGGATTAGTTCGTGGTTCAGTTCGGTTAAGAATTGATGGACGTTCTTCCTCTACTGATTCTTCCTCGGTTGGTTGAGTAAGCGGTTTGGTTACTCGCTGGATAAAAGGGGAACCTGATGAAGAAGTTGGCTTCTTTTGATTGGTTTGGAATCCTGTTGCAATAACAGTAACTTTTAATTCTCCTTTCTTTAGTTTGTCATCATGAATAGGGCTGAAGAATATTTTTGCATCTGCATCAACTGAATCAGTAACGATTTTAGCGATTTGATGAACTTCATGCATAGTCATGTCGTCTCCACCTGAAATAGCAAAGAGTACTCCTTTTGCGCCAGAGATAGCAACATCAAGCAGTGGTGAATTAATAGCCTCATACGCTGCTTCTTCTGCTCGGTTTTCACCAGTAGCAATTCCAATTCCCATAAAGGCAGATCCTGCATCTTGCATTACTGATTTAATATCAGCAAAGTCGATGTTGATAACTCCTTGAGTGGTGATAAGTTCAGAAATTCCTTCAACAGCTTGGCGTAGGATTTCGTCTGACATTCCAAACGCGTCTTTAAATGTTGTATCTTTTGAAGTAATAGTAAGCAATCGATCGTTTGGTACAACAATTAAAGCGTCTACGTTTTTTTCAAGAGCTGATAGTCCACCATCTGCAACACGACTGCGTTGTTGACCTTCAAATGAAAATGGTTTTGTTACAACTCCGATAGTTAGTGCTCCTTGATCACGTGCAATACTTGCAACGATTGGCGCAGCACCAGTTCCGGTTCCTCCTCCCATTCCACAAGCAATGAAAACCATATCAGCACCTTTTAGTGCTTCTTGGATCTCTGCCTTTGTTTCTTCAGCAGCTTCTTGTCCCATTTGCGGATTCATTCCAGTTCCTTGTCCTTTGGTAAGGTTTCGTCCAATGTGGATTTTTTTTGCTGCAAGGGAATTATGAAGGTCTTGGGTATCTGTGTTCATGCAGATAAATTCAACACCTTCAACTTTTGATTGAATCATGTGATTCAAGGCGTTTTTTCCAGATCCACCTACACCTACAACTTTAATTCGAGCAATGGTTTCAATTTCAGGGTTTACTTTAGGCATAAAAAATACATTCGTTCCGCGGGACGATTCCGCAGGGTAATTAATCAATAATATCCACAGTGTAGCAAAAAAAAGCCAAGAAACAACTAAGTTGTCCTTGGATTCTTTATTACAATACAAATTTTACTATGTCGCAAGTAATCTACTAAGGTAAAAATTGTTCAAAAAACTCTCTAATACTGCCTCGCGCATCTTTCAAAAACTTTTTTAAGGCAATTCCACTGGTTCTATAATGGGGGTCTTGATCACCCAAGAAACAAACTCCGTAAACTGAAAACCATGATGCGTCCAATCCTCGTTTGCTGGGAATAATTTTTTCAGCAGATACAGTATGTACTGGTAGTTTCAAAAAAGTTCTAACATAGGTATCAATATTTTCATGGTGACTTCCACCTCCAATCAAGGTGATACCTCCAGGTAATAGTCGGTCGCGATTCCATCCGATTAATCGTTTCTGAATAATCTCCATCATATCCATAATTCTTGCCTCTACGATATCTAAAACTTTTCGTTTTCCAACAGGAGTTCGGTCAGTTTTCTTTCCAAACTTTATTGATTCTGCTTCATCCAAAGATATTTGTAAACCAAGGGCAAGGTCATTAGTAATTAAACTTGCTCCGCAGGGAATAATTGCAACATGAACCAATGCATCATGTTCAAATACTGCAAGGGATAATGTTTCTGACCCAATATCAACCAATGCACAACCAGCTGTTTTTGCACGCTGGGACAATGTTACTACACTTGCTGCAATAGGGTTGGCGACAATATCGATAATATCAATTCCTGCACGACTGACTACGGATACCAATCCATCACGGTGTTGTGTTAGACAGGTAACCAGTGAAAAATTTGCCGATAACAGTGAACCAGATAGCCCAATAGGGTCTGCGAATAATTCTTCTCCATCAAGGGTGTATGATAACGGGATTGCATGGAGAACTGATTTATTTTTTGTTGTAGATAGAAAATCTTCAGTTACTTGATGGTGAAGAGCGCTAGTGTCTTTAGGTGAGACTTCTTTTCTTTGCAAGTGCACTGAACCAGTTTTATGGTGTGTTTCTAAACTAATTCCACCAATGCATACATATGCGCGATCTAATTTTATATTCGCCATTTTTTCCGCCATTTTTATAGCACCCACCAATGATCGAACAGCTTCTTCTTCATGGATAACATATCCTTTTGAGATCCCAGCTGTTTCTGTTTTTCCAAGTCCAATAACCCGTGGATGCATTCCTGCCCCGGCATGTTCAGTGATAATAACGCGAGTTGTGGTACTACCGATATCAATTCCGGCAATAATGGAAGGTCCCTGGGGCATCATATAATTTGATTATATCATTACAATTCTATTTTTAAAAGTTTTATATTAAATTTTAAATTTGGTTCGTATCTTTTTCTCGTAAGCCTCCATAGAGTTACCGTGAGTATAACCTTTTAGGTGTGCACATCCATGAATAAAAAGGAAAGCGACATAGTTTTCATAATCTCGATCAAAATTTTTACATTCAGTTTTTGCTTGATCAAGTGAAATAAATATTTCACCTACATTTTTTTCAAGAGGGAATGAAAGAATGTTTACAGGACCATCTTTTTCTTTCCAATCTAAATGAAGTTCAGTTGCGTTTTTTTTATTTGGGAACACCAAAGATAATTCATATTTTTTTCCAAGTATTGTATCTTTGATATTTACCCAAGGAATGTTAGGTATTTTTGTGCGTGTTTCATTTGAGATTGCTAGATATTCTGAATATTGTTCTGTTTTCATACTCTTATCATATATCGTAGAAAATTTATGTAAAGAAAAAGCCGGATTATTTTCCAGCCATTACTTCACCTGCTTTTTCTTTTGCTTTATATTCTTCAGTTCGTTTTATACGTACCAATGCTGATCGTTTTGTTTTCAACTTTGATTGTTCACGGTTGAAATAACGGTCATTACGAACTTCTTGGAGGAATCCTGCCGCACGAACCTTCTTTGAAAAACGTCGGAATACTCCGTTTGCGTTTTCGTTGTTATTTTTTACGATGTTTACGTTTATTGCCATAATGGGAATACTTTATCATAAGTTTTGATAATATGCAACTAATGGAGCCCTGTTTCAATAGTAATATCGGCATGATTTCGGATTGACTGTAGGAAATTCAAGAGAAGCTGTTTTTTAGGGTTCTCTGGATCTGTCCAATCTTGAATAGGGACATGTATTTTTGCCGTTATTTGGTAATGTTGCCCATATTCAAAAAATTGAGACTGAATAGAATGTTCATAATCTGTAATTGATTTTTTCAAATACTCTTTTGCCTGGGGATGATCCTTTCGTTTTATTGCACTAAATTGTATCGTGATTAATGCTGAAAAAGGCGGATAATGGTACTGTTTTCTCAGTTGGATATCTTCGCTGATAAATTTCTCTGGCGTGTGGTCAATTAATGATTGTAGTAGATTATCATTTTTATTCTTTGTTTGAATACAAAAATAGTCAGTAGTTTTTTCGTGAAGTTTTTGAAATAACCACATTGTTTGAAAAGGGGTTTGAAAATCAGGAATGCTCATGCAGTGTTCAAATGACGCAATTATTGTTGTTGGGATATGATCAATATATTGAATAATTTTTTGAGTACCTACCAATATTCCATTTGTTTCTTGCCAAGTTTTAATCATTTTTTTGCAAGCCGATTCAGTTTTTGTTAATTCTTGTGAACTTTGTAGAATTGTTTGATCAGGAAAAAACTTTTTCAATTCTTCTGCAATAGATTCAGTAGTGATGCCCAGTGGTATCAGGTTCCATCCTAAACAGTGTGGACAACGATTCATAGGTGGAACTTCGGTTTCGCAACGATTACAGGTAAAAACTCGGTCAGCTTCGGCAAGTGGATTTTTCTTTATTAACTGCATAACACTGTTACAGTTAGGGCATTGAAC
>CAYSOB010000016.1:5949-12903 GCA_964432575.1 uncultured Candidatus Saccharibacteria bacterium
GGTAGGCTAAAATCCTGAACATAATAAGGTGATCCAGATGAGTCAATAATACAAGACCCGATATCATGTCGAGGAATAATAAAAAATTGAGGGGTGGTACAAATTACCAGCGGTGTTTCCACGGCAAGTAATTGTTGATAATTTTTTTCTCTTTTTGCCGGAGTCATTCCTCCTGATAATTGGATAACTTTTTCTTTTTCACAGATTTCTTGCAAAAAATTTACCAAACGATCACTTTCAATCACGGTTGGGGTAATGAATTGGATGCTTAATTTTTTTGCAAACGCTTCACGAACAAGTATTTTATAGTAATCAAAACGATCTGGAGTATCTAACTCGATCAGGCGTAATTCTGGCTTTTCACGAACAATAGATTTCCAATTTTGAAAATATTCAAATACTGGTTCAGGGAAAAAGGTACTTAACAGGGTGCCAGTTGGAATTAATGTTTCCATGGATAACTGCCAAAGTGTCTGAATAATTTTTGAAGGAAATCCTTTTTCTTGGATAACTGGGCCTACTGGTTTTAATGAAAAAGTACCGCTGCGTATTGTTGCTTTAACGTCACGAGCATCAGTTTTTCCAATAACAATTCCGGAAATAGTTCTTGACTGTAATGGTATTTCAACCAATGCCCCTAGCGGTATTTCCCGCAGTGAAAAATACGACAAACTGTCGCGTGGGATGCCTTTTTGCAATGGAATAATCTCAAGAATATGCATTGGAGTGACTATAGCACGGATTGTGATAAAATTAAGCACATGATTAAATAAAAAAGAACTACATGGTGTAGTCCTTTTTTATTTAGTTTTTTTCTAAAACATAAAACTTGTTCTGGAGGTTTAGGAGTTTTTTTTCATTAAGGAGCATTATGGCTTCAAGTGTGTTTGGTTTATTAAATCCCTTGTGATAATCGTATACAAGAGTGAACACTTTATTGTCCGTTGATAAAATTACAACAACTGAATTATTAAACTCTTTATAAAATTTAAACTTCCCAACAAGATGTTTTAGTTCCAATTCTGGTTTCCGGTTTTTGTCTTGTAAATAGAATTTTTTGAGTGACTCTTTTGATAATTGTGTTGAATCAACTTCTTTTAAAAAGCGTTCAGAATTACCGATGGTGATAAAAAATCCATTTACAAACCTAGAGACTTTGATCCAGTTTGAAATCTTGTAATAAAATTTTTCTAAATTAAACATGATATTCATTGGCGTATTTTTCTTTAAAGTACACTTTTAAATTGATATTGTCAATCAATCGCCAAAAGTTTACTTTTATGTTAGATTCCTCTTATCTATGAGTATTTTCTCACCAAAATTAGGAATCGATCTAGGAACCGCAAATACATTGGTATATATTCCTGGAAAAGGAATTGTTTTAAATGAACCTTCTGTGGTTGCTATTTCTGAATATTCAAAAGAAATTCTTGCGATTGGGACTGATGCACGCGAAATGCTTGGAAAAACTATCGACGGACTGATTGCTTATAAACCAATGCGCGACGGAGTAATTGCGGATTACCGAATGACTACTGCAATGCTTTCGCATTTTATTAAAAAATCCCTTGGATTTTGGTCATTTATCAAACCAGAAGTAATGATTTCAGTTCCAGCAGGAGTAACGTCAACAGAACGACGTGCTGTAGTGGAAGCCGCTATTAAAGCAGGGGCAAAAAAAGCTCATGTTGTGCGAGAACCAATTGTGGCCGCAATTGGTGCAGGAATTCCTATTAATGAACCAATGGGGCATATGGTGGTTGATATTGGTGGTGGAACAACAGATGTTGCAGTAATTTCTCTTGGTTCAATTCAGGCATGTACATCAGTAAAATGTGCAGGAAATAAAATTGACCATGCTATTACTATTTATTTAAAAAAGAAACATAATTTAGCAATCGGAGATCGAACTGCAGAAAAAATTAAAATGAAAATCGGGTCAGCAGTTCCTGTTGATGAACCGTTGGAAATTATTGTGAAAGGACGAGATTATATTTCTGGGCTTCCTCGATCAGTTAATATAAATACTAATGAGATTGTTGATGCGATTGATGATGAATTGCGACAAATTATTGATGCTATTAAAGTAGTATTACAAGACACGCTTCCAGAACTTGCTTCAGATATTATCGATACTGGAATTGTGATGACAGGAGGGTCTTCACAACTTCGAAATTTGCCAGAATTAGTGTATCGTCGGACAGGGGTAAAAGCAGTATTGGCCGAAGAACCACTGTTTGCGGTAGTTCGAGGAATTGGTATTGCACTGAACCATTTGGAAGAATATAATCGAGCATTAATTTCAAAACCGTTTTAAAAAAGACAGCTTCGGCTGTTTTTTGTTTTTCTAAGTTTCCAGTGTCATAGTAATATTTTATGATATAATCAACTCATGAATTTAAATCCTGAACACCTACATCATGCTTATTTATGTCTGGGAACTATTTCAGATTGGCAGCAGAAACTGCGTAATTTTTTTGATACATCAGTTTCTGGGATGACTTGGATTGATTACGGGTATGAAAAATTAGGGATTGATGAAGTTCGTGAGTTACGCGAAGTATTATCAGAACGAACCCCGGGAAGATTTTTTGTGGTATCGGCAGAACGTTTTACAACAGAGGCACAACAAGCATTTTTAAAAATGTTAGAGGAACCAGCACCAAATACACATATTTTTTTAATTGTCCCACCACAGACTTTTATTTTGGAAACAATATTTTCACGAGTTGTTACATTGCGATCCGATGACTCCTCAACCAATGTGCAACTATTACCGATTAAAACATTTTTATTCGATAGTCCATCAAAACGATTAGATGCAATTGAGTTATTGGTAAAAGGAAGAGATAAAAACGAATCGCTACAGGCATATGAAGTCCATCAATTTTTAGATCAATTGGAAGCTGCTCTGTATGCAGTATTTCATAAAAAGCCGAATGCTCAGTTTTCAGAATACTTTGAAGCAATTCGTGATGCACGCGGTTGGGCGTCCCAGACCAGTTTTCCAATGAAAAATGTTATTGAATATCTAGCGATGGTGTTACCTGAGTTTGGAAAGAAGTAGAACAGGAGAGTTTATAAAAGTCTTGGATATATTGATATCACAAGGCTTTTTAATTTCAAAATAATAATAAATATGGTAGTATGTGTTTTATATGGCATATAATTTTACACAAACAAAAGAAGAATTTGCAAAAATTGAGGAATGGTTGAGAACTCAATACACTCAAATTTCAACTGGTCGGGCAAACCCAGCACTGGTTGATTCCGTTATGGTTGAATCCTATGGTTCATTTCAACCTATTAAAAATATTGCTTCAATTACTATCGAGGAAGCGCGTGTTTTGCGTATTTCTCCTTGGGATAAAGGGGTGGTAAAAGATATCGAACGAGCAATTCAATCTTCAGGACTTCCACTTTCTGTAGTTTCTGATAGTAATGGTATTCGGGCAAGTATCCCGCAACTAACCGAAGAGAGTAAGCGAATCGTAGTTAAATTGGTAAAAGAAAAATTAGAAGAGGCACGAGTTTCTGTTCGAATGGAACGTCAACGAGTCGACAAAGAAATAGAAGCAACAGCAAAAGAAGGTAATTTCAGTGAGGACGATAAGTTTAAGGCAAAAGAAGATTTGCAAAAATTGGTTGATGATATTAATGCTCGTCTAGAAGAATTATTCCAGAAAAAAGAGGTAGATATTATGACTGTATAAAATTTATATGATAACTATTATTTTGTTTATTTTAATTTTGGGTATTCTTGTCTTTGTTCATGAATTGGGACATTTTGCAGTTGCAAAGTTTTTCGGCATTCGTGTTGATGAATTTGGAATGGGGTTTCCTCCTCGGGCAAAAAAATTATTTACTCGCAACGGGACTGACTACACGTTAAACTGGATTCCTTTTGGAGGATTTGTAAAAATCTACGGTGAAGACTCTTTGGAAAATGGGGATACAGACCCTGATTACCACCGCAGTATGGGTGCAAAAAAATGGTGGCAACAAGTGTTGGTTTTAATTGCTGGGGTTACGATGAATATTTTACTGGCTTGGGCACTATTTTCTATTTCTTTTATGATTGGGGCACCGACGGCTGTTTCGGGTGTTGATCATCCAGAAAAAGTAGTTAATCCTCAATTGACTGTATTGCAGGTAATGCCAAAATCCCCAGCTGAAAAATCCGGACTGGTTGCTGGTGATAAAATTTTGTTACTGGAAACGTTGGATGTAAAAATCAGCGGCACTGATTTAAGTGCTGATAATTTTACTTCTGCGATTCGGTCTACAGAATTGGCTATACCTATTCATTTACAAGTACAAAAAATTGATAAAACAATTACAGATTTATTAATTATTCCAGAAAAAGGATTGGTAAGTGATTATCCTGCAATTGGAATTTCTGTTGATCAGGTGGGGATGTATCGAGAAGGATTTTTCTCGTCGATAAAAAGTGGTTTGGTTAATACATATAGTATTACCGTACAAACAGGAAAAGCGTTTGGTAAATTAATTCATGACGCGTTTCTGGGCAAGGCAGACACAAAAAGTCTGACTGGTCCTGTTGGTTTGGTTTCAGTAGTGGGTGATGCACAAAAAATTGGTGCAGTGTATGTAATTATGTTAACCGCAATGATTTCTATTAATCTTGCAGTGTTAAACCTTATTCCTTTTCCAGCTCTTGATGGAGGACGAATCGTTGTTGTTCTTATTGAGGCGATTACACGAAGAAAAGTAAAAACAAGTATTATACAATGGATTAATACTATTGGATTTTTCCTACTTATTGCATTAATGATTTTTATTACAGTCAAAGATGTAATAAAATTATTTTAATTATTAAAACACCTTCAAGGCAATTTGCCCTGAAGGTGTTTTTTACATTGTAATTTGGTGTTCTGAAAATAACTCGATCAGTTCGGCCATTACCTTTTTTGTCATTTTTGGATGAGTTGAAAGTTTTGCTTTATCGCACTCCTTAAATTCTAATAAGGTTAAAATATGTGCCGATTTTAATGCCTTAGCTGCCTTGTTGCTAATCACACCAATTGTGTGGCTGTACACCAGGTCAGCAATAGGGGTGGTTAATAATTCAATCTGTTCCTGTGAATAACGTTTTTCTTGTTCTAATTTTTTTTCACAATATACGAAAAGTTTTTTTGAATTGCTATCAAATTCAACAATAACGTTTTCAATCGCAGTCGGTAATTTTTGAGCATTTTTTAAGATTTGCACAATTTCTGTTTGGTTAAAAATAAATGTTTCCGAGATCGTTGTTAGAATTTGGGTTGTTGTTTCCATTTGTATTGATTTTTAATTTAAAATAATGTAACATGCTTATTATGAAAAGTCAAGATTTGAAAAAACTTGAACTCCCAGCAAATCCTGGAGTGTATTTTTTCCGAAAAGGAACAGATATTTTATATATTGGAAAAGCAACCAGTTTGCGCGATCGTGTGCGCAGTTATTTTTCCGCAGACTTGATACAAACCAGAGGTCCTGCAATATTGGATATGGTTACCAGTGCAACTACGGTTACGTATCAAGAAACAGATACGGTTCTTGAAGCATTAATTTTAGAGGCAAACTTAATCAAAAAATTTCAACCAAAATATAATGTAAAAGAAAAAGATAACAAGAGTTTTGCCTATGTTATCATTACCGACGAACCGTTTCCCAGAATTGGAACAATCCGAGGGAGAAATTTACAGGTACAAAAACAACTAACAACATTGCCGGTAAAAATTAAATCTACATTTGGTCCATTTCCCAGTGCCTCTCAATTAGTTACTGGGTTACAGATATTAAGAAAGATTTTTCCGTTTCGGGATTTGAAAAGTATTAATCCAGTTCATGATCGGTTTTACCAGCAGTTACAATTATCACCAGAACATACTACTGCAGAGGCACGTGTTGCATATGCCGAAACAATTAAATATATTATGCAGTTTTTAAAGGGTAATAAAAAGGGAATTATTAGTGAGATGAAAAAGCAAATGCAACGCCATGCAAAAGTTTTGGAATTTGAACAAGCGGAAATAATAAAAAGACGCATCTTTGCATTGGAACATATTAATGATGTTTCTTTAATAAAGAGAGATTTCTATCAAGACACGCCTGCTGATAATTTCAGAATTGAAAGTTATGATGTTGCACATATCTCTGGTTCAAACACCGTAGGGGTGATGACTGTTGTTGAAAATGGTATTGCCGACAAGTCTTCTTATCGTAAGTTCAAAATTAAAACACTTGCTGCGGGGTCGGTGCATGATCTTGCAAGTTTAACAGAAGTCTTGCAACGTCGTTTTAAACATTCAGAATGGCCAATACCACAGATGATTGTGGTTGATGGGGGTGCTACACATTATCAGCACGCACAACGAATTTTGCGTGAATTAGGTGTTCGTAATCAGGTTACACTGGTAGCAGTTGTAAAGGATAGTCGTCATAAACCAAAGGCTATTTTAGGGGATGAGTCTATTATAAAAAAATATAAAAAAGATATTTTACTTGCAAACAGTGAATCTCATCGATTTGCAATTACTTACCATAAAGATTTGCGTGGAAAGCATTTTTTGAAATAAAAAAGCCCCCTCCGCTCGATCATGAAATCGTTTGGTCGGGGGACTTGTGTCTTTTGGGAAAACCCAAAATCATCAAGAAAACTTAGTAATGTACAAGTTCAATATATCATATTGAACTACAATAGTCAATATCACAAACGGTGCAGTTTTGCTTGCAAAATACATGTTTTTCATTATAATTGTTCTGGATTGTCCTTTCGACAGATAAAATGCTTGGTCTGGTTTACTGTGACCAAACATCTTATCAAGCGAACCAAAGGATAATGACGGTTTACCGTGTTATACGCCAAGAAGTATTCTTGGTTTGATAAGGTTCGCCTTGGGCCCTTAGCTTAGTTGGTAGAGCGCCTCACTTGCACTGAGGAGGTCAGCG
>CAYSOB010000017.1:0-12293 GCA_964432575.1 uncultured Candidatus Saccharibacteria bacterium
CCCGGAGGCGACAGATTTACAGTCTGTTGTAATTGACCACTCTACCACCGACGCAGATACTTTGTGACGAATCACAAAGTATGTTTTATATATCACATTATTATACTTTCTGCAACGATTTTTTCTGGATGGTTAGACTTCTTTTTTTTACCTCAAATACCAGCTCGTCTTTTTTCAAATCAATAATAATAGTGTTGCCTGCAGTCACCTCGTCAGAAATAATCATACTAGCAAGTTTATTAAGGATAGAGTTCTGGATGAGTCGATTTAACGGGCGTGCACCAAATTGAGGATCAAAACCTTTTTCTGCAAGATAATCAATGACAGCAGGTTTGAAATCAAGAATAATGTTTTTAGCCAACATTCTTTTACTCACCAAATCAATCCGAACATGTACGATTTCTTTAATAGTTTCTTTTGGTAATACATCAAACACAATCAAGTCGTCCAAACGGTTCAAAAATTCTGGTCTAAAGAATTCTTTTAATGTCCCCATGACCCGTTCTTTTGTTGCTTGATAATCTTGAGCCAATGTATTATCAGAAAATCCAATTGATTGCATTTTTTGAATATGTTGCGACCCAAGGTTTGATGTCATGATAATGATAGTGTTTTTAAAGTTCACTACACGTCCTTTTCCATCAGTTAATCGTCCATCATCCAATACCTGGAGCAAGATATTAAACACATCAGGATGCGCCTTTTCAATTTCATCGAACAAGATAACTGAATATGGTCGATGGCGGACAGATTCAGTAAACTGACCAGCCTCCTCATACCCAACATATCCAGGCGCAGTACCTACCAATTTAGAAACAGAATGTTTTTCCATGTATTCAGACATGTCCACGCGAATCAATGCTTTTTCATCGTCAAACATATATTCAGCAAGTGCCTTGGTAAGTTCTGTCTTTCCAACTCCGGTTGGACCTAAAAACATAAACGAACCGATTGGACGATTTGGATCAGAAATCCCAACGCGAGATCGACGAATTGCATGACTGATTTTTTCAATAGCATCGTCTTGACCTTTTACACGTCGTTTTAATTCCGCTTCCATATGCATTAAACGTTTTGACTCCTCTTGCAGCATTTTAGTTACAGGAATATTAGTCCATTTTGCAACAACACCCGCAATATCTTCTTCGGTTACTTCTTCTCGTAACAATCGGTCATCTGATTTAATCTTCTTTAATCGATCATTTTTTGCTTTTAATGTTTTTTCAAGAGCTGGAATTTTTCCGTAACGAATCTCCGCAACTTTTGCAAGATCTGTAGCAAGTTCTGCGTTTTCAGCTTCTACTCGCATTAAGTCAATTTCTTTTTTAATTTTTCGAATATCAGAAAGAATTTCTCGTTCATTATTCCATCTTGTCTCAACACTATTGGTCATTTCACGAACATTGGCAATTTCTTTCCCGATTTCTTTAATGCGATTTTTTGTTTCTACTTTTTCTGCATGATCTTCAACTTCGCGGGATAACGCTTCTTTTTCAATTTCTAATCGAGTAATTTTTCGATGTGCTTCATCCAATAGTGCTGGCTTATTTTCAAGTGAAATTTTAAGAGTAGACGCAGCTTCATCAATCAAGTCTACCGCTTTGTCGGGTAAAAATCGATTAGTAATATACCGAACAGATAAATTAACTGCTGATAGAATAGCGTCGTCAGTAATACGAACACCATGAAATAATTCGTATTTGTATTTTAGTCCTCGCAAAATCGCGATTGCATCTGCTTCGTTTGGTTCTTGAATCATTACTGGCTGAAACCGACGTGCAAGCGCTGGATCTTTTTCAAAATGTTTTTGGAACTCATTTAATGTTGTAGCACCAATTGCACGAAATTCACCACGCGCTAATGCTGGCTTTAACATATTGGCTGCATCTTGTGCACCATCACCACCACCCGTTCCGATAATGGTATGGATTTCATCAATGAAAATAATTACACCTCCTTCGGACTGTTCTACCTCTTTCATGATTGCTTTCAATCGTTCTTCAAATTCTCCACGATATTTTGTACCTGCAACTAATAATCCAAGGTCAAGTAGCACTAAATCCTTACCTTTCAATGACTCTGGAACATCACCTTTTGCCATACGAATTGCTAAACCTTCAGCAATTGCGGTTTTTCCTGTTCCTGGTTCACCAATTAAAATTGGATTGTTTTTTGTACGACGTGCCAGAATTTCAATTACACGCATAATTTCTTTATCTCGACCAATCACTGGATCTAATTTATCATCCTTTGCAAGTTTGGTTAGGTTGCGAGAATATTTTGAAAGTGCTCTAAATTGTTTTTTAGGTTCTGGCTTTCCAGTGTCTTGTTTAAGTTCATTTAACATTTTTAATACCCTATCATAGGTAATGTTCATCTTATCAAGTTTTGGGCGTATTGCATGCGGCAGCGCAAGTGTAGCTAAAAATAAATGTTCAACAGAAATAAAGTCATCTTTCAGACTTTTTGCAATTTCAACAGATCGCTCCAAAACCTGGGCCAAATCTGGTGCAATAAACATTTGAATCATTTGTGACTGACTTCCTGCAGATGCAGATTCACCTGTTTCAATGGTGTCCAATAATATTTCAGACAATTGAACAAGATCGATATCCATGCGCTCCAAAATTGATACCACAGGACTTTCGTCTTGTAATACCAATGCAGTTAACAAGTGTGCAACATTTACATGATCTTGACCGCGTTCCATTGCCAGTTCATGTGACCGCTGCAAAGCCTGTTTTGCTTTTGTTGTTAGTTTTTCAAATTCAGGCATATATTTAAAATAATTAATAGATAAAGAGAATAACAACCATACTACCGTCCAGCCGTGTCTGTCATACTGATTTTCAGAGATAAAATCATAATAACATATCTTTCTCTTTTTTTCCAGAAAGAAAAAAAGCCTATTTGGCTATTTTTTGAAAGGCAGATATAAACTTTTGAATGTCTTTTCTTGTAGTAAATCGTCCTAATGTTATACGCAAACTTCCTTCTGTAGACTTTGTATGTCTTTTTTGTGCTGTGCGCAACGCTGTGATCACATGGGACTTCTCGTCAGAACTGGACTGACATGCAGATTTTGAAGAAACCGCAAAACCTTTTGTTGCCAGTTGAATAACTAATTCTTCTCCTGAATAATTTTTTACTGTTACATTAATATTATTTGGCAACCTGTCTGTTAAAGATCCATTTACCACCACATCTTCATTGGTTAGTAAGTAATCCATCAAAAAAGTACGCAGTACTAATAGTCGCAAAACTTCGGTCTCTCGTTTTGCCTGTGCAATTTCATACGCTTTTACAAAACCTGCAATCGCAGCAACGTCTTCGGTACCTGATCGCAACCCCGATTCTTGCCCACCACCAAATAAAATTGGGCTTAATAATTGTTTGTGTTTAACAAAAAGCATACCTGTTGATTTTGGTCCATATATTTTTGAACCAGAAACGGTCATTAAATCTACACCTAATCGTGAAATATTATCATCGCAATAATTCACCGCTTGTATCGCGTCTGTGTGTACCAACGGGTATTGATTACTGATTATAGCCAGTTCTTTTTCTTTTAATTGTTTTTTATACCATCGTATTAATTTTGTAATTTCACGAATTGGTTGTATGGTACCAATTTCATTATTGGCATACATAACAGTAACCAATATTGTTTCAGGGCGTAATTCTTTTTTAATCAATGAAACATCAATAATTCCTTCTTCGTTACATGGTATATAAGTTATTTTTGCTTGCTGCGTATTCCCTAAATGTCTACATAACTCCAAAACAGAATCATGTTCAATATTACTGGTAATAATATGCGGAACTATGTTTGGGTAATTTTCTTTGAAATGATGTAGCACTCCTAAAATTGCAATATTATTTGATTCGGTACCACCTCGTGTAAAGATAATTTGATCTGACGTTGCACCAATCAATGTTGCAATTTTCTTTCGTGCAGCACTAATATAGTTTTTTGTTTGCATTGCCAATGGGTACATTGCACCTGGATTTCCATATGTTTTTTTGTATACCTGATTCATGACGAACAACACCTCTAAATCTATAGGTGTCGTTGAAGCATAATCTAAATAAACATCTTTTTTAAACCATGCTTGGAAATTCTTTTTAATCCAAAAAAACATAAATAAGGTGTGTAGAGGTTTGAAAAACAAAAGGTCATTTTTCAATTAATTAATCACACCTTGAAATTACCATAAATTTCACTATAATCAAATCATATGAATATTTACTTTATGATTGCTCTTGCGCTTGGACTTTTAATTATCCTCATTTTGTTTTGGTTGGTGATTCGATTAAATAATCGAGTTATTGCATTCACGTGTGGAACCGACGGCACATCATTGGAACAAGTCATGAAACAACTTTTAAACGATCATGTGTTATATCTTAAAAAACACGAAGACCTTGTTTCTGTTGTGCAATCTATTCATGAACGAGTTACCACCAGTCATCGTGGTTTTGCCATGACACGATTTAATGCATTTGATCACACAGGAGGCAACCAAAGTTTCTGTTGTGCAATACTTGACGAAAAAGGCAATGGTATGGTACTATCAAGCTTGTATTCACGCGAACGCAGTAATGTATTTGCAAAACCTATTAATAATTTCAACTCTGAATTTGAACTCACCAAAGAGGAAAAACAAGTCTTGAAAGATGCTGCTGCGCAATTGAAATAATTTTTGATTGCACTAATGTGTAGTAAAAACTATTATGCCAACCTCAACAATACAACGACCACCAGTGGTTGCAATTATGGGTCACGTTGACCACGGAAAATCCAGCCTGCTGGATTTTATTCGGAGTTCAAATATTGTTGCAGGTGAAGCTGGTGGAATTACTCAACATATTTCTGCATATGAAGTAACCGTGCCTGATGCAGACGGTGTTCAAAAAAGAATCACGTTTATTGATACTCCTGGTCATGCCGCTTTTTCACACATGCGACAACGTGGTGCAACTATTGCAGATATTGCAATTTTGATTGTATCTGCAGAAGAAGGGGTAAAAGCCCAAACAAAAGAAGCGATAAAAACTATTGTCACAAACAATGTTCCTTTTATTGTTGCTATTACAAAAATTGATCGACCAAATATTAATATCGACCGTGTAAAAACTGAATTAATGGAACAAGAGGTATTCGTGGAAGGTTTTGGTGGAACTATTTCATGTGTTCCTATTTCATCAAAAACAGGACAAGGAGTTCCTGAACTTTTGGAAACTATTTTATTACTTGCAGAACTTGAAGACTTTACAGGAAATCCAGACCTACCTGCAGAAGGTTTTATTGTAGAGGCAAACATGGACGAAAAGCGTGGAATTTCTGCAACTATGATTATTAAAAACGGAACCTTAAAACAAGGTAACTTTGTAGTAGTTGATGATGCCTGGACCACTACACGTTTAATAGAAGATTTTCAAGGAAAACAATTGGAACAAGTTTCTTTTTCTACCCCCATCCGATTAACTGGTTTTTCAAAATTACCAAATATTGGATCCCTATTTACAACAGCAGCAACAAAAAAGGAGGCCGAGGAACGTGCTCTTGAAAATAAAAACAATATGCACGAATTGGTTTATACACGTGAAATTCCTGAAAACACAACTGGAATTGCAATTATTCCAATTATTATAAAATCTGACGTATACGGTAGCGCAGAAGCAATTGAAGCCGAAATAATGAAAATTGAAATTCCTGATGTATATTTCAAAATTATTAAAAAAGGAGTTGGAGCCATCAGTGAATCAGATATTCAATTAGCTATTGCAGATCGAAAAACAATTATCCTTGGGTTTCATGTAGATATGGATTCACGTGCTCGTGACCTAAATGAAACCGAACATATTACTGTAGAGACATTCACGATTATTTATAAATTAACCGAATGGCTCCAGTCTATTGGACTTGAACGAAAACCATTAAAAGAGGTTGATCAAGTATTAGCAACAGCAAAAGTTTTGAAACATTTCAGTACTCAAAAAAATGTACACTTAATTGGTGCTCGAGTACTCTCTGGAATAGTAACAAAAGGAAGTCTCTTAAAATTTTCTCGAAATGGTGAATATGTTGGATCAGGAAAAATCATTGCTCTGCAGCAAGGAAAATCCCCGACTGACAAAGTTGAAACTGATTCAGAATTTGGTACTCAAATAGAGTCATCCGTTGCACCAGAACCAGGAGATATGATCGAGGTATTTCAAAAAGTAATTCAATAATATTATGAAAAATAACGTAAAATTAATTCTTGCCACAGCAGCAGACTGGATTACCCGAAACGCTAATCGACGATCATTAATCACTTTTACTCGTGGTGAATATTCTACAGATGGGAAAAAACTTTATATTATGTATACCGTGATCCCAGAAAGCCAAGAACGCCAGGCTGAAGAATTCTTAACACGGCACGGTGATGATATTCGAAACCATGTAAAAGTTAAAATGAAAACCCAACCAGCATGGTTCCGATTTAAACTTGATTCTGGTGAACGCAACCGAGAACGTATTTCAGACTTACTGGATGACACTGCGGATTCCCATGGGTCAATACCTGAAATATTGCACAAATAATTAACTTTGGTAATATACGTATTACCAAGTCGCCCGGATGGTGGAATGGTATACACGAAAGACTTAAAATCTTTTGCCGTTAGGCTTGTGGGTTCGAGTCCCACTCCGGGCACATGTCATTAAAACCACCTTATTACAAGGTGGTTTTAATATACTTGCAATATCTTTTTATTTGTGGTATTTAAAAAACAATAAAATACATGTACATGAAAATAATATTTGCACCACTTCAGACAGAACTGATGGACTTACTGGAAATCAGCCACCCACTTACCTCGATTTTTTACTTTGGTATTGAAAGAATCAAACCTATATGGTTAGAAATACCCGACCAGTACTACATTGTACGTTTTGAATACAATGATACGTACGAAACAGAGTATACTGATACGGTTCGAGACATATCTCTTTTGGAAATCCTCTTTGAAATAAGAGCGTTGAATAAAGACCTTATCCTAACACTTCCTATTCAACATTTTAATGGGGTTAAAAGTTTGATCCATTCAGAACCTTTATTTCAAGAAATAGAAATAGAGTGCATTATGTTACCCTTGGATTCACACGAATTACATACAGGAACTTTTATCTACCGACAAGAAACAAGGGAAGAAAAAGACGAGAATGGGCACGTTCGTTGGGATCTGGAACAATTGTACCCCTATTTAGGTCGACATATACTTAATGACTCCTTGAAAGGTAAGAGTATAAAAGAGATCCTTAGTGTAAATAATCAAAATTAATAAAAAGTGATTGCGCAAATGCGCAATCACTTTTTAATTTACAATACTATTTAATACTTACGTATAATTGAATAAAAATGAATATATGATACCATTAAAATAACTAAAACTTTATACCATGTCCAGAAAGATTATATACGTAACACAGTACAATCCTGATTTTTATAAAAAGGGATCCAGGAAAAATAACGATATTGTTTTTTACTTTCCTAAAAACGAAATGGATATATTAAAAAACCAAGATATCTCTATTTTTTACCTTGATTACAAAAACGACAATCAAAATTACAATGACAAAAAAGAATTTGAACTACAAGAAGAAATTTTAGTAACCGACACAGCAAAAAATTATTTTATTTTAATTAAAAAAGAATACTTTGAAAAATTAAAAAAATTTATCGAAAACGACATTGCTAGTGAAGACGATCCAAACATCGATGTGATTTTTATAAAACTCATGGATGACTTTGTACCGCCAGAAACCGATTTATTTGTTTTTTCATCTACAGGAAAAATTTTTCCATTATATGTAGGTAAAGAAAATTATTTTAAAAAAACAAGAACAGAAAAGAAAAAGAAAATTTAAAATTGATTTCAAAATTGAAAAACCTATTCTTAACTAAAAAAATTCCTGACGACAAACTGCCGTCAGGAATTTTTATTTGTGTCTCTATTGTACCAAGTTAGAACCTATTTTCAAAATAAATAAGCGGACGAATTTTTGCGAAACAATTTTTCTGGGGAAAAGGATTCGCAAAAATTCGGCTAATTTGTTTTGGCGGAAATTCGGATTTGCGCCCGCCCGCAGGAGGGGTCTGGGGAGGAATGCGGGCGGGCTTCTTTTTTGGATTTTGGCGGGGCGGGCAGTGGTAAAAGTTGAGAAAAAATGATAAAGTTTTAATATGTTTTTACAGTTAAAAAACATTAGTTTTTCATACGGAGACAATCGAGAAAAAAAGATTCTCAATGAGATCTCTTTTTCTGTTGAGAGAGGAAAAACTATAGCAATCGTTGGTTCTTCTGGATCAGGTAAATCAACAATTTTGCGTTTGATTTCTGGAATTTTGCCAAACAAAAACGATTCTGTGTCTGGAGAGATAGTAATTGATGAAAAGCTTCCTCATGATTATTTAGAACAAGGAAAATTAGGATTTATGTTTCAAAAACCTAGTTTATTTCCAAACTATACAGTAAAAGAAAATATAGAAATTCCTTTCAAAATAAAACAGCTTAGCGGGGATATTGAAAAAATAATTGAAACAGTCGGTCTTAAAGAATATCAAAATTATCTGCCAAGACAACTTTCTGGTGGTATGAAAACGAGAGTTTCCTTAGCAAGAAGTTTTTCAACAAATCCAGAATTATTATTACTAGACGAACCATTTTCATCGTTAGATGTCGCATGGAAAGATGTTTTATATTACGAACTACGACAATTGGTTGATAAGTTTAATACAACCGTCGTGCTTGTTACTCACGACATTGAGGAAGCAATAAAATTGGGAGATACAATTATTTGTCTTGGCATTGACGGAAAAGTTATTTTAGAAAAGAAAAATACCAAAGAAAGTGAACTTTACTCTTTGATCGAAGATACGATTGTCAAAGACCATAAACTTAGAAAAGAATATGAAAAGAATTTTTAGCTACATATTATTAGGAGTTTTACTTATTGCGTTGTGGCAATATTTTGGAAGTACTGACACGACAGTAAGGCTTTATATTTCTTCACCATCTCTTGTCGTTCAGTATTTCATTGATAATTATCAAAGCCTACTTCATGGAACATTGATCACTTTTATTGAAGCAGTATTTGGACTTTTAATCGCAATTGGTTTTAGTTTCTTGGTAATGATTATCGGATTTTTCAAACCCAAGTTTTTGGATTTTATATATCCAATTATGGTAACATCGCAAGTTATTCCTATTATTGTTCTTGCGCCGTTTTTTATTCTTTTAATGGGAATCGGTTTAGGCTCAAAAATTTTGATGGCGGCGGTAATAAGTTTCTTTCCAGTATTTGTGAATTTTGTTCAAGGATATAAGGCAATACCAAAACCAATACATGAGCTGATGCATATTTATAAAGCCTCAACTTGGTTTAAAATTGAAAAAGTATATTTTCCACTTTCTTTGCCAAATATTATGGCGGGGATAAAAGTAAGTGCGACACTTGCGGTGATTGGTGCAATTGTAAGTGAATTTGCGGGTGCAAAATCAGGCATCGGCAAAAACCTATTTGTAAGTTCCTTGCGGCTTGATCCAGACATGATGATGACATCGTTGATTCTTGCGTCATGTATCGGACTTCTTATGAGTTTTATAGTAAAATTGACAGAGAAGAAGCTGGGCGCTTGGTATTTATGATTATTAATTTAAGTTTAATGTAATTTATATGAAAAAAGTTTTAATTATTATCGGTGTTATTGTGATTTTAGTTGCTGGATTTTTCATTTTGAAAAATCCAAAACAAATTGATGAGTCAGGACTACAAAAAGCCTCGCTCCAATTTTCTTGGTTGCCGAACGCAGTATTTGCTGGGGATCTTGTTGGAATAGATCAATTTGGTAAAAAGAACGGAATAGATATAAGTTATGAGTTTGGTGGACCCGGAGTTAATCCAATTCAACTAGTTGTCGGCGGGCAGAAAACTTTTGGTTGGGCATCTGCTGATGAAGTGCTTGCTGCGAATGAAAAAGGTGCAGATTTAGCAATTATTGGAGTAATTCACGATGTAAATCCAACAGCATTTGCTTCACTCGCAGAGAAAAATATTACAACACTCAAAGACTTAGAAGGAAAGAAGGTTGGGGTACTTCCATTTGGTGGTTCAACAATGCTCTATGAAATCATGCTCAAGAAAAATGGAATTGATCGAAATAAAATTTCAGAAATCACTATTTCTGGAGACATTAAACAACTCATTTCTGGCGCGTATGATGTTCAACCAGTGATTTTGCCTGATGAGGTGGTTACTATGGATTTAGAAAAGGTTAATTATAATTTGATTCTTGCCGAAGATTATGGAACAAAGCCAATTAAGGGGTATGTGTATTTTGCAAAACGCTCAGTGGTTGAAGAAAATCCAGAGCTTGTACAATTGTTTATAAACACTATGGCTGACGGATGGAATTATGCAATTAAAAACCCAAAGAAAACCATTGAAATTTTCAAGAAGCTTATTCCTGAAGCTGATGTGGTTCGAGAAACAAAAGTTTTAGAAGTTTCAAACACATATGTGAATCTTTATAACAATCAACCGCTTAATTCCAATGTGAACCATGGTTGGCAAGAAATGGTGGATGAATTGAAATCGGTTGGATTTTTGAAAAACGATGTAAATTTTTCAAGAGTTCTACAGTTCCAATTTGTGAATGAGTATTACAAATAGAAAAAACAAAAACCTCCACAAATGGAGGTTTTTGTTTTTTGGTAAAAATTACTTTAATCAAATCGTATCTCGACGACATACCAATCATGTCCAAGCTTTTTCTCTTCAAAGAGATTAAATTGGTAATTGAATTTTTGTAAATATGTTTTTAGTTCCTCCAATGAGGCAAAAGATGCCCAATTAAAGATAACTTTTCCATTTCTATTTACAAAATTTGGTACTTTTTCTAAAAATCTTTTTAGCAATCCTTGGGTGTCTTCGTTAATTTCAGGCAACCATAATTCATTTGCAATAGGTAGATTTGCAAAAATAAAATCAAATTTATCATGGATATTCTCAAATAGATCGGAATTGACAACCTCTGATTTATCTAAAAGATTATTATTCCCCAAATTTAATAAAGTATTCTCGATTGCTTTTTGGCTAACATCTGAAAAGGTTACCTTTTCAGCACCGCCTAACAGACAGGAAATACCAATAATTCCAGTGCCACAACCCAAGTCTAAAATCTTTTTATTTCGGAGGTCTAGTGTTTTTAGAAAGTTTAGTATTTGAGTTGTAGAGTAAGTTAAATTTGAGTCTGGAGTAAAAACACCGTCATGTACTGTGATGTCAGTATTCCCTAATAAAATTTTATGAGGGTCATGACTAATTAAATTTTTCCACTGATGATTCATAGTAAGCACATTTTAACATTTTTGAAATTTTTTCCTATTAGCCCGCCCCGCCAAAATCCAAAAAAGAAGCCCGCCCGCATTCCTCCCCAGACCCCTCCTGCGGGCGGGCGCAAATCCGAATTTCCGCCAAAACAAATTAGCCGAATTTTTGCGAATCCTTTTCCCCAGAAAAATTGTTTCGCAAAAATTCGTCCGCTTATTTATTTTGAAAATAGGTTCTAACTTGGTACAATAGAGACACCAAAACGGAACCAAGAGGTTCTGAACGAACTAAGGAGTGGGCGGCGCAAAGCGCCGCCCACGCTGTTTCGCCTGATTTTCCAAACGAATTCGGAGCGTCGCCTTCGGCGACGCGCACTGTTTTCTCGCCAAGAAGCAGGTTCGAAATCAGAAGCAATTTTGACATAGTATTTGCTTTGGATACAAAAAGAATTTTTGGTAGAATATATTTGCTGTAACCATTTTATTAGATAGTTAGCAGAAATGGCTATTTCAGATATCTTAACTATCGTTAAGGTTACAGCACTGAAATAGCCATTTCTGCTTCAAAGATAAATATATGTCATCACAAAAATTCTTTTTGTATGCTCGCAAGAGCACCGATGTCGAGGACAAGCAGGTTTTGAGCATTGAGGCGCAAATTACGGAATTGCGCGCTTTCGCCAAAAATGAAAAGTTAGAAATTGTTGAGGAGTTTGTAGAAAAGCGTACTGCTAAAATTCCAGGTCGCCCTATTTTTGGCGAAATGATGAGGCGTATTGAGAAAGGTGAAGTATCTGGAATACTATCGTGGCATCCCGACCGCCTCGCGCGCAATTCTGTGGACGGCGGACAGATAATTTACTTTCTCGACATCGGAAACCTTGCGAGCCTCAAATTCCCTAGCCACTGGTTTG
>CAYSOB010000018.1:0-8890 GCA_964432575.1 uncultured Candidatus Saccharibacteria bacterium
TGTAATTATTTGTCGGGTTATCATTTAATAAGTTTGCGATAGCATGCATGGTGTAAAACCACCCACGCGTTTGATCAACTCCTTCGGCAATATAATCGGCCGGCACTGGTGAAAAGTTTACCAGTTCGCCCAATTTATGAGCCTGTGCGTACGGCATTGAACCTGAATCAAACCAAGCATCCATTACCGCAGATGTACGCGTTAGCTTTTCACCGTCAAGTTCTAATTCGATTTGATCGATGTATGGTTTATGAAAATCTAATTCGTAGTTTTCATTATGAGGCAATGGTGTGAAATCAAGTTCACGGATTTCTGCATTATTAAATGGGAATTCTTTCGCCTCATTTTCAAGCAGATCTTTGAAAGTAAAACCTTCAGATGATAATACCAAACCACGAGCCGAAGAATTATGAGTAACAATTAAAATATTTTTACCTTGATATTTTGAATCAATATCGTGTAAAAATTCTCCACATCGTTTTGTAACATCTTGATAAGATTCAAATCCTTCTACTTTAAATGTATATCGATTTTCCGATGCGTTACGAATTTGTATATAAGAATCAATTGTTTTTCCTTGAAATTCTTTTCCTACTTGCCATTCAATAATACGGTCATCAGTAATAATTTGGTCAGCATTAATTCCAAGATGTTCTGCAACTATCTTTGCAGTTTCCTGAGTTCGCAGAATGGGAGAAGTAATAATAATATCAATACCCGCTGCTTTTAACACTTCAGCAGTTTTTGCAACTTGTGCACGACCCTCATCTGTTAAATGATTATCAGAATCGCCCATGAAATCCCAAACTTTTCCAATATTACTTTGTGCTTGGCCATGACGCATTACTGTAAATTTGTTTCCAGATTTCTTTGAGTATTTTTTAATATCATCAAGCGAACCAACTACAACACGCTTTGATCCATCTGCAGTTTCCCACACAGGAATTGGTGTTCCCCAGTATCGTTCACGGGAAATTGCCCAATCACGAATTCCATCAAGCCATTCACCGAATCGTCCTTTTTTAATATGATCCGGTTCCCAATTAATATATTCGTTTGCTGCAAGTAATTTCTCTCGAAGTGAACTCATTCGGAAATACCAAGACCCACGAGCGTAGTACAGCAAAGGTGTATTACATCGCCAGCAATGCGGATAACTGTGTGCATAATTTTCTTTTTTAAACAATAAATCGCGTGATGTCAGGTCGTTGATAATATCAATCGCAAGAGTTGGCTTTCCAGACTCGTCAGATTCTTTTACATAACGACCTGAAAGTTTTAATACTTCTGTATCACAACCTACAATATACTTTCCTTCTTCATTCACCACATGAAATTTTGGTAAATTGTGTTTTGTTCCCAAATCAAAGTCGTCAGCTCCGTACATTGGTGCAATATGAACAATTCCTGTTCCGTCTGTTGTAGTTACGAAATCTGCAGCGTATACCTGAAATGTATTTTCGAGTTTTGGTTTCTGATCTGCAGGAAGCAAGTCTGACATGAATGGATAGAGTGGTTCGTATTTTAGACCAACTAAATCTTTTCCTTCATATAGATCTTCTAATATTGTGACTGAATCATTGAAAATCTTCATTACTAACTCTTCTGCAACGATTAGGTGTTCATTGTTAAAAAGAATTTTACGATATTTTATTTCAGCACCAACTGCAAGTGCAACATTCCCTGGGAGAGTCCATGGTGTTGTTGTCCATGCCATGATGTATGTGTTTTCTTGGTTAACAACTTTAAACTTCACATACGCCGTTACATCTTTCACATCCTGATACGCACCTGGTTGATTTAATTCATGAGACGATAAAGCTGTCCCACACCGTGGACACCACGGCAGAATTTTGAAATCCTTGAATAATAAATCATTTCCGTTGCTATCTTTTCGTTCTGAAATCTTTTTTACAACACCCCATAAACCTTCAATATATCCATTGTCGTATGTAATATACGGATGCTTCATATCCAACCAGTACCCCATTCGATCGGTTAACGCTTCCCATTCATGTTTATATTCCCAAACACTTTCCTTACACTTCTTGTTGTATTCCGCAACGCCATAAGTTTCAATTTCTTTTTTTGATTTTAAACCAAGTTGTTTTTCAACTTGAAGTTCTACGGGAAGTCCGTGTGTATCCCAGCCGGCTTTTCGCTGCACATTAAAGCCACGCATTGTTTTGTAACGCGGAATAATGTCTTTAAATGATCGCGCACCAACGTGATGAATTCCGGGTCGTCCATTTGCAGTTGGAGGTCCTTCAAAGAACACAAAGTCGCCTGCGGTAGATTTTTTTGCAAGAGTTTTATCAAAAATCTGTTTATCTTTCCAGAATTGCAAAATAGACTCTTCACGAGCTGCGATTTCTGATTTTTCAACACCTTCTGGTGTAAAGTTTTTTGGGTTTGGGTTCATAATAATAAATTGAAGCTTGTAAAAATAGTTAACGAAAAAACTCGTCTCTGCTCACAACCATAGAAAATAATCTGGGTTATGATGCAAGGACGAGTTTTCTTTTGCGAAAATCGTGGTACCACCTTGGTTTAATGTGGGAAATTTGCTTTGCAAATTTCCCACATTCTCGTTACAGCTGTGACAGGCTTACCTGTTGGATTCTACTCTCGCCAAGACGATTTCCTTCCAAAGCTCCGGAATGATTAGTTCCTTCATTGCGTTGTGAGAGGAGTATAGCACACATTGATATGTTTTCAAGACAGTATGATATAATTATTGTGTTATGAATATTCTCACCATTGGGTTTTTATTATTTATTGTTTGTATTGCGATTGTTTCGCTGGCGTTAATATGGCACTGGAAAAAGTTTATGCCCGAATCTGGAAAAGGGGCTGGAATTTTTACTGCCTACATGCTTGGACTTGCAGTACTGCTTATGGCATTGTTTACCGCAATTAATGCACTTTAATTAATTTTATGAAAACTTTTGAACTTGGACACGATGAATATGTAGTTGCAATCTTTCGTAAACACCCTTTTTATGTTTGGATTACAATTGCAAAATATATTTTAATTGCCGTATTACCGGTATTGGCAGGTACGTTTATTGGAAACACGTTAGGTGATTATTCCGATTACGCATTTATCATCTATTTGGTATTTTTAATTATCTTATGGATTTCTTTTTTTATTGAATATACCGATTTTATGTTGGATACCTGGGTGTTAACCAACGAACGATTAGTGGATGTCGAACAACTTGCGCTGTTTTCACGACGGATTTCAACACTGTCCCTTGATCGTATTCAAGACATCACTATCGAGCAAAGCGGTTTATTAAATTCTATGCTTGGTATTGGAACTGTATTTATTCAAACCGCAGGAACCGAAGATGAGTTTAAAATAATTGGCATGCGTGAACCATCACACGTAAAAGATATTATTATGCAAACCTACCAGACCAGTAAAGACAAGGTTTTTGAAAAAATCGCGGAACTTCGATAAAACCAAAAGGACCTTGCATAAAGCAGTATAGTGTGCGATACTGCCGGTATGTATTTTGTGCCCGGCCGTGTAAACGTCAGTGCTGATAAATACGGTCGAGTTTTTTATATGGATATCTCTCCAAACTATGTCAAATAATTTGTATGTAAGTTCCCTAGCTTGGGCAACTACTGATGAATCTTTGCGAGATTACTTTGCTACTATTGGTGAAGTTAAAACCGCAAGTGTTATCAAGGACAAAATGTCAGGACGATCACGAGGATTTGGTTTCGTTGAAATGGCAACTGAAGAAGCAGCAGCTGAAGCAGTTGAAAAATTGAACGACACTGATCTAGACGGACGCATCATTCGTGTTGCGATCGCTCAACCTCGAGAAGAACGACCTCGACGTGAGTTCAACAACGGACCTCGAGAAGAACGATCAAATCATTCTTACTAATCGAACCGAACAAAAAAACACCAAAAGGTGTTTTTTTGTTTTACATTTTATCAGGCGCATTGATACCCAATAATTGTAGACCATTTTTTATTACCATCTGTGTTGCACGAGCAACCCCTAATCGATGTGATGATATTTCTGGGTTTTCTATATCAATAATCTTGTTTGCTCCATAAAATGAATTGAACGAGCGAGCAATCTCAAGCAAATAGGTGACAATATAATTTGGCGCATATTCAGAAACTGCAGATTCTACAACTTCTGGAAACCGATATAATAGTTTCTCGATATCAGAAATACTGTTTCCGATTTTAATTTCTGCAGCAATGTTTTGTTCTAACCCTTTATCAAGCAATGTCTGAATTCGAGCATGAGTATACTGTAAATATGGACCAGAGTCGCCTTCAAATGACAAGCTGGTTTCGGGATCAAAATTGATATTCATTCCAGGTTTTGCACGTAGAATTGCAAATTTGATCGCACCGATTGCAATTGCATCTTTTATTGATTGATCCAACTCTCGATCTTTTGCGCGTTCAGTAACTTCTTCAGAAACTGCATCAATCATATCGACTGCAAGTGGTACACCACCTAATCGAGACGACATTTTTTGCCCTTTAAATGACATACGTCCATGTGGAACATGAACACTTTTTTCTTCCCAGTTTTTGTTTATTTTCTCTGCCGCATCCAACACAACATTAAAGTGCGGGATTTGTTCATGATCTGTAATGAATAATGAATAGTCAGGTTTGTATTTATCAAACTTTATTGAAAGTAGACCAAGATCTTTTGCCTCGTAGGTTGGATTACCTTGACTATTAATAAACACAGCGGTGTTTATATTCTTTTTTGATTCATCAGGAATATATACAATAGCTCCCTCACTTTCAGTAAACACCTTTGGGGTATTTTCGAGAACGATTTTTTTACCTACTTCTCCTGCTTCACTTTCATATACATAAGCATCAAAATGTGATCCAAGTTTACCAACCACTTCTTCGAAATAATCAATATTAAGCTTTTTGCATACATTAAAAATTTCCAATTCTGGTGACACAATATTCCCATATAAGTTGTCTGCGATTTCTTTTACTCGAGGATGAATACTTTCGTCTTCATTGTATCGTTTTGTCCCCTCTACATAGGCCTGCCCAAGCCAATTCATTTTATTGTTTTCAAATTGGTCTGACTTAAGAAAATCCATGCCGCCAATTTCTAGAAAATGCCAAATAGCTTTTGCGATTCCAAGTGAAATATCTGACGGGAATGATATTGTTGTGACTTCTGCACCACTCACTTGCATTAATCGAACCAAAGATTCCCCGATGGCATTATTCATCATGTGCCCAATATGAAATGGTTTAAATAGATTGGGCGATGAATGTTCTACAAGTACTTTTTTGTCATTATTAATTTCCAGTTTCCCAAAGTTGTCTTGTGATGTAATTATTTCCTGTAACGTTCCTGAAAAAAATCCTGATGTAAGCGTAAAATTTATAAATCCGGGACCCGCAATTTTAATTGTTTCAATTTCTGGGATATTTTGATTTTTAATTTCATTCACAATTATTTCGGCAATCTCATGTGGATTTTTGCCAAAAGGTTTTGAGACAACCAGTGCTGCATTTGTTGCGTAATCACCATGCGCCAAATCTGTCGGGTGTTCCAATACAAAAGAAACCCCTTGTATACCAAGGTTCTCTAGAGCTTGTGAAATACTATTTTTAAGCTTTTCTGCGATAGTCATAGTTGCACTGTAGCACATTTTTGAAACAAAAAAAGTGGTCAGTGCGACCACCTTTTTAAAACCTTATCATTTTTTGAAATTCTTCCACATCATACTTTCCATCGGCCGAGGAGAACGTTGATTGTATTTTGCGGATGACTTATTGTTGTAAGCATTTTCAACATCACCATCGACCACAAAATAAATCAATTGACCTACCGGCATACCTGCATAAATCCGCACTGGCTGAATACAGGAAATTTCCAGCGTCCAATGGTTACAGAAACCTACGTCTCCTTTTCCGGCGGTGGCATGTATATCTATGCCCAATCTGCCCATGCTTGATTTTCCTTCCAAAAAAGGTACATGCGCGTGGGTTTCGGTATACTCCAGCGTTGATCCCAGATATAACGTCCCTGGCTGCAGAAGAAAGCCGTTTTTAGGAATTTTAAAATGAGTTATAGTGTTATGCTTTTTTGCATCTAACACTCTACTTTTATAGGTTGCAAGGTATTTACTTAAATGTACGTCATAGGAATTGGTTCCTAGACAATTTGGGTCAAACGGTTCAATAATAATCGAATTGTTTGACATTGCTTTTTTAATTCCGATATCGGTTAAAATCATAACTATACTTTTTTAGGTGAAGAATCGATTTTTGTTTTACAATACCATTTTTTTTATAAAAAGCAATATGTTCATTAATAATAAAAAACAACCATAGTATTGGTTGTTTTTTATTACCCTTTGATGTCAATACCCATTGATCGAGCTGATCCTGCGACGGTTTTCATTGCAGATTCAACACTTGAAGTATTTAGGTCTGGAAGTTTTTTCTCAGCGATTTCTCGCAATTGAGCCTGTGTGATTGACCCAGCTTTTTTCTTTGCGTTTGTTCCAGAACCACTCGCAATTCCTGCAGCTTTTTTAAGCATTGCAGACATAGGAGGAGTTTTGATAACAAATTCAAAAGTTCGGTCATCAAAGATAGTCATCGCAACAGAAGTCATTTCACCCATTTGTTCACGAGTTGCCGCGTTGAATTGGTTTACGAATTCTCCGATGTTAATACCTGTTTGCCCAAGCACTGGTCCAAGTGGTGGTGCTGGAGTTGCTTTCCCTCCAACGATTTGAAGTTTAAGCTGTTTCATTATTTTCTTTGCCATATAATTTATTGTTATTACAAGGGTAATTGAAGCGACCCTTGTGAATTAATCAGAATAATCTGAAAGCGTAACAGGAACTATATTACTGATTTTTGAAAAAAAGTAAAGAATTTGTTTGCTGAGACACATTAAAACTGCTACACTCTCTTCATGGAGCATTTATTTCAACTTCGTGTGACAGATTCACTACATGGAACCTCATTGTTAGATATTGGAGCACGTGACACAAAATTAGCTGAAACTCTAAAAAACGAAGGTTTTTCTAAAATAACACTAATTGATAAAAATGAATTAATTGATGGAAATACATCAGAATTTGAATTCATCCAAACTAACTTAGAAACATTCTAACCAGAAATTAATTATGACATTGTGATTTGTAGACACGTATTACCTTTTACAGAGGATCCTCTCAAAAACTTAGAGAAAATTCTCTTATTTGGGACAATAACTTATTTCACATTATTTGGAATTGAAGATGCACGCAAAAAACTACATTTAGTGACAAAAGATCAGATTGAGAAAGTTCTATCGAAATTTCCAGATTTAGAAATTTGCTATCAAAGTGAATCGAAATTCAAAGGAAAACTGTATAATGGAGATATGATCGATTGGCATTTATTTACGTATATAACAAAAAAGACCTCATAGGTCTTTTTTGTTATATCTTTTTAACTTGTACGAAATCGAGTTCCACTGAAGTCTCTCGTCCAAACATAGAAACCATCACTTTTACTTTTCCTCGATCATGATCTACTTCTGAAACGCGACCTTCAAAATCTTTGAATGGGCCGTCATTAATAGTTACGATTTCTCCTGGAGCAACCAAAATGGTATGTTTTGCTTTTTCAGCACCCTCCATACGCGAGAACAGGAAGTTGATTTCCTCTTCTGAAACTGGTACTGGTGTTGTCCCTGAACCAACAAATCCAGTTACGCGTGGAGTGTTTCGAACAACATACCAAGAATCATCGTCTACAATCATATCAACCAATACATATCCGGGATAGATACGGTCTTCGACTTCAATTTTTTTATTACCTTTGATTTTTACCACCTTTTCAGTTGGTACCACCACGTTAAAAATCTTATCGGTCATACCCAATGATTCAGCGCGTTGTTTTAAGTTACGCAATACTGCGTTTTCGTATCCTGCATAAGTATGGATCGCGTACCAATTGCGACCCTGTTGCATTTCTTGTCGTGACATACCAAGGAAAAAGTTAAAAGATTAATAATTATTTAGCAATTAACATCTGAAGCAACTTACTGAAAATTCCGTCGAATAATCCCAAATAAAATCCAACTGCCACAGAAAGAACCACCACAATCGCAGTGTGCCCCACAGCTTCAGTTGGTGACAACCAAGTTATTTTTTTTGCTTCGCTCCCGACACCTTTGAAAAAAGTAATTACTGAATTCATAATATGGTGAATATAGCAGGAAAACCCATAAAAGTCTAGTTTTGGCAACTTATCAGCCTAGCATTATAAAAACCATGGTTATCATGGTTTTTATAATGCTATTTTATTCTGGGTTACAATTCAAACATTTACACCCTTTTGGTTTTATGTGTTCCTCAAAAAACTCTTCGCCATAATTGTAGGTCAATTCTTCGCCGGCTTTGATATTTCTAAATGCATAGATAAAAATATGATCCCTAACGTTCAATGCGTCGCAATTCCCTTGTCCACACTGATGATTAATGTAACGAGCTTTGTTATATCGAGGTGAACCATCAATAGTCCATTTGGAGTTAATTTCAAACAAATATTGCCCGCCTCGTTTTTGGGCTTCTTCATCTGAAATTTTTTCACCAATATATTCAATTATTTTTGTATTTTTTGGAATATCCTGTCCTGCAAACAGCCCCATACCTGCTTTTGATTTTTTAACATGTACCAATGGTTTTTTCATATGAAACTTATCATAACAGATGTATAAAAAAAGTCACCCTATTTAATTGGTAACTTTTTTAAAAACTATACAACCTGTTTCTTTTTTCGTTTCAACATCCATACAACTGACACTATTAATATACCTACAACAACTAATCCAAGATTTTCTAATGTACTAACCCCTGATGAAAC
>CAYSOB010000018.1:8990-12238 GCA_964432575.1 uncultured Candidatus Saccharibacteria bacterium
GTATGGCCAGCAAGCGCAAGGAGACTTAATCGATTCTTAATTGAAATTGATAGGACTGGATTTTTCTCCAATGAAAACCAATTACTGTCGGCAGTGAAACCAAAACCACCGTAATGATTATCAGATGGAAATTTTCCAAGGAAACTTCTTGCCTTCCGGAGATTTTATCCCAGACATAAAAAATTGTTTTAAGTGCAACACCAGCAACAGCTAATGCGCAAATAATTCCTGCTGCACCCAACATTGGAGCATCAGCCCTTTGGGCTTCATCGTACTGGATTAAATGTGGGACCATTTCTGACTTTGGTTCTTTTTTAGAAATTGATTTACCAAACAAAAATGTTACTACAGTAAAACCAATAATCACTCCTATGTTAAACATTGGTTGAAAGAAAGAGAGAATTGCACACAATGTGGCAATTCCAAGAAAAATTACGTACTTTTTCATGTTCTATTGTTTTTTAATTTAACACTATATTACATTATATTTAATATGTGTCAATATACCCTATCTACTTTCTCTAACTACGTATATACTGAACATGGCCGAATTTATCAGAAATTAATTCAATTAATTATATGTTACGATGGAGCCTTATATTCTTTATTATTGCAATTGTTGCAGCAGTATTCGGATTCGGTGGAATTGCAGCAGGGGCCGCTTCGATTGCAAAAATACTATTCTTTATCTTTGTAATTCTTTTTTTTGTCAGTCTTGTTATGGGATTGTCAGTTGGAAAGACGGTAAATGATGTGATGAAAAAATAAAACAAAAAGCACTGTACAGTGCTTTTTGTTTTATTTTTTCTTGTCTTTTTTAGGTTTTTTTACCTCTTTCTTTTGACTATGATTCCCTTTTGCCATACGCTTAAATAAATTAGCTGTTAATACAATTATTATACCATATTAATAATTGTTAAACAGATATGCCTGCAAGATACCCAGTTGTCCAACATAGCTGAAGCGAGTATCCACCTGATGGTCGATTAATATGCAATAAATCACCAGTGACAAACAAGTTATTTATTTTTTTTGATTGCATAGTAGCCATATCTATTTCTTTTAGATCCACACCACCATCTGCAACAACTGCTTTTTCAAAACCCATCAGCCCTGTTATTAATAATGGTAATTCCTTCATACAGTGAATTATTTTTTTTCGATCATCCTTGGTAACGCTGTGTACCTTGGTGTCAAAATTAATAGCCGGTAATAAAAGTTCTAATCCCTTTATTAATCCTGCTGGAATAATTTCTTTTAAAACTGTTTTCAGATTTTTATTTTTTGAATCATTAAAATGGTTGATGATTTCTTTTTCCAGTTCACCCAAATTCTTTTGAGGAAACAGATCAATTTTTGCAGTGACCGTAGCGCCGTGCATCAAATCAGCTACCTGGGTGGAACTATTTAATATTAGAGGACCTGAAATTCCAAAATGAGTAAACAGAATTGCTCCTGTTTTTGAAAACTGTTTTATCTTGTTTGCAAAAAAGGTAATTTTTATATCACTAATTTTTGTTCCCGGAATACTGGTTGCCCATGTATCATCCACAGAAAGAGGGGTAATGGTTGGTGTGGCAGCACGTACGGTATGCCCAAGTTCTTGCAGCCAAATAAACCCATCACCTGTTGAACCAGTTTCCGGGTGCGACATTCCACCTGTTGCTAACACATATGATTTTCCACAAATATTTCCCTGAGAGGTGGTTATGTTAATTATTTTTTTAACATCGTGATTAATTTTTTGCACTACACATTTTGTATAAATAGATATATTATATTTTTTGAGTTCATTTTTAAGCACCTTGGTCACATCGGTTGCTTTTTCTGATTTTGGAAATACGCGCTGTAATTCTTGCGTTATCAACGGAAGACCTTTTGATTCAAAAAAATTAAAAGTATCTTTATTTGAAAAACGAGAAAATGCAGAAAACAAAAACTGAGACGCTTTACCATATTTTAATAAAAACTTTCTCATATCAGATTCGGCATTAGTAATATTGCACCGCCCACCACCTGTAATATCTAATTTGTTTCCCAGGGTTTTGTTCTTTTCCAAAATAACAACACGCTTTCCAGATTGCGCGGCAACAATAGCGGCCATCATTCCTGATGCCCCACCACCGATTACTACAACATCGAATTGTTCAGATTGATTCATAATTGGAGCATAGCATGGAACACAAAAACCGCATATGCGGCTTTTATTTATCTAAATCTAATGTTTCGTCAATTCGAATTTGTTCTACAAATTCAGGAACATGGGAAACCAGAATCATAGCACCCTGATAGTTTGATAGTGCTTTTGCAATAATCGGAAGGTGCCGGAAGTTGATATGGTTCGTTGGTTCATCCAGGATTAATAGTCCTGGTCGTTGCAGTACCAGTCGAGCAAATGCAACCAACCCTTTCTGCCCTTCTGACAATGCGCCGATCCGGGTTCGTACAATTTCACCAGTAATTAAAAATCCTGATGCAACAGACCGCATAAACTCCTCATCCAATTTTGCACCCGTTGAAGTTAATGCTTCGGCAAGTGATTCATATACTGTGTGATCGAAATTAAGTGTCGAGAAATCTTGTCGGTAATATCCAACACGGACGCCTTCGTGAATTGTCACACCTTCTGTTTCACCTTTCGCAAGCGTTTCAAGTAGTGTTGATTTTCCAATCCCGTTGGGACCCTTCAATAATAAGTGGTTGTTTCGTTTCAAGATAATACTTGCCTTTTTATTTACGATTTTATGATTTTTCATAATCGTAAAATTGTTAATCGTAATCACCGGACCAATCAGGTCATCTTGTACAGGAATCACAAATGGCCGAATCGTTTTATCTTCACGACGAACTTCTACAATCTCTTCTTCCAATTCTTCTGCTTTTTCACGCATCTGTTTTGCAACCAAACGCATCTGACCTCCCTTAAACGCAAACTTGTTGGCCTTTTCTTTTTTCGCAAGAATTTCTTTTTGCAACAATGCATTCTTTCGGTTTTCCGCTTCTACTCGTGCTGTGATCTGCTTTACTACATCATAATAGTTTCCAACATACTGTTCTACTTTTTTTGAAAACACATCCAGGTAAAGTACTCCGTCAGTAAACGAATTTAAAAATTCCGCATCATGAGAAATTACCATCACTGTATTTGGGTAACTCTTGATAAAATCTTTCAAGTGTTCAATTCCTGCGTGATCAAGATTGTTTGTCGGCTCATCTAACAGCAATAGATCTGGATCTTGAATAAGTGC
>CAYSOB010000019.1:0-11644 GCA_964432575.1 uncultured Candidatus Saccharibacteria bacterium
ATTATTGTATTCCCTATCGACACCTTTATTGCCCATTCGGGTCTTGCACAAAAGGAATACCTTCTTGCCTTTGCATTAGTAGAAGAGGTTATAAAAGTTTCCCTCACTGCATTTATTGCCTTTCGTAAAAAAATCGTATTAAAACCCGGGGATTATACACTATTCCTAATTACCCTTGCACTTGGGTTTTCCGCTCTCGAAAACACATTGTATTTAATACATCCTATTGCAGAAAATAATCTCAGCTTTATTTTATTTACTGGGAACCTTCGTTTTATAGGTGCAACATTATTACACACCACCTGTGTCGCCATTGTTGGGAACATGCTTGGAATTGCATTTTATGAAAGTAAATTTATGAAATGGGTGCATGCATTATTTGGTTTAGGGCTGGCAATTTGTTTGCATGCAATCTTTAATTACTTTATACTATTGAATACCACACGCAGTATCATGATTGGACTTGCGGGATTGTGGTTTATTGGAATTATCGTCATTGTTGTATTTGGACGAATCCAAAAATTACAAGTATATCGCGAGCAAATGTCGCAACCTCAATCTTTATCATCCTAATTTTATATCATTATGAAAAAACTTTCTTTTTTTGAACGACTAACCGGAACCATCCGCATGCAAGACGACGAAATGGATGAAAATATCCATGACCTGGATGAAGATATTGACCCTAAACAGTCACCTTTCCCAGAATCAAAACTTTCACGACTACAAAAAATATCTTCTTCCGAAGATGGTGACTATGATGATCATATTGATCCTGACATGGAAACCGAGGCAGAACTTGCAATAGATGTTTTCTATAATGATCGAGAGATTGTCATTCAAACTATGACTGCTGGAATCAAGAAAGAGCATTTGGAAATTATTCTTGCCCGAGAAGAAATTACTATCCGAGGTCGTCGCGACAATCCAAACACATCATATACTAATGAATTCGTTATTCAGGAACTTTACTGGGGACCATTTGGGCGAACCATCCAATTACCAGATGAAGTTGCAATTGATGAAGCAACCGCAACCGAACATCATGGACTTCTTACCATTAAACTACCTAAGTTTAATAAAACACGAACTGTTAAATTAAAAGCACAATAAAACCACCGGAAGGTGGTTTTATTGTTTATTACTACTTAATAAACCTCATTCCTAAACTCTGCTGAATTCTGAACCCATGTTGGATGAGCAATAATATATACCATAGTATCAGTTAAAATTCCTTGTTCGGACGGAAATGGATTTTTAGGCAAATATACTTGTATATATCTACCGTCATGTTCTCCTTCAGATTTTAAAGGTATTTTAAAAGTGAACTTTCCTTCGTTATCTGTAAAAGTTTTTAGACCTATATCACCATGGTTTCTAAAATGCTGGCCACCTGTTTTCATTTCTTCAGGAATAATTTCATAGGCCCGAACTTCCACACCAGGATAAACCTTTGTAATTTTAATATCAACTGGAGCACCACCAACTTCCGCACGCTCTGAATCTTTAGTAACCTTGTAATCATACACCCTTCCAGAAATTTGACCGAAGAAAGTATATTCTGGTTTTATCCTATCATTTTGCTTTTTATTATAAGTATAAAAAATAGTTATGCATAAAATCGTCAATATTATACTTGCTGAAAAATATTTTTTCATAGAGATGTTATTAAATCAGCTTATTAATGTGCATAGAGACATAAAATTGAACCATAATAGACTATCGAAGCCATACTTTAACCCCTTTATGGTGAGAACAAGTACCTTTTCGGTTAGCACTGTAACTATATGAACCATCCCTGCAGATAGCGGTTGCCTTAGACTTGGGCGCAGAGGTTTTAGCTTCTACCACAGAAACCGATGTCATAAAGAGGGATCCTATTAGAAGCACAGGTAAAATGATTTTTTTCATAGATAAAATAGAGTTAATGATTATATGCAAACAAAGGGACTTCTTATTTGAAAGTCTAGTCTTTTTGTGGGAAAAAGCAATTAAAAGTACTTGACATTTTACAGAAATTTATTATATTACTAATAACGCTTTTTGTAGACTCCTATCTGCAAATTGCCAGGGCATTTCAATGAGTTCTAATCATTGTTTTGCCCGTTTTTTTTATGGCTATTTTTCTAATTTCTTGAAAGATAGAGCCTGTTCTATATCTATAAGCTAAAATACTACTTGCCTTTTAATCAGTAATCTGCTATTATTTATCTTAAGTTGAGATGACGCAAAAACAATTCAACATTATTGCCGGGTCAACCTTTTTGGTTACCCGGTTTTTTATTACCTTCATTTAAACTTATCCGATTGTCTAAAAATGGTTCGAGCACGCCTCAGTATCAATTTTGAGTAACAAAAAATACTATTATGAAACAATAGTATTTTTTGTATAGAGTATACTTTTTGCAGTGCATAGAGGCGTAAAAAACTCGAACCAAGGTACACTTATTGCAGATATTGCAAATTTTGAACTCAACGAACTTATAGATTCCATTATGCAAATTGCTCAGCTTCTAAATACTTTCTAAAAAATATTAAAATAAAATATTCCTCACCTCTTTTACAAGCATACGTATACTCATACTTTTTTCATTTTCAACAGAAACTGCTAAAACATCAAGCTCTAACCCAGAAGGTAAATTGATTTTAAGTTTACATATTTGACAAAAAATATCTAACCAAAGAACAGCAAGACGTTTATTCCCGTCTGCCATAGGATGATTTTTAATAATGAAACAAAAGTAGGCACTTGCTTTATCGTAAGCTGTTGGATACAATTTGTAACCATAATATTCAGCGTTTACATTCTTTACAATTGTTTCTAAACTATCAATATGAGTTTCGTAAATCGGTAATTTTACTTCTCCAACTTCGTACATTTTACCGTACACTCTTGCCAAGGCTTCGGATATTGGATGGCGTAATAACTTTTTCTCCTCGGTCATATTGACGTAAAGAAGTTATTTCTTCTGCTCTACGACTGTAAGCGTCATAAAAGGCATGCACGGCTTGATCTGCAACTTTCTTTTCTGGTTCCATTCGATTATTCAAAATGATATTCATAAATAAGTTAAACATATACTTCCAGTTTACTATAGTATTAAAACGAAGTCAATGTTATATATAATATGATAATTTTTGTCAAATAAATATCAATTATAGATTTTAAATATTAAATTCTTTAAAAGAATGAACAATAAGAAAATACATCAATTTTGAGTAACAAAAAATACTATTATGAAATAATAGTATTTTTTGTATAGGGTACACTTTTTGCAGTGCCGAGACCCGGGCTCGAACCGGGGACCTATTCCTCTTCAGGGAAGCGCTCTACCAACTGAGCTATCTCGGCAAGTGGTATGGGCAAGCATACCAAAAAAACATAAGAAAATCAACTCTTTTTATTTCTTTATAGGGATCTTTTGTCCTTGAGGGAGAAATGAAGAAAAGGTTGATTGTGCCTGGTCATAAATATCAATAACTTGATCTACATATGGCTGGAAATAATAATACACTCCCAATGCTGAACCTACCGCTAAAACAAACAAAAATGTTCTCCAATACATCGACATTCGCTGCCGACGATCTATTTTTTTAAGTAGTGAATTATTTTCTTGGCTGATACGATAGGTTTCAGATAAAATTTTTTTTGTTGAATCATCCATAAAATTAAAAATAGTATATCATAAAGACTAACAAATAACACAAGTGCTTCTGGCAGGAATCGAACCTACATCTCATCCTTAGGACGGATTTGCTCTATCCATTGAGCTACAGAAGCATAATAAAAGCGTCTTTTATTTAAAGAGCGCTTTTATTATGCATCAATCCCAAGTTTTTCAGAGAGAAGTTTCTCACTAAACCCAACCATTAATTCAGGCTCTTGACCTTGTTCTTCGATTTTAATAACAGGAACTCCCATTTGACCAGTCATTTCAACCATTTCCTTTCGAGCTGTCATATCAACTGTAACGTCAATATCATGAAATGCGATATTATGAGTGGTCAGATAATCTTTTGCAAGATGACAAAAATGACATGATGGAGTTGAGTAAATTGTAATAGTTTTCATAAATCTTTTTATATTAAGAGAATAACACCTTGATTATATCACTTTTTTTAGAAAATGCCATTAATCAAATTTTTTAATTTTCCCCAAAAACCGTTGGGTTCATTCACTGGAATTGGGTCATTAGATTCTTTTTTATCGTTATCTACAATTAAAATCATCTGTTCCCCATGTTTTACTACCCGATACCGATCGCGAATTTCTGCTTCTTTGCCGCGATCGGTGGACAATGCATCGATACTTTTCTTAAGTTCAACTTCATGGGCTCTCACCTGATTTAATTCAGTTTGATAATCATTACGCACAGATTTTGCATGAATATATTTTTTTGAAATTTTTACTACAGAAATAATTAAAATAGTACAAATAATCAGCAAAACCACGATCCAAAATCGTGTGTAAAAGAAGCTTTCTTTGTGGTGACGAATACCTTGCATAGAGTGATAATTTTGTGTAGTATATCACATATGAATATTTTTAGAACAAAAAACAAGACCTGGGTAAAATGGGTTTGGCGCGTAATTGTAGTATTGGTTGTACTATCAATGACTGCTTTATTTGCTATTAAATAAAAAACACCTAATCGGTGTTTTTTATTTTTTCATCATTTTTAAAAATACTTCATGTGGTATATGAACCCGACCTTGGTCTCGCATACGCTTTTTACCTTCTTTTTGTTTTTCCAACAGTTTCTTTTTACGACTACTATCCCCTGCTCCTACCGATTTGCTTCCTTTGGTAAGTACATCTTTTCGAAACGCCTTAATTGTTTTTGATGCAATAATACGACCCAACGCGTATCCTTGGATTTTCATTTCGAACATCTGTCGTGGCATGATTTCATGCAATTTTTCAACTGCATCTTCGGCTTCTTCTACTGCACGACGTCGCGCTACAACGCGTGTAAATGCAGGAACAATTTCATCGGCTAACAATATGTCCAATCGAGTTACATCAGCATCTCGCATTTCTGCAAAATCATAAGCAATCGAAGCATATCCTGATGTTGCACTTTTCAACTCGTCGAAAAAATTTCGCATTAACTCTCGTAATGGCATAAGTAAATCTACTTTTGTTCTACCATCACCAAATGTATTCATAGAAGTTACCTCTGCTTCATGCTCGTGAGCCAAGATAGAGATGTTCCCCAGATAATCATTTGGGGTCATAATATTAACCGTAACCCATGGTTCTGCAACAGATTTTATTTCACCATCATGAGGAAAAAGGTGCGGAGAGTACACTATTAATTCTTTGTTATTTTTTGTTGTTACTTGATAAGTAATACTTGGAAGGGTAACAATTAGATCAAGTGAAAATTCCCGATGAAGTCGTTCGGTGATAATTTCCAAGTGAAGCATCCCCAGAAAACCACAGCGAAATCCTCGTCCCAACGCTCCTGATGTTTCTTCTTCGTATGAAAAGGCGGAATCAGACAAACGTAATTTTGCAAGTGACTGTTTTAATACCATAAAATCATCCTGTGATTCTGGATACACCGATGCCCAAACCACCGGACGTGGGTTAAAATACCCAGGCAGTGCCGGTAATGGTTTACGAAAACCTGTAATAGTATCCCCCACTGATGCAATACCTGGTTGCTTTATACCCGTTACAATATACCCTATTTCTCCGGCTGAAATTGCCTCTCTGGGCGTTTTTCCTGGACTAAAGGTACCAACCTCCATGACGTTAAATTTTTCACCAGCAACAGAGAAAATAACCTGATCACCTCTTTTTAATGATCCGTCAAACAT
This sequence comes from uncultured Candidatus Saccharibacteria bacterium, assembly GCA_964432575.1. Taxonomy (GTDB): domain Bacteria; phylum Patescibacteriota; class Minisyncoccia; order Phycocordibacterales; family UBA1006; genus CALMMZ01. The sequence goes on from CAYSOB010000019.1 coordinate 5,827, forward strand.
ACGAACATACACAATTACCCCTTGGTGATTAGAATATTCAAAATCAAAAATTAATGACCTGATTTCATCATTATGGGTATATTCAGTTTTTGGTGCTGGGATTTTTTTTACCACTTGTTCTAATAATTCCACAACCCCAGATCCGGTTTTACCAGATACTTCTAAAATATCATCCAGATCACAATCAAGTATTGTCGCGATCTCCATTTTTACATCATCAACACGAGCAAGCGGAGAATCAACTTTTGATACCGCAGGAATAATTACCAAACCAGCGTTTTTAGCCATTTCAAGTGTTGTTAATGTTTGAGCTTGAACCCCTTGTGTTGCGTCAACTAATAATATAGAACCTTCTACTGCTTTTAATGCCCGAGAAACTTCATATGAAAAGTCGATATGGCCCGGTGTATCAATCAAATTTAAAACATATTTTTCATTGGCAACAGAAAAATCCATGCGTACTGGCTGCATTTTAATAGTAATCCCACGTTCACGTTCTAGTTCCATAGAATCCAAAATTTGGTCTTGCATCTTTCGTTTTTCAATAGTATTGGTTACTTCAAGCATTCGATCCGCAAGAGTCGATTTTCCGTGGTCAATATGAGCAATGATTGAAAAGTTTCTAATTTTAGAAATAATTTGATTCATAATTAAGGTAACCGCATACTACCATATTTTCTTAATAAAAAAAGCCTGGAATGGCTTTTTATAGATCTACCCCTGTACCGACAGTGTCCTGTACAACTTTTGCTTTCCAGAACCGCTTGGTAAGCGTTTTATGAAAATCTTCCATATCTGAATTCTTTAACAATTTCAAAATAATACCCCCGGCAATAATTCCGACTACCCCCGCAACAAAACCTTGGAGTAAAACTCCCCATAACGTATTTTGGTTAACCGCAAAAGAAAGCATTTGTAACATCCAGTAACCTACTACCCCCATAACAATTGCAGAAATAATAGCGTCACGAGTAGTAATAATTAACCTGTGTAGCGAAGCTGTTTGTAAGTGTTGGTGATAATTCTTGTGAAAAATCCAACCTAATAAAATCATGTTTAAGATGTTTCCAATCGTAAACGCCAATGCAACCATAGTTAGTCGAGTCTCGGCAACTCCTTGTAAACGCAACAGGGTTTCAAAAAAGTTTCGGAATCCTTCTAAATTATTAAACATACCAATTAAAATAAACGCTGCAACGATGGTGATAATTTCACCCAAGAAATTCATAATTAACGGCTTCCACGTATTACCAGATGCATAGTAAGCACGAACCAACACATGAACAATACTTTGTGCAACAATTCCAAACACAAACAAAGCTAAGACCCCGGCAGTTAATCGTGTATCATTCCAAGAAAAAGACCCACCACCTAGTAATACTCGAACAATTTGAGCGCGTAATACAATAAAGAGCGCCATGATCGGTAGCGACCAGAAAATAATTTTTCGTAATGTTTGAATAATCATATCGGTAAATTTTTCCAATTCGTTTGATTGAAAAAATCTCACCAATAAGGGAAATGATGCGACGGAATAAGAAATACCAATAACGCCAATCGGAACTGACTGCAAGTTAAAAGCAAAACTAAAGATACTCATCGTTCCTGAAGAAAAATTTGAAATAATAGAAACCAACATAATAGCCGTAAAGCTACTCATCGAAAGTCCAACAGTTCTTGGTAATGATGTTTTGATAATTGATTTTATTTCATTCCAATTAATTTTTCTAACAAAACGCGGAATAAACGATTCATGAATCAAAAGCGGAACCTGAATTGATAAATGTAGACAAGCCCCCATAATCACACCCAACGCAAGTCCAAGTGATCCTATCATCGGATAAAGCCATAACGCCCCGATGATAATTCCAAAATTATAAAGAATCGGAGCAAGTGCATAAATTAAAAATTTCTGGAACATTTGAGTCACCGATCCAATCATAGTTGAAATACCAAAAATAATCGGTGATAACAACATAATCCTAGACATCCAAATAACTTGTTGTAGTGAATCAGCAGAAAAACCAGGAACCACCAATTTAGCTATCCAAGGCATCGTTACAAACAATACAATAGATACAACAATCAATACTGATGAAAATACTGTGAATAATTGATTAAAAAATTTATGCGCAGCAGTTCGGTCTTCTGGAGACCCATCGCGAAACTTTTGTGAGAGCATTGGCAAAATAACCGTCACTGATGCAAGAGAAGCCAACGATACATACAGAAAATCAGGAATTTTAAATGATGCATAATAAGCATCCAAAACAGGACCCGGACCAATAGTAGATGCAAAAATTCTATCCCGTACCAATCCTAATATCTGCGAAAGCAGTGTAAAAAAGCCCAACAAAAAAGCGGCCTCGTTGATGCCAGAAGTTCGATTATAAAACATCAAAAAGACTCGCTTCATCATATTGTTAATAGATTATAAATTAATAAATTATTTTTTAACTTTCTCAATTTTTTTAACCGGCTGTGTTTCTGTTTGAGCCTTACTTGCAGGAGTTTCTTCTGCAGGAGTTTCAATGGTTGGAGTTACAGAACCACCTTTCTGTGCACGGACTTTTGCAATCAAAGATTCTGCATCTTTAGGTAACTGTTTCTTGAGAAAATCAAATACTTGGTTTGCCTGATCTGTTTTACCAACAGATTCATATGCAACACCTAAATATGCAAAAGTAATTGGTTGATTACGGTTTATAGTAAGAGAACGTTCAAACATTGCAATAGCGTTAGAATAACTCCCTTGAACAAAATAAAGTGTTCCCAATTCAGTTAAAATACCTGCATTAGTAGAGTCTAATTGAGCAGCTCCTACTAAATGTTTTTCGGCAGTTCCGTAGTCTTTTACAGCAATGTCACGCTGATACAACCATAGGTATGCATCTACTGTTGGTTGATTTTTAATTGAATCTTGAACAATAGATTTTGCACCCGAAATATCACCCAAAGTCTCGGCAAGGTTTGCAAAGAGTAAATCTAATGTTCGATCATTAGGAGATAATTCTTTTGCTTTATCGTACGCTTCTTTTGCTCGGTCACCTGCACCTTCAACTTTTAACTGTGCAAAGAATTGGTATACGTTTCCTAAACTTACCCAGTTACGATAATTTTTTGAATCAAGTTTTGTACTAACATCAGCGTATGACATTCCTACAGACAAGACACGTTGCACTTCGCGAGACAACGCATCTTTTGACATACCAGAATCTGGGTTCAAATTCTGCACTTCAACTAATGTTTGATTTGCTAAAGTTCGATTATAAAAATCAGTTGCCCATAGTTGGTTTGCAGATACTAACTTAGAAATTCCAGCAGGTCGATTACTGTTTGCAAAAGAACGTAATGATGAACTATATGTAAATACAGATGCAGTTTGTCGAACAGTAACATATACAAAAGCTCCGCCGACAAAAATCAACACAAGTACTGAAAGAATTCCAAAGAAACTAGTTCGCGGATCATGAACAAAAGAAACTTGAACAGCTTCATTATCATGAGCAATTCCCCAAAGCGCACCCAAAAATACAGCCCATAAAACAAGTAACGTAATGCCTGGGTAATCTATTAACGTAATAAGAGAAAGAAGAATAGCTCCTGCAATAATTAACATTCCTGCGAAACGAGCAGATGAATCTTCAAAACCTTTTTTAAAGATTAAATAGAATTGTAATATAAACAAAAACGCAAGCAAAAAGAATACTAATAGTCCCAAGATTCCTGTAGTAGCAACAACAGTAGACGCAAAACTATACCCAGTAGAAAATTCAGTATTACCAGAATCAGTACCTGACAAAGCTGCTGGTTTTATCTTGTTCCAGGCATGATCAAATCCAGAAAATCCAACTCCGGTAACCGGTTTTTCTTTTAATGATACAAATCCTGTTTGAAATGTTGCTTTTACGTTTGGATAAATTTCATTATATGCCAATGGACGAACCTTGGTAATTGGCGACATAATCACACTTCCAAACAAAAATCCAACAAGAACAATAATAAATGTAACAAGACTATACCACGGTGCTGGACGCCCTTTTTCATAACTAGACTTTTCTGTATTCCAATAAGCCAGCGAGAAAATATAGATAGTGGTGATAATTAGTACCGCACCTGCTAAAATCCAGACCCAGGCAATGTTTGTTAAGAATAACCCAATAATTCCAAATACTCCCACGGTTAGTGTTATCCATTTTGCAATTCGAACAAATTTACCCATTTCCAAACAGATAATAGAAAGAACTAACATTAACAGTGAAAATAATGCAAAATCAGTCCATGTACCCACCAAGGAACTTGTGAAATTATTAAGAAAACCAAATGATAGAAAATTTACTCCAAAAATAAGTCTTAACACTGTATGAAGAAATGTAACAATATACACCCCTGACATAACCAACAAAAGTCCAAGAATATGTGAAAACTTTTTAAATGAAACATATGCCACATAGAAAATAATGATCAATGACAAGATCAACGCAAATGAAGGAGCCCCTGAAAGAGTTCCGAAAAGCGCATTCCGTGGCGCAGTTGCAAACACTGATGATAGTAATGTAACTAATAAAACAGAAAGTAATACCCACGAAGTTTTTTTATCAGGTAATGTGAAATATCCATTTTTTAGTGACTGCAATGCAATTACCACCAAAAGAATACCACCAAAAATAGGTAGAATCAGATTTTTAATAAATAATCCATTAATTCCAAATAAAGGAAAGAAGCCAATCAACATCAAGCCGACAACAGAAAGAAGACTAATAAAGAAAAATTGTGAATGATCTTGTGGGGAAAATCGAGCAAGGCCATTTGAAATTTTTTCTGATAATGAACGGAATATTTTTTTAAACATATGCAGTAATTATAATCCGCATACCAAATTTTGTGAAGCCAAAAACAAACAAACCACCTCTACAACATGTAAAAGGTGGTTTGTCGAGTGTATTGTTTAGATCACAATACTAATAACTTTTCCTGGAATATAGATGAATTTTTTAATTTCTTTTCCGTCGATCCATTTTATAACTTCCGACATTGCTAATACTTTAGATTTTACGCTCTCTATTGATTCTTCAAGTGCAAGAGTAATTTCTGCTCGCACTTTCCCATTTACCTGAATTCCCATAGTAACCGTATCGTCGATGATTTTCTTTTGATCATATTTTGGCCATGCAGAAATATGAATTGATTTTTTCTCACCTAAACTTGCCCACAGTTCATCCGCCACATGCGGTGCAAATGGTGCTAAAATTTGTAAGAATTTTTTAAAATCCTCAATACTAATAGTTCCCGCTTTATCGATTTCGTTAATACAAATCATCATTGATGAAACTGCGGTGTTAAAACTAAAATTTGCAATATCATCAGTAACTTTTTTAATAGTTTTATGTAATACCTTTTCAAGCTCAGGTGATGTTTTCTTATCATTTACTTTTGATTGAATATTCCACACTCGTTCAATAAATCGTCGTGAACCAACAATCCCATCCGTACTCCATGGCTGACTTGATTCAAATGGTCCCATGAATGCTTCATACACACGCATCGTGTCTGCACCCATATCGCGCACAACATCGTCTGGATTAATCACATTTCCCCATCGTTTTGACATTTTGCGTCCATCGGGACCCATAATCAACCCTTGATTTCGTAATGTCTGAAATGGTTCTTCCGCTTTTACATAACCCAAATCTTTTAATACCTTGTGCCAAAATCGTGAATACAACAAATGTCCTGTTGCATGTTCGGACCCTCCAACATACATATTCACCCCACCATTTTTTCCAAACCAATAATCAAGCTCTGTTTCATTTGCAAA
>CAYSOB010000020.1:0-2122 GCA_964432575.1 uncultured Candidatus Saccharibacteria bacterium
TCTAAGACAAGGAGAATTGGACATAAAGGACATAATGAGAATATATAAGGTGACGTATAAAAGTAAACTAAAAAGAGGAGTAACAATGTGTAGTACTTATAAAGTTAAATTAGACTATAAGTTAAATAGAAAATTGAAAGGTTTTAATTAAATGGCTTAGTGTAGCTATTCTGTAATCATATAAAGTTATCCACAGACATGATTGACATACTTATCACATAATACCTATAATATAACTATAGGAATGGAGAATTATTAAGGCAATAATAAAATAACTTATGAATTACAATAGAAACAAAATTGGAAGGTTCGCCAAGATATCCAAGATTAAGAATTGGATATGTAAGATAACAAAAAGAGCTATTATAGGTATGTTTGTATTACAATTATGCGGTTGGTCACTATATTTAGGGTCACAACTCATTCCAGTCACAGTAATGGCAGAAAAAGAAGTAACCAAGCCTATTAAAATGGAAGACATACCAATGCTAGTTAAGATATGTAAAGCAGAAAGTGGATTGAGACAATTTAACGCTAAAGGAGACGTATTAAGAGGCAAAGTAAATAGAAGCGACATAGGTATATGTCAGATTTCAGAATATACATGGAATGATACGGCAAGAAGAATGGGAATGGACATATATACCGAAGAAGGAAATAAGGCTTTTGCAGTATGGTTGTTTTTACAGCAGGGTACAAAGCCATGGGAATCGTCCAAGAATATAGTCAATGGATGGGGCAAATAATATGACATACGAGGAAAGAAAATTAATGTTAAAATCTATACTTAAACCAGTCGATTACGTTAGTTCTAGTACAAATAAATATAGAAAGTCTGAACTATTAGTAAATTTATTTTATTTGATAAAGTATAAAGATATAGTTATTTCTGATCGTAATGAGTATGATGTGTGTGTTAGAGATATAGGTCTGATTGAAGATGAAGGGTTATCGCCTAAAGAAGTCATAAATGAAAACTTAAATTGGCTATATGGTTTTGCAGATATTGAGCAAATAGAAGACGATATATATATCAAATTCAATGATGAATTCAATGAATTGAAAAAATCACACGATTCAATGTTTAAAAGTTTCTCTGGACTGGAGAACATATTTAAAGATTTTGGTATAAAGTATTCATCAATTAGACTAGGTGATATTGAGAAAAATCAGGGTGATATTGTAATTATAAATTTGTCTAACAAAGAATTGTTAGAGTCGGCACTTGATAAATATTTTGAAGATGTGAGGTTAAATATATGGATTAATGATAAGAATACATGTAAATATAGAATTGAGACAAATGGTATATACACAAATATATATTATAATCCATTATATATATCATCGTGGATAAATACATCAATAGATAAATACGCAGATAGGAAAAAATTATTACTATCATACGGATACTCTATTTGATATAATTAAGATGGATTATAACAAGACTCCTCGGCGGGGGAGTTTTGTTTTATCCACAGACTTGTTTACTAACGAAATACATATGCTATAATATACATTATGAATTATAAAAAACTAATATTTATTGCTATTTCATTGATATTTATAGCAATCGTGGCAAACTACGGATATAAATACGGTTTCCTAGGCAACAAAGATGATGTCGAATTGATTAATGCTCCGATGACAAAAGATCCAAACATATACGATACAGTGATTTATTCGTGTGATGATAATAAATGTTCATAATGAATCAATTAAAGTTATTGAAAAGTATTAGTCCTAATGATTTTGTGGACATTATCAATCAATCATACGATAAGAAACTTACTTCGGCGCAAGCAAAAAAACAGATTAAATTATTAGTTGTAAAAGCATACTTAAACAATTTTTATGATTCAAGAAAAAATAATTAAATTTGTAGAAGATTCAGTTGAGTTGAATGATAATAAAAACAAAGAGAATATACATAAAGAAATGGTCCCTAAATTTCATACTCAACACATAGACTACACATGTAATAAATGTAATAAAAAAAGTCCAAAGGGACTACGACTGGATCTAGATAGTAAAGACAAAAGATGGCTATGTGATAAATGTTATTTTAATAATAATTAAATTATAATAAATGAAAAGGAGACAAAGAATAAATAGTTCGGAT
>CAYSOB010000020.1:2222-11088 GCA_964432575.1 uncultured Candidatus Saccharibacteria bacterium
GACGATTAAGTCTACAAGTTTGAGGTTGATTATAAACCAAGAACTTTGTTTCGTACGACAAAGTGGAATAAATAATCCCAGAAGAGCAAACATTTAACTCAATTTAAAGACTTATGAATGAGTATAAATAGTATCTGTACCCATGAATGCTTCTGATATTAGGATTGATAATGAATTATAAATATTGTATAATACTGATATGGAGACTGATAATCAGATAAATAACAGAACTGAAAAGAATGATAGACCTTGGCTATGGAAGAAAGGTCAGTCGGGTAATTTAAAAGGCAGACCAAAAGGAAAGACAATGAAGGAGTACGTAAGAGATTTTCTATCCAAAATGACAGATGAAGAGAGAGATGAATGGTTAAATGGTATACCAAAAGAGATTATATGGAGATTAGCCGAAGGTAATCCCACTAATGAAGTTACAGGTAAAGACGGTGGTCCTATTGAAATAAAAGGTGTAGATATAAACATAAGAAAATGAATAAGGATATCACTCAAATCTTGAAGTTTACGCCTCTAAATATTTCAAGAAATCATGGTTGGATACAGGATGAACACGGTAAAACTGCTTATGAAGCATATATTGATTACACCTCTAAGGGTAAGAGAAATGGTAAAACAAATAATATGCAACTTTTTAATGAACTCTTAGCAAGAAAATCGTCTCGTGACTTACAAAAGAATATGTGGACAGAAGGATTAGCTAACGGCACATTAAGTATTTATGAGCTTATAAACGATAACATGACTGATATTGCTTTTGATTGTATGAAAGATATTGTTAATGGTAACAAAGTTATTCATTATAATAGTGATAATCCTAAATTGATTGAAAAAATAAAACTTGAAAATATATTATTTTATTTACTATTTAAGAAAAAAATAAATGAATGTATCATTTGAAGTCCACGAATCACATATTCCATTATGGGAGCATGGAGATAATATTCGCTATGTAATATTAATGGGTGGTAGAGGTAATGGACGTTCTGGTACAGTATCAAGATTTTGTATATCTAAACTACTAGGCAAAGAATATGTTAGAGGAGCCATAATGCGTGCTACAAGAGAAGATATACGAGCTTCATGTTGGGGAGATTTAATGGACAGGATAAATGAACAGAAATTACAGGAATCATTTCATATTACTGAAAATGATATGTTTATTCAAAGAGGTGAAAATAGTTTAAGGGCGCATGGATTTAGAGCCTCATCTGGATCACTAACAGCTAGATTAAAATCTTTAGCAGGATATAACCTAGTATGGATTGAAGAAGCAGAAGAAATAGGCGAAGAGGAATTTAGGACACTTGATGATACTTTGAGAACAACGAAAGGTAAAATATTAGTAGTTTTGACTTTAAATACGCCGGCAAGAAGTCACTGGATTATAAGAAAATGGTTTGACTTATTTCCGTCAGAGATAGATGGTTTCTCTATTCCAAAATTAAAAAGTAATCTAACAGACACTATTTACATAGCTGGAACATGGAAAGAAAATGAGCCAAATATGGATAAACAGACGATATCTAAATATTTAGCTTATAGAGATACAAACCCACAACACTATTATCAAGTTATTGAAGGATTATCACCAGATGAAGTAAGAGGTAAAATATATACAGGCTGGCAATTAATTGATTATTTACCAAAAGAAGCTCGATTGGTTAGATTTGGTGAGGACTTTGGATGGTTTCCAGATCCAGCGTGTGTGGCAGCAATTTATTATTGGAATGGGTCATACATTGTTGATGAAATAGCATTTGGGACTGAATTGAGTAATGAATATCTTGCAACACAGATAAAATCTATAGGCAATGCATTGGTGATTGCTGATAGTGCAGAGCCAAAAAGTATATACGAACAAAAGAAGCATGGTTTAAACGTAAAAGGGGCTGTTAAAGGTCAGGATAGTGTTGAGTACAGAATAAAAGTTACGTCGCTGAAAAAAATATATGTGACTAGAAAGAGTAAAAACATATGGGAATCATATATAAATTATGCTTGGGCTGAAGATAAAGACGGAAACCCTAAAGGAATACCAGAGCATAGATATTCACATGCTATGGATGCAGTATCGTATGCTATAGCATCATTGCATGATGAAATGTATGTAGGACCATTAAGAGTTAAATATTATGAAGATTCAATAACTGATAAAAAAGTAAATGAAGCATTTTAGATTTGTATTGACAATAGAAATTATGTTATAATATATGCTGAACGGGAGAGATATTTTTAATTTAAAATAAAATGAATAAAAAAACTAAACTTGGAGTAGCAAAAAAAATAGAAAAAACTAAACTTGGAGTAGCAAAAAAAATAGAAAAAACTAATACGGAAGTTGCGAAGGAAAAGGATGAAAAACCAAAGAAAACTTATTTATATACAGTTACGGTACTTTTAAACGATGAGACGATTGTAAAGAGTGTTGATGATGTCTTCGGTGTTTTGAGTGATATTAAAGTTCCAGATATCATTTCTGGATTTACAGAAATAACGATATTAAATAACAAAACAGGACAAAGTGGATTTAGACAATTAAAGAATTTTGAAACCCAGAGAGTCTTTAATGACCCTATATCTTTAAGAATATTAGCAGACACATTAAGTTAAATTAATGGATGAATATTCAAGACAAGATGTATTTGATTACATCATAGAGGAGGAACAAAAGTTTAAGACTGAGACCGTATCTCTAGGAACAAATTGGCAGTGGAATATGTATAAGCACATTGACCATTCTTTTTTGATGAAAAACTCTAAGTTTATAACTGGAGAGAATGACGGATTTACAAGAGTCTTTAAACAGATAATCCTTCCAATATTAAATGTTGCATATAGGACAGAAGGATTTAATGTAGAAAGAGTACAAGCTTATGTCGATGATCCAGATTACTATCATATGTCCGCAATCTCTAACAAGTATCATAGAAAATGGGCTTTAGAAAACGGACTAGATAAAGAAATAGACGCAAGTGCAACTTCATATGTAGACTATGGATTGACTTTGGTTAAAGATGTAAATGATAAGAAACCTAAGTCCGTAGATTTAATGACAGTAGCATTTTGTAATCAATCAGACATACTTTCTGGACCTATTTGTCTAAAGCATAATTTTTCATTAGAAGAATTATTAGACATGAAAGGTACATGGGAAGATGACAAGATTGATTTAGCAATACAGAAAGCCACGTGTACCGTTGACAAAGATGGTAAAATAACCAAAACACCAAATAAAAACATTGAAGTCTATGAATTGCATTGCACTTGGCCAGAAAGCTATTTAACTGGTAATCCAGAAGATACAAAATACGTGAGGCAAATGCATATTGTTGCTTCATACAAAGATGATAAAAGCGAAAGTAAAGGTATAACTCTTTTTAAAGGAAAGCAGAAACAAATATTTAAGGCTTTGAAGAGGGATGATATTTGGGGTCGTGCTTGTGGTCGCGGAGGAATTGAGGAGATTATGCCAGAACAAGTTTGGACTAATTATAGCATGTTACAATTAAAAAAATTGCTAGATACTCTTGGAATGATTCTTTGGAAAACAGATGATAATACTTTGGGTCAGAAGACAGATCTAAAGAACATAAAACATAATACCGTATTGGAATTGCAAGAGGGTAAAGATTTTAATGCTGTATCAATGCCCAATCCAAATATCAATGCATTCGACGCTTTTGCAAGTCGTATGGAACAAAATGCTCGTACAACAGGTTCAGCGTCAGATCCGCAGTTAGGATTAAATCCAGTTTCAGGCACTCCTCTTGGAACAACTCAAATAGTTACGGCAGAAGGAACTGGTATTCATCAATATAGAGCCAAACAATTTGGAGATTTCTGGAATGAGATATACGAAACACAGATAACTAAATATTTGACTAGTGACCTAGAAAAGGGTGATAAATGGTTGGAAGAATTAAGCTTAAAGGAATTACAGGAAGTGGCTGAAAGAGTGTCAGTAAATGAGGCTAATGATAGGATTAAGAAAGGCTTGCTTGAAGGTAAGACTATTACTAAGGAAGGACAAGACGCTTTGATTGATTTTATTAAGCAAGAATTTTTGAAAGGAGGTAAAAAGAGATTTATGGAGGCAATGAAAGATGAATTTAAAGAACTACCAATAAAGATTAAATGGAATGTAAATAATACTAATGACGATTTTGTATCAGATGTATCTAAATTAAACAATGTTATGAGACTTGCTCTGTCTAATCCTCAGGCTTTGTCTAATCCAGAAATTGCAGAATTATTTAATCAGATATTAGAAAAATCTGGATTGACTCCTATTGATTTTACAAATTTAACTAAAAGAGCTATAATATCTCCAATGAATCAACCAATAACCCAACAAAATACTCAATTAAGTGGACAAACTAATAATAATTTATCATTAACACAATAATCATATGAGTAATAAAACAGATGTGACATATAAAGAGATATTAAATGACATAGAGGCAGATAAAATTATTGGATTCTGTCAAGATAGAATACTATTTGAAGCCGTTAAGAAATATGTTTTATTTTATTTGTACCAACATATTGCAAAACCAGGCGAGAAATTCAAGGGAAACTCAAATTATGCACTTCAACTCGCATGGGATAGAACATTCCCAAGAACTAATGAAGAATTAGGCGCTGATTTGAGGGCTTTAGCTAGAGGAATCCAAGCGGTCGAGAGTGGATTTATTGAGTTAGAGAGTATAAAAAAAGAACAGGAAAAGCCTGTTGAAGAACAGGTAAATCCTGCATTATAAATTTATTAATTAATAATCATGAATTCAACAATGAATTATGTTAGAAATATAACAGCAGTAGTATTGGTTGCGGTAGCAATAGGTATCGTTTTGATTGGAAAGCCACAAGTAAATGTGAGTGTTGCGCCTTCAAGTCCAACACCTGTTCAAGTAAATGTTCCAAAATATGATGTTGCTCAAACAGTAAGTAAACTTGGCGCGGTAAGTGGACCAGATTTCTGGTATAGAGTCATTAGCATGAACGGAGTTCAATACTGGAATGAATCAAAGGATATGCTAACAGCAACTACGACACTATGTTCGTTTAGGACACCTTCAGCTACAACATCGCTTCAGTTTGTATCGTTCCAAGTATATACGGGTACATCAACAGCAGCAACAATTGATATAGCAACATCTACGACAGCATATGCAACTACGACTAATCTTGTAAGTGGAAAGGCAGTAGCAGCAAGCTCACAAGGTTATGCAGTTTGGACGCCAACTGGAGGATCACTTGATGATACTATTCTTTCACCTAATGTCTACGTAAATATTAAGACAGCAGGAGCAGGATTGGGCGGGTATACTTTTGGAGGTAAATGTAAAGTATCTGGAATCATATTAGGTGAAGGTACATACTAGTACATTGAAAACTCAAAAAAAGCATTACAATCCATTGGGTAGCTGATTAGTACCCAAAGTAGTTTGGTAATGCTTCTACTTTGCGTACTGACCAGCTCCTCAATGGGGATGGTCATTTTTGTTTATCACTTTCTCAAAGTGAATTATTAAAAGGTTATCAATTACCCTAAATTGAATTTAATTTATCATTTTATGACAAATGAAGACACAAACATCGATAACGATGTAATCGTAGAGGACACGATAGAAACTGATACAGAAGAGACTACTGTCTCTGAAGAATCAGAAAAGCCTCAAGTATCCGAAGAAAAGCCTAAGAGAACTCCTCAAGAAGAATTAAAATATTTTGAAGGGAGAGCTAAAAGACTTAGAAAACAACTAGGAATGACTGAAGATACGACAGAGAAATCTGTTCAAAAAGAAACGAAATCAGAATTAGGTTACGGCGAGAAGGCTTTCTTAAGGTCATACGACATTAAGGGAGCAGATGAAATTGCTCTTGTTAAAAACTGGATGGATAGAAGTGGTGATTCATTAGATTCTATTGTAGAAGATGATATTTTTAAATCTAAATTGAGTTCTCTACGAGAAGCAAAAAAATCATTAGAAGCTATTCCAAAAGGTAATAAAAAAAGTGTTCAAAGCTCACAAGACGAAGTATATTGGATGAATCGCATAGATTCAGGCCAGTCAACTCTTAATGACATTGAAGATACAACTATGAAAAGAAACGTCTTGAATAAGCGTATTGAACGAGAAAGAACAGGCTCTAAATTCTCAAGCCAACCAATAGTAAGAGGTTAATCTAATATCTGATATTTATCAGATTAAAAGTTAATTTAATGGCTAATACATATACAGTAGCTGGTTCAGATCCAAACATTGGAGGTGTTTATCAGCAAGAATGGTCTGCAAAGCTACAAGAGAGACTAGATAAACCGACAAACTGGAAAGAAGTTTGCGAAGTTATTTATTCAGACTCTAAATACCTTAACGTACCTTATATGTCTACCGAATCTGTAATACAGACAGGTACACGTGGTACAGCTTACGGTTTTTCAGATTACACACTTACAAATGACCAACTAAGCATCAGTACATATAAACCTGTACCTATGTTCGTTGATAGAGCAGACTTGGCACAATGCAAGTTGCTTACTCAAATGGATATGGCAGAAAGACAGGGTAAAATTATTGATGAACATCTAGAGGCTGCTTTCTTGGCAGACCATGCTAACTGGACCAACTTCGGTGATACTGGTGGAGGTGTATTGGGACTAGGTTCAACAGCAATCGCAGTCACAACAACAAATATTAGAAGTATTGTATCTGGAGTTAAAAGAGAAATATTGACTGCAAATGGTGGTGATTTAGCAGATGCAAATGGTATCGCTTTTGTATGGAGACCAGCAGACTTTGAAAAGTTGGAGTTGGTATTGCAAGGTATGGGATTCAATCTATCAGACCAAGTCTTGAGAAATGGAATTATGACTACAAAGGGATATTACGCTCTTGGCGCATATCACTATGTATCAAATTCACATACTTCAGGACACGTATTTGCTGGAGTAAGGAGAGTTGAGACTATTGGTATTTTAAGAGCTACCTATGGTCAGATAGTTGTTACACAAGACCCAAATCTTCAGTCAGGCGTTGGAGTTATCTCACGTGTTGACTACGGATTGAATGTAAAGCAGGGACAGGCATCATTGGTCTTTGACGTCAATGTAGTCTAAATTGTGTGCATCTCTTGCCTCTTTATGGGGGCAAGAATATGCATAAAATATTATTAGGCATACCAACAAATAGATTGATACAACCACAGACCGTGTTATCACTTTTAGACATGGTTAAAAATTCTCAATGCGAAATTATAATCAAAATGGCGACTCAGGGATACACAATAGCTGAAAATAGAAATTATTTAGCAACACAGGCAATTAAAGAAAAATGTTCACATTTAATGATGATTGATGATGACATGATATTTCCAAGTGATACACTAAATACGTTATTATCACATGATAAAGATTTTGTCGGGGTATTGGCTCATTCTAGATGTCTGCCACCGTTGCCAGTTGTAACAACTTTTGACCAAGATGAGATATCAACAACTGATAGATTATTAGGTAAATATAACTTTCCAGACACATTATTTAAGGTAAAAGGAATTGGAGGAGGAATTGTGCTTATTAAGACAGAAGTATTTGAAAATATCTCTAGACCGTGGTTTGCCAATGAAAATTATGATACAGGAATGACAAAAGTCGGTGAAGATTATTATTTCTGTAATAAAGTACTAGAGATAGGAAAAGAGATTTGGTGTGACCCAACATTAAAGATAGGACATATTGGTAATTATATATATTAAAAAAATAAAATGGTATTCAGCGATTCAACAAATCAAACAGGTATAGTGGAAAGGTCAAGAAAGAAAGTAGGATTAGATTCTACTCAATTTCCGACTTCCGAGATTGTAAATTCCTCTAATGATTGGCTTGATACGATAGCTGCCTATATGCTTGAAAGTGATAGAAAATTTCAATGGGATGATACAAATCATACAAAATTACCAGAGGGAACTACTAGTCTCAAATTAGGACAATCGGACTATTCATTTTTAGTAGACCAAGACAGTAATAAAATTGTTACTCTATTAGGTATTTCAATATTAAGAAATGGTTATTATCAACCCTTGGATTTAGTAGATAGAAATGAAATCGATACAAGTCATTTTGGACAGGTTACTGGTGATCCGACACAATATGATAAAATAGCTGATAATATAATTAGACTTAATTATAAACCATCATCGACAGTGGCTTCTGGACTTAAATTTGATTTTCAAAGAACTGGTTCATATTTTGTTGCTACAGATACTACTAAAGAGCCGGGTGTTTCACCTCTATTGCACAGAGGGTTTGTGATTGCATGTGCTTATGATAAAGCATTGTCATTGGGACTGCCAAGTCTTCAAGGATTAAACATAGAACGGCAATTAGAATTAGCTAAATTTGACACAGTATTTGCAAGTAGAAATAATGATGACAGTCCTAAGTATATTGTCCCAGAAATACCTAATTATATTTAATTATGATAAACACTGCAAAGCCAACAACCAGCATAACTAATATATCAAAGATAGATTATCAGGAGACTTGGGATTCAAACACATCGACGTGGAATACCGAGACGAGAACATGGAATGATACGGCAAGTAAAATGACAAATACATCAAAACCATCTACGACCATTACAAATCTAACTAAACCATCATGAGTACAATAACAACATTAGTAGGAACAGACGGAATAACGACAGCCAACTCAATGGCTAAGATAAATACCAACTTTTCTAATCTCAATACAGATAAAATTGAAACATCTGTTCTTGATACAGATACAACACTTGCTGCAAATTCAGATAGTAAGATTGCTACTCAAAAAGCAGTAAAAGCTTATGTTGAT
>CAYSOB010000021.1:0-2135 GCA_964432575.1 uncultured Candidatus Saccharibacteria bacterium
ACGTAGCTAATTTAAATTCTACTTATGCTACGTTCTGTTGCCCCAAGGTGGTGTCTGCTGGTTCCCTCCTCCGGGTTGCCAAGCTCCACCTTGAGGCTGTTGCTGTTGAGGCTGCGGCTGCTGAGGAGCTTGCTGCTGAGGCTGGTTAGGTTGCCCCCATCCTCCTCCCGGCTGCTGCTGCATCGGCGCAGGACCATTCTGCTGAGGCTGCTGCATAGTCTGCGGTTGAGCAGGAGCTTTGCCCGGCTCATTACCGCCAAGATCATACACCTTCTTTAATTCAGTGTATCCTTTGGCGTTAGGATTGTCAGCGGAAGGCTCCTCGCCTTTCTGATAACCAACGTCCATTAGCCCGCGTCCACCACGCAAAGCCGCGCCTTCATTTTGCCAATCCAACTGATAAATTCCAGTTGCACGGCAGAGAGCAGACAATTGCCCATAGGCAATTTCAACAGCCTTTGGAGTTTTATTCCAGATATTATAGCGATGAATTACACTTCCAAGATTTGAAGTAAGTTCAACTTCATAATATCCACCATCCTTAGCAGAGTTTTCCTTGATCGCTGTATTAGTGATCTGGAAAGGAACCTTTAAAGCAGGAGGATGGCTAGACATTCCCTGATTAGGCTCATACTGATTTGCGTTAAAACCGCCAGACATAGCAACCATACTTTAGTTCCTTTTATGTTAAACAGTTGATTGGAGGAGCAATTATAACAAATTGAGAATTTTTAGCAGCATTTCTACGATTTTCAGTCCATTTTTTACCCTTGCGATTTTTAGACATTAAGGCTCTTGTTTCTTCTGAAACTTGTTTATATTTTCGTTTTTTATTTGCTATTCTTAATTTTTCTTTATGCTCAGCAGACATTTTTAAATTTTTTGCTTTTAATGTATTTGATATTTTAATTTTTTGTTTCTCAGAAATTACTTGACCTATTTTAGCTTTTCTCATTTTCTCTATGGTTTCAGGAGAATGCTTTCTTCCATGCATTCCTGATCCAGCTTCACATTTATTATATCCAAATTCTTCTTCAGTAGTTCTATGCTTAGCAATGTAAAATTTTTCAAGCTCAATCAATTTATCTAATGGAGCTAATTCAATTATGATAAAATTAAAAGCTTCAGCACCATAAAAATTATAAGCTCGCTGCAAATGTTCATTATGATGAATGTTCTTTGAAAGTCTAGAAAAATGTTCTGATTTGCGACGAACAAGATAGGCTGCGCTACCGATATATAATTTTAAACTTATTTTATTCAGAATAAAATATATACCGGAGCGCATCTGCATTAGCTTAACACCTTCTCCAATTTAGCCACTTTAACTTTAAGAGTTTTAATTTCTTCAGCCATTTGAGTAAGGTTCATCTTATAAGGACCAACCTTAACTCCCGGCTTGCGACCACGTTTAGCAGGCTTTTTAGACATTTAAAATTTTCCTTTCTTAGTTACTAGGCCAAGCAGCAGCTTGAGTAGTAGGAGTTGGCATAGGTTTAGTTTCAAATTCATTAAAAGCCTTAAGACGCTTGTGAAAATAATTAAGACGTTCCATCTTATCTACAATATCTCCACTGTGACTAATGCTATTCATCAACATCTTGATTTCTTCTTCAGTCAAATTACAAGCTTTTGTATCCATTTTAAATAAATCCTTTCTCTATTGCTAGCCATTCTGGCATTGTAAAAGTACCATCTTCATTATTTTCAACTTGAGACTTTGGCACCCAAACTCTCAATTCTTTTTTATTTTTACCTCCTACTTCTTTTTCCTCTCTGCCATCCCATAGCAAATATGCGCTATCGGTTTCATGTCTCAACTCAGCAGCTATATCAATGAGCTTAGACATTTAATATCCTATAGGTGGAGCACTCATTGCTTTCTGTACTAGGTTTCCAAAATGAGGAGGCTCATACTCATTTAAGTTACCTGTTCTATTGCGAGCTAATATGTTCATATTGCCCACACATTGAAATGCTAGATGTTCTCCCGGCATTCCCGGTATAGCTTGTGTTCTAGCTAATCTAATAATGAAATCGTATAAGTGAGGTACATCAATTGGTAATACTTTGCCGGGAAAATAAGGACGGCGCAAAGATTGAAATTCAACATCAGCTATTTCTTCTTTGCAGAT
>CAYSOB010000021.1:2235-10511 GCA_964432575.1 uncultured Candidatus Saccharibacteria bacterium
CACTGTCAATACCTAGAGTATCAAAATTTTTAGTCTCACTAGAATTAAAAAACCATTTAAAGAACTCGTCAACACGCTGCGAAGTGTAAGCTTCATATGTGGGTATATTAGAGCCGCGCATAGAAAGCAATCCAGCCTCAGTAGCTAGCAATACTGGTCTAGGGGCTGTGTTAAGTATGGGAGTTTTGCCTGTGCCAGCAGGACCGTACACAATAGCTTTAACACCAAAGTTTTGTGCATGTTCTGAAGCAGCTTTAAGGTCGCGTATGTCCATTGTTTTTAATTCGGGTTGCTAGCTTTTAAAAATTCTTCAATGCGCTTAGCGTGTTCAAATAAATTATCAAGTGATGGACGTTCATTATTTTTGGTTTTAATTGTAAATGAGCTATTAACAGCTTGAGCAAAGCTTTCAAGTCTGAGACGTTCATGCTTAGTAAGTTGATCATTAGCTGGCATTTCTATTATCCTCAATTGTAATAGGAACAGTCAAACCATTGCTGATAATACGCATACGGCATACACCATCAATGTTAATCCAAGTCACTAAGCCGTCATGGCGTACAATAATTTCAACGCCAGCTTGAGCTACTGTATCTTGAAATGGATTTGCTAATTCTTCTATTCGGTTCATTTCTTTCTTACCTTCGCTTCCTTAATTTCTAAAGTTGGTGCAGCTTCAGTTATTGTAAGCATTTCGCTTATAATATTTAAAGCGTCAACAGCAAACTTTGAACCTTTTTCCTTATCCTCACAAAGCTGTCTATATTCAGTGAGAAGGAAAGTAGGCTTCCAGCTTACAAGCCTGTCAGCAATGGCTGATCCTGCATTGCCAAGATTGGATAACTTTTCAAGCGTAGTTTCTACAGTGTCATTGTCTGCAAGATTATAGTTGTATTTAATTGCTGCTTTAAGCTGATAGCCTGCACCAAGCTCTTTAGTGTTCATTCCCTCATTGGCTTTAGGAAACTCACGCTTCACAATATATTTGCGAAGCTCCATTTCCTCATTCTTGGCATTTTCAATAGCTTGCTTCTTTTGCTGCCATAGCATTAAAAGCTGATCCTCACTCATAGCATCCCATGAGTTGCTAGGGTTAGGCCAAACTTGCTGAGCAGGAGTAGTATTCCAACCATTCATTTTAGCATCCAATCTATAATATAAGAAGCGACAACACCTATTGCCATAAATCCTATAACATATAGCAACATGCCATGAAATTTCCAAGGATCAGGCATTGCTCATTTTCCATTAGGCCAAGCTTGAGTAGTTTTACCATTGTCTAGTTGTGTTGCTTTCATCATGCGAGTAGCAGCACTTTCAATTGCTGTTTCTGTTTTAGCAGCTTCAACTTTATCTAAGCTACCTTCAGCGTGATCAAATACTCCTCCTCTATCAAATAGAATAGCTAGCTTAATATCAATCAAGTCTAGAAATTGATCATCTTCAATTTCAAATTTTTCAATTGGAAGCACAGCGGCATGAGCAGCTAGATAAGCACGGCGCATTGTATTGCGAACCTGCATATAGGCTGCTCTATCATCAGGCGATAGACCTTTGAGAACTTCACGAATATCAGGCATAGTATCTCCTACACATACATCATTTTATAGCATTCGACATTTTCAGCATTCGTGAATGGTACAGCACGAATGAGCATATGATTGTGAGTGCGTAGCCACCTTTGATAAGCCATTAGTTGGCTAGCCAAAATGATTTCAGTTTTCATTGTTATTCAATCCATCTTCATTCATGATTGGAGGTAACGGTTTAAGTAGATTGTTTAGATAAACAGCATCTATGGCTCGTAATTCATCAATAGTCAATCCATTGTGATCACGAGGTTGCAATCCTGCTGCAATCCTATCTGCTTCAGTTATGATTTCTACTCCTGAAGTGTAAAACAAATCTTCTAGCTCCCTAGCTATTTCTTTAAAATTTGTACTAGCTGGAAGTTTGCTATGAAGCATATGCATTATGTGGGCAGTTAAATGCCTAGATTTTTGCAATCTTCTGTTGGGATAGATAATATACGACATTATTCTCTCATTTAATTATTTAAACTGGGTATCAGGAGGCTGGCACTGGGTTTAACAGCCTCCTGATTTAAACCTTACTGCTCACTTCATAGCTAGCTCCTTTGGCTTAGCGGTTTTAGTCCGAGTAAGCCGGACCTTGACAGGCTTCCTTCAATGTGTCAAGTCGTCAACACAAACTTTTTTTCTTCAGGAAAAATTAATGAGCGAACAAGTCAATACCCACAATAGATTAAATATAAGTCTTTCAGGTGAAGGTATTTCAACTGAGTTTGAAGAATTGCGCACATTGCTGGAAAAACGATTGTCCCAACGTTTGTCAATGGCTCAAGTATTTAAGCGTTTAATGAGAGAAGCATTGGCTAAAGAGCGTAGCCTGATCTAATTTTAAATTCCTACTGCATCACAGGCTATCATGTCTTTATTTGATCCTATTCAATTTATCAATTTGCGTTGTCTATATTGGCCTATTTCTGGTGAAGTTTGGTTTAAGTCTCGTGACTTTGGTGAAAATCCTACTCCAAGGCAAAAACAATGGAATGCTCGTTTTGCTAATAAAAAAACTGGCTACTTAAATAGCAATGGATACATAAGAGTTAGTTTTGGTCCTGATTATCAGGAATATTATGCACATCAAATAGCTTTTGCTATAATGAAAGGATATATTCCAGAAGAAGTTGATCATATTGACAAAAATAAAGCTAATAATGTTTGGTCAAACTTGCGCGATGCTAATCACAATTTGAATATGAAAAATGTAAATAAAAAGGAGCATAATTCTTCAGGACTAAAAGGAGTAAGTTGGTCCGATTGGAATAAAAAATGGAGAATGGATATAAGATCAGATGGAATTAGATATTACAGCTATCACAATACTCCTGAAGATGCTTATTTAGCATATTGTGAAAAATCTACTGAGCTTCATAAGGAGTTTGGTAGCAATGAGTAATCTATTTCACAATATACCTGCTGAGCTAAAAGCGTTGCGTCAATTCTGTCTGTGGAGATATGAAGATGTTGGAGCAGCGAAACCGACCAAAGTACCATATTCAATCAATGGAAAGCCTGCAAGCGTCAATGATCATAACACATGGTCATCCTTTGAAGATTGCGTTAGGCGTTTTAATGCTGGTGGCTATTCTGGCATTGGTTTCATATTCTCTGACAATGATCCATACACATTTATAGACTTAGATGACGCTGAAGGTGATGATGCAATATTGCAGCGTCAACTAAAAGTGTATCATGAGTTTGATAGCTATTCTGAAGTATCACCTTCAGGTAAGGGATTGCATATTATTGTTAAAGGCACTGTACCAGCAGGACGCCGCAGAAGTAAGATTGAAATTTATTCGTCGCAACGCTATGCGACAATGACAGGTAATGTTTATAATAATCAGAATGTAATTAATGATAGACAGGAATTGCTTACTCAATTGTGGGAACAAATGGGTAATGGTCCTGTTGCTCAGTCTGTTTATCATGGGGATGATAAAGAGCGACAATCAGATGAAGAAATTATTAATATGGCAATTGCCGCT
The DNA here is from genome assembly GCA_964432575.1 of uncultured Candidatus Saccharibacteria bacterium. Taxonomy (GTDB): domain Bacteria; phylum Patescibacteriota; class Minisyncoccia; order Phycocordibacterales; family UBA1006; genus CALMMZ01. The sequence continues at coordinate 5,810 of CAYSOB010000021.1, forward strand.
GTTAATGGAGATAAATTTGTAAAGCTCAATTCTGGCAATTGGCAAGAGTTGTATAGCTCACAATCTGAGGCTGATTTTGCATATATTGATATTATTGCTTTCTATACACAAAATAGAGCACAGATTACCAGAATATTTAGAAATTCTCCATTAGGACAGCGTGACAAAGCCAAGCGCAATGATTATGTTTCAAGTATGATTGCGCGGTCATTTGATCGCATGTTGCCTCCATTGGATTTTGATGGCATTAAGAATGCTCTTGAAGAAAAGTTAGCTAGAGATAAAGCGGTATCGTTTAACGGTAGGACAGCAGCCTTTGACGCTGCTAGTATAGGTTCAAATCCTATTGCCGCTACCACTAACGGGAGTGTAGCTCAACGGTTAGAGCCAGTCGCTCATAACGGCTCGGTTGTAGGTTCAAGTCCTACCACTCCCACCAATGAACAACTTAGCTTTGATGCTAAGCTAGATACTCCTCAACCAAATCCTACTAGTAATCTTCCTCCCGGTTTGGTTGGTGAAATTGCTCAGTTTATTTATTCTGCTGCCCCGCGTCCTGTTCCTGAAGTGGCGCTATCAGCATCTATTGCGCTAATGGCTGGTATTACAGGCAGAGCTTACAACGTATCTGGTACAGGTTTAAATCAGTATGTTTTGCTTCTAGCTATGACTGGTGCAGGCAAAGAAGCTGCTGCATCTGGTATCAATAAGCTAATGAATATGATTAAGATGCAAGTGCCAACTTCTACAGGCTTCATTGGCCCATCTGAAATATCATCAGGATCAGCACTTTTTAAATATCTTGGCAACCAGTCTCAATCATTCATCAGCCTATTAGGTGAATTTGGTTTGAGACTGCAACAAATGAGTAGCCCAAATGCTAACGGATCAGAAGTGTCTTTACGCCGCATGTTTCTTGATTTGTATAATAAGTCTGGTTTCAGCGAAATATTACATGCTTCTGTTTACAGTGACAAAGCTAATAATACTAGCGCAGTGCCTAGTCCTGCTTTTAGCATATTGGGTGAAAGCACTCCTGAAAGATTTTACGGCGCATTGAATGAAGATATGATTAGCGAGGGTTTGCTTCCTCGCTTTTTGCTTATTGAGTATAAAGGCAATCGTCCGCCACTCAATGAAAACCATACTTCAGTTGTGCCTTCATTCTCTCTTATTGAAAAGCTTGCAGCATTAGCGGCGCAATGCGAAACAGTCAATCATTCAAACCCGCGTCGTGTTATTAATGTGGGTTACACTCCTGAAGCATCTAAAATGCTTCACGACTTTGACAAGTATGCTGATGCTCGCATTAATTCTTCTAACAGAGAAGTAGTTAGACAACTTTGGAACAGAGCACACATTAAAGTTTTGAAGCTATCAGCATTGCTTGCTGTTGGTCAGAATATGATTGAGCCCACAATTCAACCTCAAGATATGGAATGGGCTGCTAATTTAGTGCAACATGATATTGCAGCTATTACAGATAAGTTTGAAGCTGGTGAGATTGGCGGTAATTCTCATGAGGTTAAACAAGCTGGTGAAATAATTCGCGCAATAAAAAACTATATTCGTTCTCCTTATGAAGATGTTCAAAAATATATGCAGTTTAAATCTCCTAAGATGCATCAGGATGGAATTATTCCTTATGGCTATTTGAATAAACGCTTAGTTGCTGTTGCTGCTTTTCGCAATGATAAATCAGGTGCTACATTTGCAATCAAGAGAACAATTCAAAATTTGATTGATGGTGATCGCATTAAAGAGCTTGGAAAAGTTTGGGCACAAGAAAAATATGGGACTTCTCAACGCTGCTTTGCTGTGAATGATTTGAGTATAATTGATTAAACCTTTCCCTACAATTGATTAAATTCTGTCGCGATTATCAGATATCTAATAGAAAAAAGGCAAATCTAATGGTGCTAAGTGCTTGAAATCGTTATTAGATACGTCAAATCTAGTGCTTTCTAAATCTAATGGTGCGAATGACCCTCCATAGCTACCCCTCCTTAAGACAACTTTAACTATCTATTAGATATATTAGATATATTAGATATATCGAGAAAATCAAGGACTTAGCTATTAGTCGGCTCGCTAGACGCCTTAGATCATGTTAAAAATCAACTGAAAGGAGTTGTTGAAATGTCAGGAAAGCCAGAAGATATTTAACATATAGCAAAAGCAATACTAGCTGGTGAAGCAGCAGATTAGAAAGCTAAAGAAATGAGCATGAAAGACAGAACGCTTTGTCTCTATTGGCCGCAATATGACAAAGTATTAAATGTTAAACTTCTAGAAACTGGTAATGTTGAGTTTGAAATTAAGACTAACAAGACAGAGCATATTGAAATCAACGCTGCTCAAATGAGAAGTTTTAGAGCTTGGTTAGAGGATAATGATATATGACTAGAATTGATGAATTAATATTAGAGCTTAACAATTATGAAAAGCAGATGAATAGAATGTGGGCATATTGGGATGATGTGTTGAGAAGTTGGAAGATGTTGGAACGTCGCAGGATGATTGCTGAGTTGCAAAAGGAACAGATAAGGGAGTGGAAAAATGTAGTTGATGCAGCGCAATATAAAATAATTTAAAATAGTAGTTGACATTCCTGTAAGACCTGATATAGTACGAATATCAACTGATGGAGAGAAGCAAATGATTACAGCAATTCTTACTGAAATTCGCAAGGATGGAATGCAGAAGTGGGAGCGTAACGATAAACTTAAGTCTGATCATATGCGTTATGTGTGGCTTTCTCCTTATCAGTCAAAGTCTGGTGTTAAGGTTGGTGATGAAGCTAATATTGAGTTTCAAAAGGGAACTGGTGGAGCTATTGGTGGTCACTATGCTGGTTGGAAAGTTGTAAAATAATTTAAAATAACTCTTGACTGCTGTAAATCAACCGTATAGAGTGACTGTATCAGATAGAGGAGAATGGAAATGAGCAATAAATGGATGACTGAGGAGCAAATTGAAAACAAGGTTTGTCGAATGGTTGATAGCTTGGATGCTCGTTTCATGAATAGCAAAATGACCCAAGCGGAATATGATAGTGAAATGAAAGCTATCAATAAGTGGTCAGAAAATGAGTTAAGATTTGCTAGGAAAATGCTTGACTAATTAAAGTAAACCGTCCATAGTGCAATCAACAAATGGAGAATGTAAAATGAAGAATGTTTCTACTGGTACTAAGAAGAAGTCTTATAAGTCTATTCGGCTTGCTGCTGAAGCTGCTGGTGTTCCCTACATGACGTTCTATATGCGCTTGCGTATGGGAATGCCTGCTCAGAAGGCGATGAAGAAGCCGGTTCGGGTTTACAATCGCAAGGAAAGCGTATAGAGTTACTGAGCTAGCTAATTCGTGCAAGAACAGGCTAGCTTAGTAGAGCCAAGTATGAGAAACTTAAGAAGCCTCATGCTATCCCTGAGCTTTCCTAGTTGAGCTAGCGGCTCGCAATCAACTAGGGCTTTAATTTTTAAAATGGAGAATATAAAATGAAGCTTGATAGAATTAAGTTTGCAAAGCTGGTTGGTTGGCTTTCGTATCGTTTTAATATTGAGATCAATGAGTATGATGATTTGTCTATGCTAGATCATTTGTGCGATGTTAATGTTGAGCCTGTTGCAACGCAGTACATTGAAGCGAGTAAGGTTAACGAATTGCTTGATCAGATGAATATAGAAGAAGAAAGCTGTAGCCTAGAGGGGTTACAGCGGCTTAAAGGTGAGGACTGCTAGCCTTTAAGTTTTTGTTTGCGTGCGTATCTTGGAAAGGGAATTTAAAATGGACTGGTCAATAGCATTTAAAGAAGCTCACAGGCTCACGCGTGAGGATTGCGCGTTTGATAGCTCCAAGAGCTACGCCTATTATTTTCGCCTTCATTTGCTTAGCTTTCAGGATGAAGCAAGGATCAAGCGCACTGGTCTAGCGCGTGCATTTGTCGTGCACGGAAGGGATAGATGGGCATGAGCAATCCTAGCTGGAAGTGGTTTAAGCAAGGTATTCAATGGGACGTTAGATGCAATGCTATTGCTGCTAATGGACAGCCTTGTAAAGCTTCAATAGTTATTTTTACTGAAACTAAAGACAGAAATGAAGCAGTGAGACAAGCTTGCTGTGAGCTTGCTCGCTATGGTTATACTAATTTGACTGTTGATAAAATGGTATGCCATAAATGACACATACACCACATTTCTTATTCTCAGCTAAGGAAGTATTAATTCTAGTACAAGCCTTGCGCTTAACTGTAGAAGATGGTACAATATTCGAGTATGCTAAGAAAGGTGAGATTGAAGCGTTGAGGCGAAAGCTAGCTGGTGGAGGAGATAAGTGAAAGTTTGGGTATGTTATACTAATAGAAATGAAGAAGGTCCATCTATTCCATTAGCTGCTTTCGATAATGAAGAAAAGGCTAAAGCTTGGTGTGAGGATCAGCAATTAACAGAATATGAAAATGCTTATTATGAGGAGCTTGAAATAAAATGAAACTCAAAGTTCAAGCTCAGCATTTGCAGCCCGGTGATATTGTCGGGAGTGGAGAAATAATTGATAGAGTTACGCTAAATAGTATTGTTTGGCCTAGCAATAAATGTATGGTTACGCTTCACACTAAAGATGAAGCAGAAAGCCGTTCTGTCCTTTGGGGTAAATACACAATGATTAATGTGGAGCGTGCAGAATGAAATTTACAATACTGAC
>CAYSOB010000022.1:0-9622 GCA_964432575.1 uncultured Candidatus Saccharibacteria bacterium
GTTCCCTTGTGATACATATGGCACAAGCTCCATTTACCACAACCAATTAATCCAACCCCTAATGATAACCCTAGCAACACAATATCAAGTTCTGTTGCACTGAATCCTTGACCCTTCTTAACCATAGTAATTACCACGATCATAATAATAGAAAGGAATGAAGCAGCAATTCGTGTACCAAAACCAAATAATACTGCAGCTCCACCAATAGTTTCAACCAATGCTACCAACCAAGCCCAAAATGCTGAGAATCCTAGCATTCCAAAAAATCCAATAGTCATTTCAATATTTGAAAGTTTTTGGATACCGTGAGTTAGAAAAATTGCACCCAATGTTACCCGTAATACTAATATACCTAATTTTGCATTTGGTGGGTTATACATTTTATCAACGATCTGTTTCATAATGATTGAATTTGAAATTTAAAAACGATTAATACATATAGTATGCTCCTAAACATTATTTAGTGCAAGTAATCAAAATTATTTATGTGGGGATTTTAATAAAAATATCCTTTTGCCTTTTCAGTGGTTTTCTGTTAAAGTAGCCGCCATATGACGACATCAATCAAAACCGAAGTTAAAAAACTTCCCCAAAGTCAGGCAGAAATTCATGTAACAATTCCTTATGAAAAAGTTGCAGGATACCGTGCAAAATCAATAGCTTCATTACAAAACAGTGTAGAAATAGATGGTTTTCGAAAAGGTCACGTTCCTGAATCAAAATTAATCGAAAAGGTAGGAGAAACAGGTTTGTTAGCAGATATGGCAGATATGGCACTTACTGATTTATATCCAACTATTATCGAACAATCAAAAGTTCAATCTATCGGCCGACCATCAATCTCAATTACAAAACTTGCACCTGAAAATGATGTAGAGTACGTAATTACTACTGATGTCATGCCAACAGTTGAACTAAACGATGTAGAAAAAATTACTAAAGCAAAAAATGCTGAACCATTGGATTCGGTTGTAACCGATACTGATATTGAAAACGCGATTAAAGAAATTCGACAAATGCGAGCACATCAACAAATGCATGATGACGGTGTTGATCACCATGATCATAATCATCAAAACATTCCAGATGATCAACTTCCTGAATTAACTGATGAATATGTAAAATCATTAGGAGACTTTTCAGATGTGAATGACTTTAAAACAAAGTTAAAAGAAAACATGATAAAAGAAAAAGAAACTCATGCACATGAAAAACGCCGCATTGAAATCATTGAAGCAATTGTTGCTGCAGGAACATTTGATATTCCGGAATCTATGGTTGATTTTGAATTAAATAAAATGTTTGAACAATTCAGTTATGATCTTTCAATGTCGGGCATGAAAATGGAAGACTATTTGCAACATATTGGAAAATCAATAGAAGATATGCGAAATGAATGGCGCGAACAAGCCGTAAAACGTGTACACATGCAAATGGCACTTGAAAAAATTGCATCTGATTTTTCAATCAAAGCTGACCAAACAAAAATTGACGAACAAGTAAATCAAATCATGGAAATGTACAAAGATCAGGCAGTAGAACAAGCAAATGTTGTCGCCTATGTAACACAAATGTTAACAAATGGTGCTGTATTTGACTGGTTAGAAGCGCAGAAATAAGTAAATTAAAAACCATAATCAGTGGTTTTTTAATTTAAAATAAACGGTCCGTTGCAGTTATTGTTTGAAAGATTTTCAAATACCTTGTATTGATCACTAGCAATACCATTGATACTAAGATGAAATGCACTGTTTTTTATACCTTCAAGCATTGTAGTAAGAGTTTTATCTTTAAACAAACAGTTATTCAAGGGTTTTGTTGCCACCGTTCTACTTACTTCATCTTGAGCTGATTTCATCATTTCTTTTACTTGATCCCTAATTTGTTGTGAAGCATTCGGATCATCAATAAATGAAAGAGTGGACGTTTTAATAGTAAATGAAATCTCGCACTTATTATTCTTTATTCCTTTAATTTCAAAATCAACATCATTTTTTACTTCATAACTAAAATCCATTGAAACAATTTGATTTACTTTTGCTTGCGAACAGGTCTTCGAAGATTCAATAAAACAATCAAAATTGTTTTTGCAATCTTTTATAGAGTTCTCAGATACGGAAACAGAAGTAGACGCAAGCATCGTGTCTTTCTTAACAACCGACTGTTCTGAAATTCTATTAATTTCTTGGCTTTGAAGATTTTCTGTAAAACTAATAAGATCACGAGTGTGTTCTTTCTCTTTATAGATATTATAAGTGACAAACCCAGAGACACTAATAAAGACAAGTAAGCCGATTAATATAAGTTTTTTCATATGAAATATTAAAACGAACTGCAAATAATACATATTATTATATATGATTGTTGAAAATAGACAATTTTTATTTAAAAACATTTCATGCTACAATCACCTTAGTTTCAAGATTTCTGCACGATCTTATGACTTTTTAACTATCTTCTTGAAACTAATTATTTAATTTACCTATTTATTTATGTCTTATTTAGTTCCAACCGTACTTGAAAAAACATCCATGGGCGAACGCGCTTATGATATTTATTCACGATTATTAAAAGATCGTATCATTTTTCTAGGAACACCCATTGATGACACAATTGCAAGTTTAATTGTTGCTCAATTATTGTTCCTTGAACAAGAAGATTCAAAGAAAGATATTATGCTGTATGTGAACAGTCCTGGTGGATCTGTTAGTTCAGCAATGGCAATTATTGATACAATGAATTTCATTAAATGCGACGTTTCTACTATTTGTATCGGTCTCGCTGCAAGTGCCGGAGCAGTAATCCTATCATCAGGAACAAAAGGTAAACGATTCTCATTACCCAACTCAGAAATTATGATTCATCAACCACTTATTAACGGAGGAGTTGGTGGACAAGCTACTGATATTGAAATTACTGCAAAAAATATCGTAAAAATGAAAAAACGATTAAATGAAATGTTAGCAAAAAACACTGGTCAGAAATTGGCAAAAATCGAAGCAGATGTAGAACGCGATTATTGGATGACTGCTGATGAAGCATTAAAATATGGAATTGTTGATAAAATAATTACCAAGAGATAATAAAAATCCCCGCATAATTGCAGGGATTTTTCTTTTTTGTTGTTTTTAATTGTACACATCTTTCCGAACATACACCCAAACACTGTCGGCTGGTTGTATTGATCCCGGAAACAAGAGAAACTTATCGCCCTTGTAGATAAGCGTGGTTGAAACTCTGTTTACCATAATGGTCTTTAGTCCTGTTTTATCTGCAACAACGTTTGCAGCAGAATCTGAAATGTTGAGTGCCTCGGAAAGTGATTGACCGTTTGATACGACAACTTCACGCGGTACCACGCGATAGGTTCCATCCGAAGCGACAGCTTCGGATAGCTCCATAGCAGTAACACTTTCAGCTGCTGTAGAAGTCGAAAAATCTGAATTTCCACGAATAATGTAGGCAATAATAAAAAGAAGGCATGATGCGGTCAAGAAAATCTTTCCAAGGGTCATAATATGAAGTTTTGTGAGTGAACAATGAAAACTACTATACTTAATATATAAAATCTGTCAATAAACTCTATACAAACCAGATTTTGTATGATACATTGCAGTCAGTACAGAACTCTTGTTTTTAGATAGAATATCTCTCCCGAACTCCTCTGTACAACCTTACTTTTGAATTTTTATTAACACGAATCGTTTTTTATTGGTTAGAAATTATTATTATGAACTATATTATCCTTTGTATTATTCTAACTATCGGAATAATGCTGGGTTATGCTGTGCGCGTATTTGTTGCACGTTTTCAGAAAAAATCACTGGAAACCAATGTGCAAGAAATCTTGTTACGAGCCCGCACTGATGCCCAAAAACTTGTTACTGACGCCGAATTACGAGCAGAAAAAATCCTGAACCAAAGTCGGGAACTTGAACGTGATCGAGAAAAAGATTTTGCAAAAACAAAAGAACACTTGGAGCGTCGAGAACAGAATCTTGATAAACGCCAAAGCGACCTTGACCGAGATTATGAAAACATGAAATCAAAAATCGAAGAAGTTCGTTCATTAAAAGAAAAAGCTGAGGAAGCGTTGCGTATACGTAACGAAGTATTAGAAAGTGTTGCAGGAATGTCCCAAGACGAAGCACGCACTATGTTGCTTAATGAAACAGAGTCATTATTTACTGCAGATTTACAAACCAGAATGCAGAAACTGGAATTGTATGGCGAAGAAAAACTAAAAGAACGAGCGAAAAGTATTTTAACCACCGCAATCAACCGACTGGCGTCTTCTACCGCATCAGAACTGACAACTACTTCTGTTGAAATCGAAAACGATGAGATAAAAGGAAAAATCATTGGAAAAGAGGGGCGAAACATTAGAACTTTTGAACGCATGGCAGGTGTTGAACTACTCATCGATGATTCACCAAATGAAATTATTATTTCATGTTTTGATCCAATCAGACGACAAATAGCACGTGTTGCCCTGGAAAACCTAATCAAGGATGGACGTATCCAACCAGCAAAAATTGAGGAATTCATTGAAAAAGCACAAAATGAAATTAATGAAATCGTAAAGAAAAAAGGAGAAGAGGCAATGTATGAATGTGGTATTGTAAACGTTGATCCACGTGTTGTATCAATATTAGGACGACTTCATTTCAGAACCAGTTATGGTCAAAACGTTTTGCGTCACAGTATCGAAGTTGCCCATTTATGTGAAATGATTGCCAGTGAAATCGGAGCAGATCCTTATATTGCGAAATTTGCAGGACTGGTTCACGATATTGGAAAAGCATTAGACCATGAAATTGAAGGAACTCACGTAGAGATTGGTATCCGAGTACTTCAAAAGTTTGGAGTTGATGAACGAGTAGTTATTGGAATGCGCAGTCATCATGATGAATATCCTCATGGATCACTGGAAGCAGTAATTGTTCAGACCTGTGACATGATATCTGGGGCTCGCCCTGGTGCACGACGTGACACACTGGAAAACTATGTAAAACGATTACGAGAATTAGAAGCCGTAGCAAATACATTCCAAGGAGTTGTAAAATCATACGCACTACAGGCAGGACGTGAAATCAGAGTTTTCGTTCACCCTGACCAATTAAATGACTTACAAGCGAAACGAGTTGCCCGAGAAATGGCAGTAAAAATTGAACAAGATTTACGTTACCCTGGTGAAATTAAAGTTACCGTGATTCGTGAAAATCGAGTGATTGAATATGCAAGATAAAATAAAAGCACCAGATGGTGCTTTTATTTTATCTCATTATTTAAACATTGGTTTTATTAAACTTATTTTTTATATAATCTACAGCAATAATAGTTTTTGCATCTTCAAAGGAGGTATTCATAATTTCATCAAAAGAAAATTCAATAACCTCAATTTTCTCTCCTTCCTCTCGTAGTCCACCACCTGGTGAAACCTTGCTTCCTTCACAATAATAAATTGAGACTTTTTCAGTTGAACCCCCAGGAGATAAATAACAAGTATTTATGTGTTGTATATTATCAATAGAATATCCAATTTCTTCCAGAACTTCCCGTTTTAAACACTCAGATTCATCTGAATCATAATCATTTACACCTGCAACTACTTCATAAATATCTTTTTCAGAACCAGGTCTCCATTGTTTTGTAAAAATAAATTTATTTTTACTTTTATCATAAACTATCCCTGCAACTGCGTTTTTTCTTTCTAAAACAAGTCTTTCAAACACTTCTCCATCTGCTTCTAAGAATAATTTAACGATGGTTAAAAAACCTTTAAACACTATTTCTTTATTTATCAATTTCATACATTCTTATTATACAATTCTTTTACTCGTCGTTTATATGTAATATCATTATCGAAATAATCAGTACTGAAATTCGGATTTGAAAGATAAATATCTTTCTTTACAACTCCCTTTTCAAGCTCCATAAATCCAATAGCTTTTTTAACCAGTTCTGTTGGTGTAATCCAATATACCGGATTAACATGTGTTGCAAAAATGTAAGGGCGCTCAATCAATTCATCAGCTGATAAAATTGTACTTGTATGAAACAAGTAAATATTTGCATTAGGGTTTCCTGCATGAATTTCGTTTGAAAACGCTTCTACTATTTTTCGCGACTTACGAAACGATGTAAAACACTCAATATCATGTTCATCTGCTAACGATCCAAATGATGTAACATTAAATTCACAATTACATTCTTTTGAAAGATTATTAAGCCCAGTAACCATATCTTTATATGCTTCTGCAACAAGTCCAAAAACTTTATCATCTATTCCATCGTTATTAATATCATTTTCTATAACCAACTCTAAATTTTTATTGATTTCAGTTTTGAATTCTCCCACTGAATGGAAGTAATTTATTCTTTTATATTGATTTTTTGGAATCTTATTAATAAATTCAGTAATAGAATCAGGGTTATTTAAATCAACTTTTACTGCTAAATGATGTTCGGGGAGCACCGATAAATCATCTAAATTAACACCTTTACGAGTAATACCATATATTAAAGTGTCTTGTTCTAATAAGTATTTTTTAAGAATCTCCTGTCCAATTGAGGCAGAGACTCCTGAAATAATCACTAACGTTTTATTGTTCATATGTTTTGTTTTATTAATTATTAAAAATTCATAATCAACTCACGACATAAGTCACGAACTGAATAATGAGGGCGATTTTAATATTAGGCTCGCCCATTTTCCTTAATTTCCGTAACTAATCCTGGTTTTTGTCGGCATTACAATCGCGATCGGAGGGTTCATAAACATAGAAGCACCTCCTCGGTAATGATCACGCCAATTCTCAACAAATCGGCTATAAATAACAACTAAATCATACTCGGATTGATCTACTTTATTGGACGGATTATCAGTAATCAAACTGAATGTCGGTCTGCCGCTATTTTCAGAATAGTATTCCTGGTGAGTAATAGAAATTAAATCAGAAACTTCATGTACTTCATGTTTTGACAAGTCGTCAATTTTATATCCTGGACAGCTATACGCGTCTATTGACTGAATACTGTTTTTGATTCTTTCAATATTACTTGGGGTGTTTGCAAGAATTAAGATTTTCATAATATTTAGATTTAATTGGTTATCAGAATTCCTATCAAGAAACTTTGATAACCAATTAAATCGTTTCAAGGAACATTTCATCTTTCTTAATAACATTATACATTATAATTTACTATATGTAAATAAATATGATTATTATTACTTAAAAGTAAATAAATTATTTACTTTTATACACATTTCTGATATATTTACCTTATGCATCTCTTCCCGAAACAATCCCTGGAATCCACTATCATAATCCATTTGCAACAGAAATCATGGGTTATTGTCGAACTGATCGAAGAGTTAAGGAAATTTAAGCCCAAACTGTCCAAGCAAGCTGTATACCAAGTCTTGCGCGAGCTAAAGAAGTCGGAAATCATTATCGTCACAAGTAAACGTGTTTCCCTATCCAGTTTATGGATCAATCGAATGCATGAATTTTTTACAACAGCGAAATATGCTTATGAAGGAGTCGATAGCAAAGATTCACTAGCCGAAAGTTTTGTAAAAATGGAAGACGGAGATCGTATCGTGTATGAATTTAAAAATCCTGAATCTACAGATATTTTCTGGGGCCATGTATCACACATACTAAGAGCAATGATGCCAGCAAACACACCGATGTTGATTTATGAACCGCATAATTGGTTTATTCTTGCTCGAAAAGGGATAGAAATGGAAATCATGGATCGTAGTGCCGCAGAAGGACATCCATTTTATGTATATATACCTGCAACAACCCTTTTAGATAAATATACAAAATCTCTTTTTTCAAAACCTCATAGCTGTCATCTGGAAAATATTCATTATTTCAAAGAAAACTTTTATATTAACACTCATGGAGATTATATAATTGAAGTAGTAATTGATCCAAAAACACAATCCCAAATTGATAAGTTTTATAATACATATACTACCTGGGATGCAGATGCAGCATCAGAAATAAAACGTATTGTTTCACATATGAAAGGTCGCAATAAACTAACTATTTCACGCAACGCTAAAAAGGCTGAAAAATATAAAAAAATATTCAAAAAATATTTCTTGATCAAATAATATATATAAACAAAAAAGCATACCCAGGGGTACGCTTTCAAAGGTTTTTATTATTTTACCTTTTTTGATAACCATACTTTCTGTATGGTTGTTTTTTGATGACTTTTGGTTTTGTTTTTCCAAGTGCCGGATTTCCAACAAGGGACGTTTCCACTGTTGGCGTGGCCGCGTAGGAATCTTCTGTTTCAACAGATACTTTTTCTACTGTTTTTTCAATTTTCTGGCCCATAGTTTTAAGTTTTACTTATAGAAATCATGGCGGACAAACCCTTTTACCGGGATGCGGATTTCGGTTAAATACCCGCGCACCTTACTGACATCGGTTAATTCTTTAATCTTATCTTTTGGAAGACGAATGGTCACCCGATAACGATCAATGGAAAACGTCATGCCAGAATTGGTTTTTTGTTCCCTGGTTAGAATTTCGGTAAATGTGTCTATGGTTTCGTTCTTTTTTAAGGGAAAAGACAATTTGTTTTCTTCATATTCCACTAAAATAGTTCGGGAGACACTGTTTACAATGATTGTAAAGGATTTTTTACCCTTTTCTTGTTTAGTAATTTCATTACTTTCGATTTCTTGATGCATTTTTTCTGTTTTATATTTACAATATGGTTTTAATTCATATTTATTATAATTATTATAAATTTTTTGTCAATATTTCCTTATTTATGAAAAATAGCCTATACTATAAGGGTCTTTTGGAGACCCTTGAAAAAGGTCGTTTCCAGAGGCTCTAGAGCATTATTATATAACGAGTTTTGGCCAAAGGCCTTGGCAACACTCACTCTTTAGTCCTATGAATAAACAAGCACTTGCAGAAATGATCCACGAAAAAATTGGTGGAACAAAAGTTCAATCAGAAGAAGTAGTACAAATGATTATTGATGCTATTATCTCAACTTTGAAAAAAGGAGATGAGGTTTCATTGGCTGGACTTGGAATCTTTTCAGCAAAAGCTCGCCCAGCACGTATGGCGCGAAACCCAAAAACTGGGGAACAAGTTAAAGTTGCTGCAACTACGGTTCCAAAATTCCGAGCTGCAAAAGCTTTCAAAGACGCAGTTAAATAGTCTTTCATTAAACACCGTCGAGACCGGTGTTTTTTTTGCTATTATTTATTACTGATATATACTGGTGGTAATATCGTTTTTTTATAAAGACGGCCTGGTTAGCCGGGAACCCCTCCTTTTTCTTTTTGGTGGGGTTTTTATTTTACCCCTTGCATTATTATGTGAAATATATTATATTCCAAGTAGGAATACATCTACATTTGATTTAAAAAGCATTCTACGAGCTCTTGGTGTTGCAAAACATCAAGGGTTTTTATTTACCACCACTTGATAAATATAAATAATCTGCTATGATAACAGGTATCGCGGTGTTAGTTTAGTGGTAGAATGACTGCCTTCCAAGCAGTAGATAAGGGTTCGATTCCCTTACGCCGCACATAAAACAAAAAACAGCCATATGGCTGTTTTTTGTTTTA
>CAYSOB010000023.1:0-9404 GCA_964432575.1 uncultured Candidatus Saccharibacteria bacterium
GCGCCGCCGATCGCCTTGTACTCGCCGGTCGCCTGATCGAGCAGCACCTTCTGCGGCTGGCCTGTCGCCGGGTCGAATATCTCGCCAATCGTCAGGTTCTTCGACTTCGGCGAGAACAGCTGCTGCACCATCTCCCGCATGACGACAGGATCGCGCACGGCCCATTCTGCCGTCGCTGGGTCGAGCCCGCGCTTGATGAGCGCCTGATAGGTCTTGTTCTGCGACACGCCCTGCTGCTCGAGCGCGCTCAAGCGCCCCATTGCCTCGGAATTGTCCCGGCCCCGGAACGCCTGGCTTAGAGCCTGCCCCCACGCGACCCACTTGTCGCGATCGGACGCGCCCTCGAATGGCGAGCCGGCCGCTGCGCTGCCCCCCAGCATGGGATCAGCACCGCCGCCGCCCGCGAGTGTGTCTGTCCCCGCGCCTCCGAACACATCCTCGCCGAGGATGCCGCGCACATAGCCCTGCGTCTCGCGCGGCAACGCCGCCATATCGTGCGACTGCCGGTAGGCGTCGGCGCGCTTGTCCCCCGCGTTGTAGCCGATCGCCGCGAGCAGCTGATTGCCGTCATAGCGGTTGAGGCGCCCCTGCATGTAGTGCTCCCCGAATTGCCGGTTCAGCTTCGGATCAAACAGCGCATTGCGCAGGCCCGCCTCGTCGAGGCCGGCGATGTCGTTGCGCCCAAGCTCACCCGCGACCTGCCGCGCCGTCGCCGGCATCAGCTGCATCAAACCGATCGCGCCGGCTGGACTGACGGCACGCGCGTTGCCGCCGCTCTCCTGTTGGATCACGCGGTTGATGAAATCGTCGTAGGAGAGCATGCCCATCGGTCTCTCCTTAGTACCTGTTCGACCAGCCGGTCGGGGCGACCTGGCCGGCGTAGGGATTGTAGACCCCGGTCGAATAGCTCCCCTGCGGGATGAATGGGGTGCCGCCGCTTGTGCCCGCCCCGGTCGTCGTCTTTCCGCCTGGCATGCCCATGAGCGTCGTGCCGATGCCGATCACCTGGCCGATCATGTCCATGACGCTCGGCGTGCTGCTCGTCTCCTGCGTCTGGCTCGAGTTCTGCGTTCCGAACCGAGACGCAAGATCCCCGAGAACGCCGGCATAGGCCTGCGCGCTCTGGATCGGGATTTGCCGTCCCGCCCCCTGCGCCGCGAGCACCTGCTGCGGACCCCATGTCCGCGCGTCCATCGCCGAGTTCGCCGCGTTGATGCCGGCGATCTGCCGGTTGCCCTCGGCCGTGTCGAGGTCGGAGAGCAGACCGGACAGGCCGTAGCCGGCACCCTGCAACATCGAGTTCGCCTGGAACTGCCGGTCCTGGTTCTGCTGGTACATTTGCGCGAGCACCGGCAACTGCGCCTCGGTCACCCCCTGCCCGACGGCGCGCTGATTGGCGCCCGACATGTCCCGGCCCGCCGCCGCGAAGCTCGAATTGACACGGTTGGCGGCGGAGTCGCCGAGCTGCGTCATGAGGTCGGCGAAATACGGATTGTTCGCCGGGTCGAGCATCGCTCCAGAGGCATAGCCCCCGAGGTTCGATTGGAGATCGCTGTAGGCGTCGCGCGCATAGCCGCCGTAATCAGTCGGGGTCAGAAGCCCGTTCGCCACGGCGTCCATTTGCGGGATGAACTGGTGCCCGGCCTTGCCAACGTTGGTCCACTTGTTGACGGCGCCCTGCTCCGACGCCGTGAGCCCCGGCGTCGGAGCCTTCAGGCCCGACGCGAAGTTGTTGAGCGCGCCGGAGACCTTGCCCCACGGCGTGACCGAGCTGGTGCGCGTGTCCGTCGTCTTTTCGGACCCTGAGAACAGATCAGAAAGCCAGCCCATGCCCTGCCCTCATCCGAAAGCGTGATAGTCGAAAGTGCGGTCCGTCTGGCCGTTGTTGGCGTGCGTGACCGTGAACGCGCCCTGCGCCTTGCCGCTGACGTAGGTGGTCGCGAGGGCCGCCGCCGCGTTGGCCGTGCGGGGGAACAGCACGATGCGCGAAGCCACGGAGGCATTCGGCGCCGTGACGGTCGTCGTCGTCGTCGAGGCGGCGAGCGTGAGCTGCCCGACCGCATTCGAGCGGCCGGCGAACAGATCGCGGATCGCCTGCAGGATGCGAACAGGATTGCGCTCGGTGAGCGCCGGGACGTTGCCACTCATGCGCGCCCCCCGAGCCCGAACTCAGGCATGACGCCGCTCGCGAACGTCCAGTTCTCGCCGGCGGGGATGCGGATGCGCACGCGGATGAAGCGCGCCTCGTCGTCGAGAGGGATCACGCCATCTTCATTCTTCGCGTTCTCCTCGCCCTCCTCGGCCTCGCCCGAAAGCGTCTGCCGCTTGATTGCACGGCCGTACACGGCCTCGGCATCAGTCACGGGCTCGACGGCGTTGATGAAGACGCGCCGCCCCTGACCTGACTGCTCCGCCGTGTCGAGCGTCGCCTCGAGGGCGTCGCCGTTCACGAACCCGACCTGATGTGAGCTGTCGACGGCGCCGAGCTGCGTCAGAGCGACGGTCGAGAGGTCGTCCAGCGAAAACGTCAGGGCGTCGACCGAGCCGCCGACGACACCACCCGACGTATAGCTGCCCGAGAACGCCGAGCCCTGCAGGTCGATGTGCGTCCCGTCAACGACCGTGATGGTCCAGTGCCCGTTGGCTGCCGTCACGCCGCCGACGCCAGAGACCGATTTGTAGTCGCCCGTGGCCCAGCCTGACGTGCTCGTAACCGTCAACCTGACGAGGCCCGAGCCGTTGTCCGCCGCGCCGGAGATGCTGACGGCGCCGGGGGCAATGGCATCCAGCCCCTCGAGCGTGGCGCCAGGCCGCGCGATCGATGCCAGGTACTCACCAGACATGTCTGCGACAGTCCAGCGCTTCAGCACATAGTCGTAGTTCCAGAGCCGGTTGAACAGGCTCGGCTGCGCCTGGTCGTCGATCGTCTTCGACGACCAGGTGACGACCGTCGAGCCGGGGTTGGACGCCCCCAACACGAGCGAATACGCCGACGTATCGACGGTGCCGGAGAAGGTTCGGTCGACCTGCTCCTTCCCGATCGGGATGAGCTCGCCCGTCGGCTCGAGCTGCATGAAGCCCTGGCTCGACAGAAAAAACGTGCGCGACTCGCTGCGGATGAGCGAATACGGGGCGAGCAGGCCGATCTCGGTCCCCAGCCGGTCGATCTGGAACACGATGTCCGCGCCCGGCACCCACGTCATGCGGCGGATGGCGGTGTCCTGCAGCAGCCAGCCCTGCTCGCCGCCCGAAATCCCCCGCACGATACCGCCGTCCGGCAGGTCCTGGTAGTCCGAGTAGGTCGTCCCCGAGGTCCATGTCGTGATGGCGTTGAGCCCGCTCCACTGCACGCGATAGGGCTCGTTGAGAAGCCCGGCCAGCACCACGAAACGGTTGATGACGCCGATGTAGGCCGCCTGGGGCGGTGAGCCACCGAGAGCGGCAAACGCTGACGAGCTCGTCAGGTTGAAGGCTTGCGGCGCGACATTGGCCTGCACCGCGATCACCACGTCGGCGAACTGAGCGAACTGCCAATGTGAGTCCGAGCTCAATGCCGAGTAGGCGGAGCCGCCGGCGCTCACGTCGGTCCAGCCGTAATCGGTATTGCTCATCGTGTAGAGGCGGGTCTCGGTCCCCGCGAAGATCACGATGGAGCCGTCCCGCTTGCGGGCAAAGAAAAGGCCACGGCAGCGTGCTGCAAGGGCGTCGCTCAAGGCATCCAGTGACGGGTGAGGCCCGTAGCCGTCTGCGCGTGGCAAGACGTTGAGGAGTGCGTTCGTGAAGGACGCATCCAGGTCCGAGATATCCGGCCGGTACTGTCCGAATGGCGCGATCTTGGGCATCAGAACGCCATCGGGCGAATGCGGCCCGTCCCGATCAGGTCGTTGCGGCGCCGTTCGAGCTTGTTGAGAGCGTCCAGCTCCTCATTGCCCACAAGGGCGGCGAGGTCAGGGTCGCGCAGCCGGTGCAGCGCGAGCTCGCGCTTGGCGCGGCAGCGGATCAGTTTCTCGGCCTTGGTCATCCAGGGGTTGTCCGCCTCGGTCTCCGACGCGGGAGCAGCGACCGTCATGTGGCCGGCGATGCGCACGGTCCAGCCCGAGGCGGACGGCGCCGGCCAGAGCCGGATCGCCTCGTCGTAGACGACATACTTGCTCGGCATGCCGGACGAGCTGTTCGTCGAGAGGTCCAGATCCTCGATATCGCCGGGCACGAGCGTGTAGCTGGTGTCCCCGATCTGGAATGTCACGTAGTCGAGCGCGATGATCGACCCGATGTCGGCATCATCGGTCGCCGTGTAGACCGCCTGGTCGGCGACCGTCTCGAATGTCAGCGACCGGCTCTCGTTGAACGTGAAACGGTGCGACTGGTATTCCGCGATCGCCGTGGCGATCGCTTCATCGATATCGGCATCGATCCCGGCCGCGCCGGTGCGGCGCAGCTCCTTGGCGATCCGCGTGCGCATAATGGCGAGGGTCGTCATGCGGCCCTCCCGGTCAGCTGCCCGTCTCGATTTCGAGAGTGACGGTGAAGGCCTCCAGAGCGGCCGGCGTGTAGGCCGCCTGGGCGTCGATCAGCCCGTAGAGCTTGTGGGAGATCGTCGGCAGCTTGAAGCCGATGGCGAGCGCCGCCGAGCGTTTCTGCGCGCCGGTCGTGCCGCCGGCAAGCCCGCCCGAGGAGAGGTCGATCGCCACCACGTCGAGGAAGTCCGCTGCGCTCACGACCCCCAACCCCGCGTTGTCGCCATTCGTCGGCACGCCCGGGTCGGCCGCGAACAGAAACAGGCGGAAGGAGCCGTTCGTGACCGTCTTGTTGCTCTTGTAGAGGCGCACGGCGCGGATGATGCCAGAGCCTCCACAGCCCTGGATGCTCCACGACAGCGGCACGACGGACCCCGCTGTCGTCGAGTTGGCGACGAGATCGCCCGAGGCATAGGCCGTCGTGTCGTTCGGCCGCGTGAACGAATATGAGGGCGTGATGATCATGGGTCAGAGCGCCTTGATCACCTGGAACATGATCTTCAGGTTGCCGTTGAAGGCGACCGCCGACGCGTGCTTGTTGTGCACGGTGATGACCACCGAGCCAGCCGCCGGCGTGACGGTGCCGAGCATCGGCGAGCCCGCCGAGTTCGTGCCGTTGGCGACGGTGACCTGCACGATGTCGGCCGCAGCGATCTTGCTGTTGGTGAGCGTCAGCGTGTAGATCGCGTTCTGCGCGGTCGTCAGATCTTCGGTCGTGACCTTGCCGATGTAGTCGTTGAGCGTCGCGGCGCCGGACGATGCCGTGGCCGTACCGGCCTCAGTGCCGATCGTCTCGCACTGCACGATCTGATTGCGGCTCTGCGAATTCACGCCAAAAGAACCGGTAGGCATGGGGCGTCCCTCCAAAGAGTGAAGGGCCGGGGCTAGCCCGGCCCGTTGCCTATCAGCGTGCCGTCGGCGGGACGATGTACTCGACCCATACGACGCCCGCGCCCGCCGTGGCGGCCGTGCCGCTGAGCGCGATCGTCGCCGTGACCGTGATGTCCGACGTCGAGTAGAAATCGTTCGACGTTGCCATCTCATCAGCGACGATCACACCAATCGTGCCGAGCGCGAGGTCGGTGGCGAAGCCGTCGTCATCAGCACTCGTGCCTATGTCGATGACATTCGTCGAGCCCGCGTTGAACGCCGTCGAGACGGCGACGCCGCCGCGAATGACCACGGCACCGGCCGGCACGGTGCCGAGCGTCTTGACGAGGCCGTTGTCGGCGAAGGTGACGGCGAGCGCCAGGTAGTGCACCTGGTTCGTGTAGTAGGCCTGGCCCTTGGAGCCGGGAGAGTTGGTAGCCATGTGTGTGGTCTCCTATCAGGCCGCGGCCGCGGCGTAGGTCGAGATCGTGATGACGCCATAGTCGGCCGAGTTGAACTGGGTCTTCTTCATGCCGAAGATCGACGCCGCGAGAACCTCGAGCTTCCGCTTGTGATCAAGCAGCTCCTCGTTCCAGCGATAGCGGGTGCCCGAATACGGCCCCTCGGCGAACGCGGCCACGCAGGCCTGGGCGCCAAGAAGAACCGCGCGCCGGGTGTTGGACACGGCGGTCGTCGCCGCCGCGGAGCTGACGCCGAGCGTCACGTCCTGCGAGCTGCGGAGGATGCAGCTGTTGTACTCGCCGAGCGCGCCCGTGTAGATCGGGTTGTCGTTGACCTGGCCGCCCATCATCGCCGCCTTCTGGATGTCCTGCCACTGGCCGGTCGAGGAGTTCACCCGGAGCGAGGTCACCTGGTAGGGGTGGAGATACAGGACGTACTTTTTCTGACCCTTGATAGTGATCGGGCGGATCATGTTGTCGCCAACCGTCGCCATCTCGACCGCCTTGTCGATCAGGTCGAGGGTGAAGGTGTCGTTGGCCGTCAGCGACTGGTCGTTGGCCTGGCCGCCGGCGATGATGCGCCGGCCGGACGTGTTGCCGATGGTGGCGTTGAGGCCGGTGTACTTCGTGTCCGTCTGCGCGGTGTTCCCGCAGACGTGGTTGAAGAACGAGACGGACCAGCGCTTGGCCCACCAATCGGCGAGGGCATCGCGGCACTCGTTGCGCATGTTGAACGGCACGCGCTGCGCGTCGATGGTGTTCTCGGACTTAGCGGCCGCCACGTGGAACAGTTCGTTGATGGTCACGGCGTCGCTGTAGAGCGACAGGCTCTCGCCGTTGCCCTCGGCCACATCCGTCTCAGTACCGCCGTCGCCGGAGAGATAGGTGCGGATGCCGAAGGTCACGCGGTCGCCGGATGCCTTTTTCGTCTCGTCCTTGACCTGGATGATCGAGCCGGTGCCGGAGCCCATGAGGGCGGCGATGTCGGAGTTCTCGCGGATCGCCGCGAGCAGATCCTTGGAATACAGCTTGTTCGTGAGGGCGTCGTTGACGCCAAAGCCGGTATAGCTCATTTCGGTCCCCTGCGGAGCGAATTGCAAATCGGTTGTGCGGATTTGCGCGGTATCGCGGCGCAGCGGAGGGATACATTTTACGGCGGTATCGCGAGGCCGGCCGCTTGACGGGAGCGGCGCCCGGAAATCCCTTGACGGCGGGATTGGCCGAAAGGCGCCGGTGAGGGCACCTGCGGGGAAGGCTGAGTCGCTTCGCTCGATTTGTCAAGCGGCGAAGCGACTCAGGCCAGCAAGTTCATCTTTTCCGCCGAGTTGCGCATCGCTCGCACCACTCGTACTTGCCCGTTACGCCCTTGATGCCGAACCGATGCCCAAACCACCGGCAGAGCATACGTTTCATGAGGCAATGCATCTTAATGGACTCTACCTCCGCCTCTAGTCGTTTGTGGTCGGCAAAGCTGGCGGCGAAGTCCTTGGCCCAATTTTCCATCACCGCCTCCCGAGCAGCTGCTGCATGCCGTCCTCTCCGAGCTCCCGGCGCACGCGCTCGAACTCGCCCTGCGGCATGTCGGCGAGCGCGGCGAGCGTCAGCCCGGAGGTCGGAGAGCCGCCGCCACCGGACAACGTCGTGAACTGCTGCCGGTGCTGACTCTGCTGTTGCATCCGCTGCATGGCGGGAGACGGTGCTGCAGGGGGCGGCGCCGGCTGCGGTGCCGGCGGCTGATGCCCGTTGGCGGCCGGGTTCGGCCCCGGCTGCGCCATATCGGGGCGCCAGCCGCGGAAGGTGGCGAGCTGATAAACGTACTCGGCCGGCCGGCGCCCCTGCTTGCGGGCGAGGCGCACGATCTCGATTTCCTCGCTGTGCAGCGCCGCCTGGATCTGCTGCGGCGTGTAGCCGTACATCTGCATTTCCTGAGCGCGTGTCGTCAGGAGGTGCTTGTACGCACCGCCGAAGTCGGGCCTCTCCCGCGCGAACGCCATGGCGTCGGCGCGGTAGCTCTGCCGCAGGCTCTCCTGCTCCTGGTTAGCCGCCATGCCTGTCTGCACGCTCGCCTGCTGCTCGGCGAGGTAGGCGATACGGCGGTTGGCCTGCTCGAGCGCCCCGAACACATCTACATTGGGGTCGATCGGCTCCTCGTCGAGTGGGCTGCTCGCGGCCGGCTCCTGCTGCTGGTAGGCCGCCCGCGCCGCCTCCTCGAGCACACGCAGCCGCTCGCGGGTCGCGACCGACTCGTCGCGAGCCCGACGTGCCTCCTCCTCGAGCCGCTTCGACCGCTCGCGCTCGGCGTGCAAGGCCTGGTGGGGCACGTAATCGCGCTTGGACGCGAACTTCCCCGACTTGCGCCGGGCCTGCCCCGTCTCCTCGTCGACGGTCACGACATCGTCGAGGCCATCGTCGGCAGGATCGACGCCAGGGCCCCTGCCGGGCTCGCTGGCGGGCGGCGAGGGCTCTAGTGCCCCACCCGAAGGGTCTGCCGAGCCACTGCCCCCAGCGGGCTCCGCTGCTGGCTCTGGTGCAAGCTCTTTAAGCTGGTCCGCCGAAAGTCCGGAGCGGTCCTCGCCGCCTGAGCGCAGGAACGCGCGCTCGCCATCCGTCAAATCACCCATCTGTCAGTCCCCCTTGCGTTAAAGTGGCGGCATCGCTTGCGGTGCGGCGGGCGCCGGGCCCGTATCGTCGAGCATTCCCTGCGGACGCTGCCCCATGGGCGGTATCCCTGGCAGGGAGGCTGGTCCGGGCAACCCTCCCTGCATGGGCGGGACGGCGAAATCCGGCGGCAGCCCCTGGCTCACCGGCATCATGGGCGGCGGCCCGGCCAGAGCCGGCATGCCCCCCTGCGGCGCCGGCGGGGGCAGCGCTGCGGCTTGGTAGAGGTTGAGGCCCGCCATGATGGCCTCGATGCCGGCGGAGACGCGATCCTTTTGCGCCGCGGCCCGCTTGGCCTCGACGTCGGCGTACTCGCCCATGACCTCCGCCTTGGCCCCCTCGAGGGCCACCTTCTTCCCTTCGATCATGAGCGGGTCCGGCTGCTTGCTCATGAGGTCTTTCTTGAGCGCCTGCACGAGCTTGGACGGCAGCGGGCTGTACTCGAGGAAGATCAGCATCGTCTCGGGCGTCAGCAGCCCCTTCAGCGCCGGAATGATCACCTGGATGTAGGCCCAGGTCTGCTCCTTCTGGTTCGGGCTCGACGGGGCGTCCTCAACGATCACGTCGTACTGGCCGGCGACGGCATCGCGCAACAGAGGGATCACGCGCCGGTTGTCCGGCCCGCCGATGCGGATCATGCGGCCGTCGCTGAGGTAGCTCTGGATGTAGTGCAGGCGGATGCGGCCGTTGATCTTGCGGAAGCGGCGCATGGCGTCGAACAGGGTGGCAAGGATCGTCATCGCCGCCTGCTTGCGCTGCGCCTCGAGCACGCCCGGCTGGTTGGCGTCCCGCATGCCCATCAGCTCGAGGTTGATGCCGGTCACGTCACGGATCGAGGAGATCGCGAACTCGAGCAGGTTGATGTAGCCGGCCGGCAGGCCCTGGCCCGGCTTGGCCA
>CAYSOB010000024.1:0-9347 GCA_964432575.1 uncultured Candidatus Saccharibacteria bacterium
GCACCATCAAAAATCCCTTCCAAAGAGGGATTTTTGACTGCTTGTTTTTATTTATGAATCTCTTATACTGATAGGGTAATTACTAATAAACGTTTTATCACTATTTTATGACTCACAAAATTTCAGGACCTACCTTAATCACTTCTGCGTGGGTGACCTTTAAAAAACATTGGAAATTTATAATTCCTGCCGTAGTAACTACAGGGGTTCTTATGGCGGCATTACAACTACTCCAAAAGGCTACAGAGAATAATATTGTATCCTCATTAATTACAGGACTTATTTCTGTAGTCATTGGGATTGCAATTACCTTAGGTTGGTCTCGAGTTCTTTTATTATTAGTTCGTCACCAACATGCTGACTGGAACAGTTTTAAAACCGATCCAAAACATTGGTTTGCGTTTTTCTTGGCACGATTATTATATGGATTATTCGCAATTGTCCCGATGATTGTATTTTCAATTTCATTAGGATTAGTGATTCGAATGTTGTTTATTAGTTCAATCACATCAATACCGTTGTTTATAATAACTATCATTCTTTCAATTATTGCTGCAATACTTTGTATTTGGATTGGGATTCGATTCATGTTTATTTCTTTTGTTGCCATCGACCATCCTGAACTAACTGCTTGGAAATTATTGAAAAAATCTGGACAAATAACTCAAGGTCATGTTGGAAAATTATTTTTGCTTGCCTTACTTCTTGTTTTGGTAAACATTGTCGGGGCAATAGCTCTTATTGTTGGATTATTGGTAAGTATTCCTCTTAGTAAAATTGCGATGGGGTATGCGTATGAACAATTAAACGGGTAATAAAAACGTTCTTCATAAACTGAGAAACATAAAAACCACTTCAAATTGAAGTGGTTTTTATGTTTCTCAGTTATCCACAGATAAATATAATGTGGGCTCTTGTGTTTCACGGTGGGACAGAGTATTATTGAAGTGGGATGAAATGGGATTTACGATTCTCATCAGTTCCGACACATATATATGTTACTCGGAGAATTTCGCCATACATTGGATGACAAAAACAGAGTTTCTTTGCCAGCAAAATTTCGCAAAGAACTTGGAAAAAAAGTAATCATTACGCGAGGTCTCGATCCTTGTTTGTATGTCTTTTCTATGGCCGAATGGAAAAAATTCTCTGATGAGTTAACATCACAGACTAGTTTTAATCACTCAAATAGTAGAGCTGTTGATCGGTTTTTCACCTCTGGTGCAGTAGAAACTGATGTGGACAGTTCTGGAAGAATCCTTATTCCAGATTTCTTGAAACAATATGGAAATATGGGGAACAAGGTAGTTGTTGCCGGAGTACGCAATCGTTTAGAACTCTGGAATGAAGATGGATGGAGTGATTATATGAAACAAGTAGAAAAAGAAATCGGGGTATTAGCAGAACAATTAAATCAACCTAAAAAATAATATGAATACAGATACTGTAAAAGAATCTATTCATATTCCAGTTTTGTTTTCAGAATCTATCGAGGCGCTAGCAATTGATCCTGATGGAATATATGTAGACGGAACATTAGGCGGAGCAGGGCATGCAGAGGCAATTGTTCAGCAGTTGTCGAAAAAGGGAACGTTTATTGGTATCGATGTTGACAGTGATGCAATCACAAGAGCGCAAACACGATTAAAATCATATCAATGCAAAAAGCACTTAGTTCATGATAATTTTAGAAACCTTGATCTTATTCTTACAAAGTTAGGAGTTGAATCAGTCTCAGGAATTCTTTTGGACCTAGGGTGGAGCAGTTTCCAAATTGATGATGCATCTCGGGGGTTGTCATTTCTTCATGATGGACCTCTTGATATGAACTTATCAAAAGGAATGGAAGGAGAACGAATTACCGCATATGAAATAATTAACTTTTGGGAAGAATCGACCCTTGCAGATATATTTTATGCATATGGCGATGAATCAAAGGCGCGGGTAATTGCACGATACATTGTTCAGGTACGAAAAACGGAACCAATTACGACAACTGGGAAATTAGCTTCGGTGGTTATCCAGGCATTGTTTCCTAAAAAAGTCGCGAGCAAAAAAGATCTGTACTTTAAAATTCACCCAGCAACAAAAGTATTTCAAGCATTACGAATTGCGGTGAATGATGAATTACAAGTAGTAACTGATACAATTCACAAGGCCGTAAAATGTTTAGCGCCAAATGGGCGTCTTGCAATTATAACTTTTCATAGTGGGGAAGACAGGATTGTAAAACACTTATTCAAATCTTATGCAGATGAAAATATAGCTTCACTGGTGGTTAAAAAACCTCTTGCACCAACAGACGAAGAAATAAAACATAACCCACGATCAAGGAGTGCAAAACTTCGCATTATTCAAAAAAATAACCTTTAGCTATTTTATGTACCATTCAGCAACACAATCTCATACGACACATCATAACTCGTCAGTTCGGGTATTGATTTCACGTGCACTTTCTGCGGTTGCGGTCGGTTGTATTGTCGTTTATATGGTTTTAATGGTCCAAACCATTTCGTTGATTAATGAACGAAAAGATATTCGTGGATCAATTCGCAATACACAGGTTGCTATTTCTGATTTAGAGGTTCGTTATTTTGAACTTGCACAATCAATTGATCAACAGGTTATTTCTGATCTTGGGTTTACTGAATCAACGGTTCCAACATTTGCATACACACATCCAGACTATCCAACCGTTGCGATGGTTCGATAAAAAATACCCTAATGGGTATTTTTTATTTTTAAAAAGGGTTTTTTAAAAACTCAGGTAATGGTATACTAAATCAATTATGTCAGATGTTTTTGGATTTCGAATTCGAGTCGTTTCTTTTTTTGTCCTCGTGCTGGGACTTTTATTTGGTGTAAAATTATTTTGGTTACAAGTTATTCATGGACGTGAATATTCAGACCAGGCAGATCGACAATATATTACCCCAGAAGGTGCGCAATTTGACCGTGGAACTATTTTCTTTAAAAAGAAAAATGGCGAACTGGTATCAGCTGCAAGTTTGTTGCGTGGTTTTACTCTTGCTATTAATCCAAAACAAATACCTGACGGAGAGTTGTTATTTACGCAATTGCAACCAATTATTCCAGGTCTTGATCATGATACCGTGCTTGCGCAGGTTGCCAAGAAAAATGATTCATATGAAGAACTTGCCACTAGAATTACTGAAGAACAAGCGTCTCAAGTAAAGGCACTAAAGATCACAGGCGTTTCATTATATCGTATGAGTTCACGATTTTCTCCGTCAGGTACTATGGCGCCGCATGCTATTGGATTTGTCTCCTATAAAGGAAATGATCTGATTGGGCGGTATGGAATAGAACGGTCATACAATGAAGTACTATCAAGAAATCAAAGTCGTCTCTATGTGAACTTTTTTGCTGAAGTGTTTTCACATATTACCAGTTTATCTTCAGATGAAAGTCCGACCGAAGGTGATGTTATCACTAATATTGAACCTGCAGTTCAAACTTCATTACAAAATGAATTGGAATTAACGCGTGAACGATGGAAATCAGATAGAACTATGGGAATTATTATGGACCCAAAAACAGGGAAGATAGTCGCTATGGCATCAACCCCTGGTTTTGATATCAATAATTACCGCAGTGAATCTTCCGTTTCTATTTTCAACGACCCGCTGGTAGAAAGTGCTTTTGAAATGGGATCTATCATGAAACCAGTTATTACGGCAATCGCATTAGATCAAGGGGTTATTACTGCAGACACTCGATATAATGACGCAGGGTTTGTAAAAGTTGGAGACCGAACAATTAGAAACTTTGACCATAAGGGGCGTGGAAATAATGTAACCATGCAGACAGTACTTAATCAATCATTAAACACTGGAATGGTATTCATAATGAGTCGTATGGAACGATCAAAATTCAGGGATCAATTTGTTAATTTTGGTTTTGGTGAAAAAACAGGAATTGATTTACCTGCAGAAATTGGGGGAATTACCAGTAACTTAAAAAGTAATCGAGAGGTAGAGTATGCAAACATTTCCTTTGGGCAGGGAATTGCAGTAACTCCGATTGGTATGATTCGTGCAATGGCAGCTCTTGCTAATGGCGGAAAAATCATAGAACCTCATGTGGTTGATTCGATTGAATACCAGGATGGTTCACGCAAGGAAATTCTTTTGAAAGAAATTCGTCAGGTTATTAAACCAGAAACGTCGGCAGAAATTACACGCATGATGATTAATGTTTTTGATAATTATTTTGACGGAGCAAAAAAATTACCTCATTATTCAATTGCAGGAAAAACAGGGACAGCGCAAATTGCAGACCGGGCAACGGGGGGATATTATTCTGACCGAAATATGCACACATTTGTCGGTTATTTCCCGGCGTATGATCCAAAATTTATCATCTTTTTATTGAATGAATATCCAAAAGAGGGTGCGCGGTTTTCTTCACAAACATTGGTTGATCCGTTTTTAAACCTTACCAAGTTTTTGATAAATTATTACAACATACCACCAGACCGATAAGAGGTAATAAAAAAACCGCAACAATAGTGTGCGGTTTTTTTATTTGTATTTGGAGATTAAACTACCATAATGCAAATAGGTTTTTAATAAGAGGAACTTTTTTTGAAACGAATCCGGCAGCAAAAGTTCCTACAATCCACAGTGTCCCAACAAAAAGCGTGTGCCTGATGTTTGGTTCAAACGGTTGTGTTTCATTCCAAAGGAGTGTCTTTGCGCTGGTGGCAATAATCAGAACCAAAAACAGGTAGAAAATATACTCAAGCACTTTCCCTATGAATGGTTCATAGGGATCGTACCGGTGTAATTGTCCATCTATTTCATTTTTCGGTTGATGACTGATAACCATCTGAAAAATCGGTAGTGTCAAACAGATAATAGTTACCATTGCTTTTATTTCTCCTGGTTTGAAAAGGTTTGCTGTCCCAGTAATGAGTGCAATAATAATTGCAAAACAATAAACAAGTAAACTCATAAGCATGTTTTTAATTTTTTTTTAGATATCTAAAAGATATTATAATGAATTATACAAAAAAGTCAATTGAATCACTCTTTTAAAAAACACCCGTAGGTGTTTTTTAAAAGAGTGATTTTTGTGTATATTTTTTAATATATTCTTTAACGTTGAATTTTTTTTCACAACCACTGCGGGCCATGTACCTAATTTGTCCAAAAATAGGGCGTTCAAACCATGCTCGGTCATGCACACCTCCAATGCTCCATGCAATCCCTGCATATCCATTCGGGTCGCGTCCATCTAATTCATAGGTATCATTTAAATAAATGGCAATTTTCATTGCATCCTCTGCACAGGCGGTCCATTCAAGTATTTTCTTTGCCCAATACATGCGCATATATCCGTGCATTTTACCAGTAGTTACCATTTCCAATTGGGCAGCATTCCATAATTCGTCATGTGTTTTTGCCTGCTCAAATTGTTTTAACGTGTATATGTATTCACGTTTATCATGACGAAATCTGTGGTGTGATTTTTTTGCCCAATCGGGAAATCCATCAGTGGTATCATAATCTTTATTATACCAACAGAAATTATCTGATAGCTCACGACGTATTATTAATTCTTCCAAAAATGCACCCGCGTGATCAATTAGTGTTAATGGTCGATCATTATCAACACTTGCCTTGTTTTTTTGTGCATCCAGAATCTTTTCAATAGGTAGTTTTGCATGATCGAGTATTTCAAGCACTACTCGTTGTGGTGCAATCATTCCATAGTGTAAATATGGTGACAAATTAGATTGTGCATCAGCCAATGGATCATTACGCAATGTTCCGTAATCATGTAATTTGTTTTTTATAAAATGCTGGAGCATTTTTTTGGCATGTTTTTCACCAGGGATAATCCATGTTACGGGTGTATTTATATTGTTTACTTCTTTTGTTTTTAATAATGTATCCCAATGTATTTTTGGTATCTTTTTTGAATAAGAAACAGGGTGTTTACGAATCATGGGGAACTCGTCTAGAAATTCAGAAAGTAATTTATGTATTTTAGGGCGCAAAGTATAGGCTCCATATTCCTGTTTATTCGAAGCAATCCATACAGGAATAATATTATGCGTATCCACCATATTCATCGCACAGGATATTTTTTTTGCAATACGCTCTTTCCATTGGCGTTGAATGCGTAACGGGGAACAATCAGTAATCAGTGTTCCAGCGGTATGTTGGTTACAGAATTCTACGATTTGTTCAGGAGTTTGTTTTCCTGTTGTATCAGTAATTAAAAAGAAAGGAATGTTTTTTTCTGTGCAGAATTGTTGGATTTCTTGTAAGCCGCGCAATTTAAAATCCCATTGTCGGTATCCGCCATGTAAAAAATTTACTACTAAATTATATACAATAAGTAGGGGTACTTTTTGTTGGATTGCAACAGATTGGGCGTGAATTAAAGCCCAGTTATCATGGATACGCATATCACGATCCATCCAGTAAACTACTGGACCGGGGCCAATTTTGTTTGTATTAAGGGGGGTTACTCGAGACATGTTCATATGGTCATTAGTATAACAAAAAAGACCCGCCATACCTATGGCTAGTCTTTTTTACGGGACATTTTTTGTTCCAATATAGGCAGTGCAAACAGTGCAACAGATATAATTGAAAATATGATATCGAACGTTTCGGATTCCAAAACGGTACATACAGAATTATTTAAGAACGAACATCCAGTAGTAATAAGTAGTTTTAACCCAAGAAGTCCAATCACCAGAAATGCTGCAGTTTCTAATCGTGGATATTTTTTCATTAATCCAACAAAACGCTGTGCAACAAATCGCATTGCCAATATTCCAATACCAACACCAATCATAATCAACCATAATTTGTCAGTCAGTGCGACGGCCGCAAAAATATTATCAATTGAAAAGGTGATATCAAGTAATTCAACTGCAATAATGGTTGCCCACAATCTTCCAATATACGGGGCTAGTTTTCCAATTAATCCACGATCTGATGCGATAACGTCTCCGTCTTTCGGGGAATCTTTTTTGAAATAATCATACGCCAACCATACTAAATATGCTCCACCAATAATTTTTAACCACCAAATATGGATTAACCACGCTGCAAATAATAAACATAATCCACGAAATGCGTACGCACCGATAATCCCGTAACGAAGTGCCTTTGCGCGTTGTTGTTCTGGTAGTGGGGAAACCAAGATTGCCAGTGCAACTGCATTGTCGATTGATAATAATGTTTCTAATAAAATTAATGTTGCGATAACTGAAATTGTAGTCCAAATCATGAATGCAGTATAACGTATTACATTGTAATTACAAAATAAAACCCCTTTGAAGGGATTTTATTTATGCTTGCTTAGTTTCGATACTCATATCAAAGGTAACAGTGTCACCAACGGCGAACCCTCCTGTTTCAATTGCGGTGTTCCAGGTCAATCCAAAATCTGTACGATTTATAGTCCCTGCTAAATCAAATGCTGCAACGGGTTTTCCATCTGGTCCAACGGTTATTCCATGAACGGTGGCAGTAAGGTTTACGGATTTCGTTACATCCTTAATTGTTAAATCTCCGGTAATATCTAATGCATCACCAGTGCGTACAACCTTTGTTGATTGGAAGGTAAGTTTAGGAAATTTTTCTGCATCAAAGAAATCTGCAGATAGCAGGTGACCATCGCGCATCTCATTGTGGGTGGTAATACTCGCTACATCAGCAGAAAAAATGATCACCGCATCGTTGAATGTTTCATCAGGTGCAGTAATAGACCCTTCGTATGTTTTAAACATCCCGCGTACGGTAGAAATTACCAAGTGTTTAATTTTAAATCCAATTTCGGTATGAGCCGAATCAATAATCCAAGTGTTCATATGTTTTTATTATTAACGATTAATAGGGTGATTATAATCTAGATACTTTACAATGTAAAGTACTTTACAAAATAAAGCACACATGATACAGTTTGTCTATGAAAGGGGATACCCACACCAATTGCTCGGTTGCAAAAACGGCAACATTATTATCAGATACATGGACCATGTTGATTATTCGTGATTTATTAAAATCAAAGATGCGATTTTGTGAACTTGAAACATCACTGAATGGAATTAGTACTCGAACGCTTACTTTGAAATTAAAACGTCTTGAAGAAGAGGGTGTTGTTACAAAATCTGATCTCTATTACGTATTAACTCTACGAGGTAAAAAATTAAAAAAAGTCATTGACGCTATGGAATCATGGGGGAGAGGATAACATAAAACAACTCATTTTGAGTTGTTTTATGTTATCTGTGTTATGGATAGGTTGGTGACCCTATTACTTGGTTTTCCGAACTGGTTAAGTATTCCGACCATATATCTCTTAGTATACATGAAATTACTGGATATCTAAAATCACACAAAAGAAGGAGTCCTTCTATCAAGAAATAATTCGTGATAGAATATTTCAATATGATTGACACATCAAATTATGAGAAAATTAGAGAAGACGCACAAGAACTCTACAATAACCTTGTAGATGTTTTGTGTCCTGCATTGAATACTTCCGTATCGTTTTCCTCTCACGGATTCAATCACCTAATTTATCGCAAAGGGAGAAATGAACGAGATCGAGCATCTCAGATAATGCGTTTTAAATTACTTGTTCGTGCACATGAACTCATTGCGCTTACCACGACGTTTCAAGAATATGAGGACAGTTTGAAAGAGTTCAGAATTAAGAGGCATAAGAAGAAAATAGAGACTACAAAGCAAGTTCAGTATTGGGGACTAATTGCTATTATTGATAATCGAAAAATTAAGGTAATTCTCCGTAAGATTGGAAACGGAAATCTGCATTTTTGGAGTGTTATTCCTGCGTGGGTTACGAATAAAAGCCGTGATGGAAAATTCATTCGTACAATGAAAGGAAGTCCTGAAAATGATTAATAAAAAATCCCTCAAAAAGAGGGATTTTTTATTGTGCTCGCCTTCAGCTTATGTATTAGCCGAATAAGGCTGGCGCCTCACGGGCACACTTGAATAATAGCAAAATGGTGATTTTTAGTCAAGATGCAAGTTGTTTTCAAACATCTCTAAATTTATCTGCGCAATCAGAAGCTCAGTTTCAAGTATCGACCGCTCTATTTCTTTTGGGTCAACGGAACGGATAATTTCTATTAACTCTTTACCGTCGAGAACCCTTTTCTTTATTCTTGGTTTTTTCATGAAATAGTGCAATCGATGAAGTTATAATAATGACCGATTACAATTCATCATTTTACAAAAGTTCGGAAAACATTCCTGTGGGGTTATGTGTTCCGAACGGAGCCAGTAGAATAAGCCTTGAATGACAAGGCTTATTCTACGAAATTTGTGTTGTGA
>CAYSOB010000025.1:0-8530 GCA_964432575.1 uncultured Candidatus Saccharibacteria bacterium
GTTTACAATTAATATTTTTTTACTATCAATAATATCTCGGAAATTAAATGCTGATTTTTCTTGCAGAATAATTGGTCGCAAAAACTCGTTTGAAATAAAATCGTCGAATTTTGAAGAAATATATGGAACAAAATTTTCAAGCCCTTGTTCCCCAGATGTTGCTTCTGCTGATTTCCAAAATTCTGCAATGATTGGGTTTTTATTTTTTGATAACTTCATGTCTCGAAACTCTTTGTTTGCAAGAACTCGAGTGATTTCCAAAACTGTATTTCCAGACGCAGGATCTTCCATGTTAAGTAATGCAGCATTTCTAAAGTACTGACCAAACATGGCTCCACCCTGTGCTTTCATGTCAAACAACTTATCAAACAATGACATTAATTCACCAATAACAGTTGATTTTTGTTGTGGCGATCGTTCATCGAACTCCAGCATATTCAACCCCATAGGGCGGGCAGTATATGCAGGATCAAAAAATATTACATCATCATATCGTTCTGGTGGAATACTGGCAAGTATAGTATTGAGATCAGTTCCATGTGGGTCAACGAAACAACATCCGTCACCGTTTTTAATATCTTGAATAATCATTTTCAAGAAAATTTGAGTCTTACCTACACCGGTCTGCCCAATAGTATAAAAGTGACGTAACCGATCCACAGGTGCAAAATGGACTGGAGTTAGTCGCCCACGATGTTCATTATATCCAAGTAAAATTCCATTTGTTCCCATTTCCATTGGCGCTGGATGAGTTGCGGCACCAGACTGTTTCAATTGCGCAGAACCAGTCGTATGGGTAGGAAAATGGAACATAGTTGAAAGTTCTTTAAAGTTTAGATGAAAAACTTTTGAAGGATCAAAACGTCGGTATGAAAAATCCCGAAACATTAATTTAAGATCATTTCCTTTTGGTTGTTTGAAAGCAATTCCATTGGATTGTACTTCCTGATATTGCAGAAACGCTGATTCCAAATCACGCAATAATTCATCAGCGCGAGCTTGTGATTCAGCAGAAGTAATAATGCGAATGGTTGTTTCGACAATTGTTGAGCTTAATTTTTTTGTAACACTTTGAATTGCATTATCGTCAATTTTTTTATCACCATCTGTCGATTTTTTAGGCTCATCACCAACCAATCCCCATATCGCCTTACCAAATGATTTCAGTTCGGCTGAAATACTGGTATCCAGTGATTCTTTAATTTTTTTCAATGATTCACCTTTTCTTAATCGATCTAATAATTTCCCATACTGTTCTGTATATTTTGTTCCAACTGGTTTTACAATCAATTGTACCGAAGCACCTTCCCCGGTTTTTTTTATTTTATCAAATACTCCCAACAATAAATCCATTGGATCATGATCAAATTCGTCATATGTTTTTAAAGTCATTATGTCGGTATTAGTTGCAGTTCCATATGATCCTGCAGAAAAACCTCCATCGTAAAAAATATTGTAATCATTTGTCACCAGTTTTATTTGCGCATTATGAAACAATCCTAACGCTTGTTTTTCAAACAATGATGCAACGGCATTAGGTACACAAACATAAAAAATAACCTGTTCACTGTCATTAGACAAAGCGATTTCCAGTGAAAAATAATTATTTTTTTCATTTTTCCCAGGACCAACTGCTTGCATTGATGCATAGAATTGTTCCATTAGGTTAATACTTTCTTTGTAACTTTTTCCTTGTTCTGCCTGGGGTAAAGTAATTTCAAACAAAGAAATATCCAAATTTTTGAATGTTTCAGAATCGTTTTGAAGTCCAGGGATTGCATGATATGCAGACAAATATTGCACCAAGAACCGGTGAAAATCATCATCAATATGTGGACTATTCATTTTTGATACTGTTTCCAGTGCGTTACGAATTCCTTTTGACATCAAGATTTCAACTAATTCAGCCATGGTCTCATCATGCTTTTCTGGTTTCAATGCAAGAACTATTCCTTCGTGTTCTTTGCTCGTCATTTGTGCAGATGGATGAACGACTTGTTCGACAGGTGTTTTTTTATAATTTTCAATAAGATTCTGGGCAAGGGTTTCTTTTTTTATTTCTATTCCCTGACCTGATAGTGCCTGTTCTTTTTTTGCAAGTTCTGCACGTAAAAAAGCAAGTTCCTCATGTGGATCTTTAAATTGAGGATTTACTTTTTGTTCGCCATGAAATGTTTCATGAAAATGATTTTGTGGCTCTAAAGCAGGAATTGATGCAAAGGATGGTTCCATATGATTCTAGTATACCGTTTTAACAACTTTTTTAAAAGTTATACGAGTTACTATTAATAGAACGAAAAACATTATTCCATAAACTACCAACAGCCAGGTAACAGAAAATGGCTGAAAAACTATCCGAAACGGATCATGCCGCGCAACCCAAGTTGCAAAATCAATAATAACCTGAGTAATTACCTGAATAGGGAAACCAAAAATCTTCCCTAGTGGTACAGAAACCATGCCGACAAACACAGACCCAAAACCACCAACAGTTACCCATGGTATTAACGATAAAATAAGAACATTTACCGGAAAAGAAATAAGTGAAAAATCACCCATTAAATAAATAATAATCGGCAGTGTCATACTGTTGACAGCAACGGTCTGTAAAAATATTTCACCAAAATTATTACTTTGTATTCGTGGAAATTTTTCTGATAATAAAGGAAACACATAAACAATCCCAATAGTTGCAAGGAACGATAATTGTAATGACACATCAAACAATAAAGAATATGGAGAAATCCATGCCATGATCACCAATGCAATTCCAATTCCACGAGTTATAATATAGGGTCTAATATAGTATCGTGCAGTAAATGCACATAGTGCCATAATACCCGCACGGGTAGCAGTAGGAGAAATCCCAACAATTCCTATAAAAAACATAAGGGCAATTATTGCTGCGACCAGTCGACGATAATATCCTAACAGGGAAAATATTCTAACAAAAAAATTTGCCACAAGAGTAATATTGTAACCAGACAGGACGATAATATGAATCAGTCCAACGGAACGAAATATATCCGTCATGGTACTATCTATTCCTGAAGTGTCCCCAATAATAATACCTGAGAGCAGCCCAGAGACAGGACTTAGAAAAACATTATTTAATGATTGTATAAAACTTTTTTTAATAGAACTAAAAACTTGCAATACATTGGCATTATTTTTCTTATGGACCAAAATTTTTGGATATACAATATCGCCTGCAATTTTTTTACTATAGCTCATTAATCGATATTCTACGATTCGACCATTATTTGATTCAAAATCTAATCGTGTTTTAAATGTCCCAGAAAACACTACTTGGTCACCAGGTGAAAAAAGTTCCAGGTCACTTATCTTAAAAACAATATCCCGAGTAGTAGTATCTATATTGTTTCCATTAATTACTTGTGGATGTATTTTGATCAATTGAACACCGGGTTTATAGACAGGTGGACCCCGAACGATTCCCACTACGGTAATTTTTTGATTATGATAACGATCAAAATCTGTAAAAGAATATTTAGAGTGAAAAGAGTCGACTCTTAAAAAACCTATTGCTATACAAATAAAAAACAAGAATCCCAAACCTAATGTTTTTTTAATACTAAAATACCATCGTAGAAAAAACATCCACAAAAAAACTAGTAAAATTCCAATCCAAAAATGATTCTTTATTTGGGTCGGGGTAATAAACATCCCGCAAATCATACCGGTTATTGTACCGACAATACTGGTAAAAAATGTTGGTGAATTCATAATCTCAACAACAATACAAGATGGAGTTAAAATAATTATAAAGACCATAACTGTTGTTATGGTCTTTATAATTAACTATTCCATTCTTGAATGAGTTTTTTCTCTTCGGCTGCAGAAAAAACTTTTTTGTACTTTGCTGAACGTCCGTATACAGCAGCTTTGCATGAATCCCAGTCTTCAAATGTATACACCTTTCCATTTACTTGGGCGACATAAGAATGAGCCTTACCAGAACCTTTCCCATAGGTAGATTTTTCAGCCTTCTTGGATATTACCTTTCTATTGGTAGAAACCGCAATGGTTAATGTTTTCTTAGAAGAAGATACTGATTGAATTTGTTTTGATAAAATACGATCGTCATAACGTGAAAGCTTTCCATTAAATAATTCAATTGTTTTTTTTGATGCAAAACTGGTAGCAATCATATCACAACGTTCATTTCCCCATACACCCGCATGACCACGAACATGGTCAAAAGTAATAGCAGAAAAATATTTTGTTAGAGGGACAAATTGTTTCCATAACTCACTGTTTAACACAGGAGATTTTGTGCTGGTGACCCAATTGTTTTTTTGCCAACCAAATACCCATTTAGTAATACCATTAATTGCGTATGATGAATCAGTATGAATAACTATTTTTGTATCCGCTGAAACATGATGATTCTTTAAATATTCCAACGCTGTGATAATGGCAGTTAATTCCATTTTATTATTAGTAGTTTCACGAGCATAACCCCCAAGTTCAACGACATGATCTTTTTCTTGAAACACAATAACACAACCAAAACCACCAGGTCCTGGATTACCTAGGGAAGATCCATCGGTATAAATAATAATAGAATGACTTTTCATGAAACGATTGTAGCATGAAAAATGAAATCTCTGTATAACCATTTAATAACTAATTAAAATAAAAACCACATTTGTGGTTTTTATTTTATCTGTATATCCAAAATCCTCATTCGTAGTTCTCCTTTGCCCATAAACACTGAATATTCCACATGACCATATACATCTATTGCAGTTGGATTTTCTGGGTCTAGTTTATAACGTTCTGGTTTAGTAAAAAACTGAATAGCACGCACTGTTATAGATCCATTTTGAAATGTCATTTCTAAATGTTCTTTTCCTTTTCCGAACGATGAAATAGAAATTGGAGTAACAGCTGATAATAAAAATATCGGCGACTTGTTTCCCAGTCCAAATGGCGACAAGGCAGTAAGCGCAGTATGCAAATCACGTGTGATGTCAGAAACTGAAATTACGACATCATGATCAACTGATTCACGAATTAATTCTGAACCATCATGGTGAGAAAATATTTTTTCGCCTGCTGTGTTTAACTTATCTTCCAGAAAATGTATGTTTTCTTTTTTCATAGCAAACCCTCCGGCTCCTTCGTGGCCTCCATACTGCACAAATTGATCTGAAACTTCATTCATTAAATCAACCACATGATCTCCGTTTCGTGCACGACAGGATCCTTTTACCATGTCACCTTCGACACACCATACAAATGCACTGCGATCGTATTCCTCTACAATCTTTGATGCAATCAACCCAAGCACGCCTGGGCTCCATTCCGGATCACCAACAACCAATACGTTTGGTAAATCATCCCGTCCCGCAAGTTTTTTATGAACAGATTTTACTGCACGAGCAACTTCTAATTTTCGTTCATCATTCAATTTGGAAAGTTGTTTTGTAATTTCCATTGCGGTTGTAAACGAATCAGTGGTTAGCAATTGAAATGCAATTTCTGGATGTGCCATACGTGATGCAGCATTCAGTCGTGGAGTAATTGAAAAAACAATATCATCCCCGGTCAAATTTGCCTGATACATACGCATATTTTGAAACATGGCAATTAATCCTGGACGTTTTGTTTTCCTTAATACCTGTAAACCGTAATAAGCAAAAACTCTATTTTCGTTTATCAAAGGAACCATGTCTGAAAGTGTTGCAATCCCAACCATATCCAGCAGCCATTTTTCCCAACCAACAACTGGCACTGAAACTTTTTTAAGTATCGCTTCGATATCAACCTTGACCTCAATATCTTTTCGCAACACCATCAACATACCCTGAACCAATTTAAATGCAGTCGCACATCCACAAATCATAGTGTCTGGATAAAACACATTGTTTACTGGAATTTTTGGATTAATAATTGCATATGCATCAGGAACAGTTTCCAGTGGCTCATGATGATCAGTTATAATAACTTCAATCCCTAATTCCTTGGCATATTCAACCTCACCATGGGCAGTAATACCCAAGTCAACCGTAATCATTAGTGTTGCATCCTCTTTAGATATTTTTTCAAGAGCGTCGCGATGTAATCCATAACCTTCACTGTGTCGGTGAGGAATATAAAACATTACATTGGTATAACCAATTTTTTTGAAAAAATCATGCATCACCGTTGCACCGGGAATTCCATCAGCATCATAGTCGCTGTACACACAAATTTTCTCATCTTTTACTATTGCAGCAAAAATACGCTCAACACCCTTTTGCATATCAGAAAGAAGAAAAGGGTTATAGGTATGAGTATCGTAATTTGGATTTAAAAACCGGTCTTGTAGTTCCGGTGTGTCATATCCACGCTTTATCAAGAGATCAAGTAATAATCCTGTATGATTCATAATTTTATACTACCACATCAGGCACCTTTTTAACCCTTTCACACAAAGCTGTTTTCTGGTATAACAAAAGAATAAAAGCTTAAACTATTCCTTACTTGGAATAATCCTTATTTATGAAAACCATTTTTGAAAAAATCATTGACCGAGAAATTCCTGCAGACATCGTCTATGAAGATGAAATTTGTATGGCTTTTTTAGATATCAATCCTGTATCAAAAGGTCACACATTATTAATCAGTAAACACCCCTATCCATGGATGACTGATGTTCCTGATGAATTAATTGCAACAATCTTTATTCAGGCAAAAAATATTATGAATGGATTAATAAAAAGTTTAGAATGCGATTTTGTACAGATAGGCGTCGTAGGGACAGATGTTCCGCATTTTCATATTCACTTGATTCCGAGATATATTAAGGAAGACAAAACTCACATCCCGCCAGATATGCGGCATCATGAACCTTATTCTGATAACCAAGAAAAACAATTATATATAGATAAAATAAAATCCGCTCTATAATTATGAATCTTCTTAAAATACTCACCCTTAATGTTGGACTCCTGGAAATAGACCTTCCATTGTTACGAAAAATAACATTAATAAAAGGAAAAGATATTCGAATGCAAGCCTTAATTCATGTTTTAAGACAGCATGCACATGATATTATTTTGTTACAAGAAATCGGAACACCAGCACAACAATACATCATAAATGAATTACGTGACGATTTTCCATATCACGTAACCCATCATGCGCGTAAATTATTTTCAAAAAACCTTCTTATTCTTTCAAAACTTCCTTTTACTAAAACCGATTTTATTCCCTTTACCTCTCAAACACATTTTGAATCTTGGGGAATTCAAAAAGGAATGCTTTGTGCCAGTGTCAGATGGAATAGTACCGATTATCATTTCATTAACACCCACTTGGTAGCATCGGGAACAGAACAACGCGACACCAGTAAAAGTGCTCTGCGTGTACGCAATAATCAGATCAACCAAATTAAAAAATATATCAATGAAACATATCATGACAACGATCATGTAATTATTGGAGGAGACTTTAATATGGGTCCACACACTTCGCTTGAAAACTATCACCTGATGATTAGTGAACTAAAAGATTGTATGGAGCATATTCATGAACACGAACGTATCACCTGGAATCCCAAAAATCCACTAACACGAAACCGTGTTATTCATGACCCAGAAAAACAAATTGATGGATTTTATATGAAACACGCACATTATGACGAAATGAAAGATAATATAACGATTAATCGAATGTTTTTAGATGAAGTATCATTTCATCATGAAGAGAAAACTGTTTCTACAATGATTTCAGACCACTACGGCGTAGAGCTAATTATTAAAAAACACCTTAATTAAGGTGTTTTTTAATAAACCAATTATTTCAACACATCAATACCAGGTAATGTTCCTTGTTCCAAATATTCCAGCATTGCCCCGCCACCTGTTGAAAGAAATGAGATCTTGTTTTCAAAATGTTCTTTTCGAATAACAGTAACAGTATCCCCGCCGCCAATAATACTTTGCGTCTGGATACCCAAGTTTGTAACAATATCTACCGTACTCTGCATATACCCTTTTTCATACCACCCGAGCGGTCCATTCCATACTACTGTTTTTGCAGAACGTAAAAGCTTTTTCATTTTTTCTTCAATAACAACATCCACAATAATATCGTTTTCTGCCACTTGTGTAGCAGATACACTTTGCGACAAGGCATTTCTTTCGACAACTATCTGTTCTGGAATAATTATTTTTTCATTTCCAACAATACTTGAAAGATCAGCAGAACTATCTATTATAGACTTTCCAATTGAGAAACCCGATGAAACCAGGTAGGTATTCAATAACCCGCCACCCAAAATCACAGAATCGTAAACAGGTAATAATTTTTCAATTAATGGAAGTTTTGTTTCAAATTTAACCCCGGCCATAATTAACACTGATGGCGATTCCGGTTTTAAAGCTTTGTTTAGGTGATCGATTTCAGACTCTAATAAAAAACCTGCGTAACTTGGAAGAAGTTTTGCAATACCAACAATCGATGCGTGCGCACGATGTGAGACAGCAAACGCGTCGTTCACAAAACAGTCTCCTAAATT
>CAYSOB010000026.1:0-1357 GCA_964432575.1 uncultured Candidatus Saccharibacteria bacterium
ATAGCATTAAATATTTTTGACGAATTGAATATGGTAACAATGCACTGAGGATATGATGACCATCCAATGGTGGTATTGGAATTAAATTAAATACCGCAAGTGAAATATTTATAATAACTACCAAGAAGAAAAATTGAACCATGAATGGATCCAGTGCAGCGAAACGAATTAATAATCCAAAAACTAATGCCAATAATATATTTACAGTTGGACCAGCCGCCGCAACCAATGCGCCACCATAGCGTTCTTTAAACGCTGTTCCATTAATATTTCTGGGATTAAATGGAACAGGTTTTGCCCAACCAAAAACCACAGGAGATCCTGTTAGGACAAAAATTAACGGCAACACAATTGATCCCATAAGGTCAATATGAGAGATTGGATTAAGGGTTAATCGCCCCAATAATCTGGCAGTTGGATCGCCTAAATATTCCGCCATATAACCGTGCGAAACTTCATGTAGAATAATCGAAATAATTAATACAATAAATGAAATTATAGGGAGTGACATATTTTATGATTATACCTGAAAATCCATTTCTAGGTAAACCCTATTACAAATTTACCTGGATTACCTGGTAAAACTTGCATTTTTCAGCCGATATGCTATATTCACTGTATTAATTTTAAGTAATAACTATATGGCACGAACTTGCGACATCACAGGAAAAGGCTCGATTATGGGTGGAGGTTACTCTAACCGTGTTCGTGCTACAAAATTCAACCCTACAGGATTGCGACGACGATATGCAAACCTTCAAACAAAAACCTACATTGTTCCAGAACTGAACAATCAAAAGGTGAAACTAACTGTTTCTACACGAGGTATGCGAACAATCACTAAAAAAGGAATCTTTAAAGCATTGAAAGATGCAAAGATTGTCTAATAAAAACTTCCCTTTTGGGAAGTTTTTATTATCTACAGGTTATTACAAGAAACAGTATCACCATTTGAAACACAACGAATAGTCCCCATTTGAGATGTTTCCAAAATCTGGGCATTTATAGATTCAACCCGTTCAATTGTTTCTGGCGATGGGTGTCCGTATTTATTTCCAAGACCTGCAGAAACAATTACTGTTGATGGATTTACCATTCCTAAAAACAAGTCTGAACTGGAAGTTTTTGATCCATGATGACCAAGTTTCAAAACATCCGCACGCAATTGTTGACCGTATGTAGCAACAAGAAAATTCTCTACTTCTGTTGGGGCATCCCCAGTTAATAAAAAAGAAGTATTTCCATATGAAACTTTTACAACAATGGATGCCTCGTTTGTTTCCCAACCTGTTGGATTTTGGTCTGGGAATAAAACATCAATTACAACATTATATTTTTTATCCAAGATAATCCTCTC
>CAYSOB010000026.1:1457-7743 GCA_964432575.1 uncultured Candidatus Saccharibacteria bacterium
TTTATCAAAACAATACCTGCAGTAACCACGAAAAAACCCAATACTATCATTGAGTTTTTTACTATACCCGTATGGATAGTTGTTCCAAGACTGCGTATATGATGCATAAATTATTCAATATCAGAATGACTCATTTCTGAAAGTGTTTCTGTCGACGATATAATACTTGATCTTTCTCGGTCATAAATAATTTCTAAGATTACCACGGCA
Organism: uncultured Candidatus Saccharibacteria bacterium; assembly: GCA_964432575.1. Classification (GTDB taxonomy): domain Bacteria; phylum Patescibacteriota; class Minisyncoccia; order Phycocordibacterales; family UBA1006; genus CALMMZ01. Next base: position 1,668 of record CAYSOB010000026.1, read on the forward strand.
AAAGGAATTGCAATAATTGCACCTGTCCATCCAATAAGTTCAATCCAGGCAATTAACGAGATAATTACGAGCAACATAGGTATACCAACTGTTTTATGCACAACAAGCGGTTGAAACACATTTGTTTCTAGAAAATTTAAAATCAAAAAGAAAATAAGTACGGTAATACCGACGGAAAAACCTTGAGACACTATTACAAATGGAACAATACTTAATGTTCCCAAAATCAATCCAAATGGTATAAATTCCAAAATAGTAACCAATAAGGACAGTAATAATGCATAAGGAACTCCGATTAAAGAGAGTCCAATAAAGGCAATGATCCCAGCAATAAACGCCAGTACAAATTGGCCTCCAAACCAATATCCGATTTTTTCTTCAACTCGATTCCACAACCCAATAACATAAGATTCATATCGCAAAGGAGTCATTGCCCGCAAAAAACTATTTACCCCACCCTCTTTTATAGAAAGAAAGAATGACATAATGAACACCAACGCAGTACTGCTTACTACATGAAAAATAGTACTGATCCCCGAAAGAACAGAATCTGTTAAATATATTTTCCAAAAGTTTTGAATTCCCTGAAACACATTACTGGTCCCTAAAACACTACGTAATGTTGATTCTGTTAATCCATTATCAGAAACACGATTTAGTAATTTTGCCCATGGGCTGGATTTGGGAAGATAGTCAATCACACCTGAAAGTTCTTTGAACAACAGCGGGAAAAAGACAAAAACCACAAGAGATAATATTCCCAAAAAGAATAGATACATCAACAATACTGCAACAGTACGTGGAATACGAATTTTACCAAGAACTTTTGCCCCAGCATTAACAAACGATGCAAAAATAACAGAAATAATTACCAATAATGCAAAGTCACGAATCATCCACAAGGCAAGCAAGGTAATCCCACCGATTGCCAGCACCAGAAAACTACGCGGAGTAATATCAACATGATAGCGCACATTGTTTTGAGAAGACTCGGTCATATAGTTCCACTGTACCATGAAAATAAAAAAAGTCATTATATGACTTTTTTTATTTCAGATTCTGTATGAGGACCAATCACCGCCAAGTGAAGTTGATCTAATTTAAAATATTTTTTAGCAACACGAGAAACGTCAGAAACAGTAATTGCTCGAATTTCTTTTTCTAAATCTTTCACAGTTTTTTGAGGTTGATTAAAAATTTCATACATTCCAACAAGATTTGCGATATCGTCAGAAAGTTCCATTCCCATATATAACTTCCCAATCATGTATTCCTTTGTTTTTGCAAGTTCATCCCCTGAAACTGGTGTATCACATAGTTTCTTTAGTTCACCTTTTATTGCAGATAAAACTTCGGCAACACGTGCAGGTTCAGTTCCCGTTGCAATTGCAAATTCGCCAGTATCATCTGAAGATGAAAAATCAGAATACACGTAATACCCGGCACCCATTTCTTCACGAAGCTTAAAAAACAATCGAGAACTCATCCCTTGTCCTAAAATTCCGTTTAACACAGAAAATGCTCGACGATCTGGATGATGAAACGGAATAGATTGCATACCTAAAACAATATGTGTCTGGTCAGTTTTTCTGGTTTCTACAATTATTGGTATGTCTTTTTTTGAAACTATTTTTTTCTTTACAGAGATTTTTTTGGTTGGAATAGTGGCAAACGCTTTTTTAACCATATCGATTGTTTTTTTCTGATCAATATCCCCTGTAACAACTACAACTGTTTTTTCTGCGTGATAATGTTGTTTATGGTAATTAATAAAATCTTTTCGTGTAAATCGTTTTATATTTTCTTTTGGTCCAGCAATTGAACGCCCGGCTGGCTGATCCCCATAGAGCGATTTTAAAAAGGTGTATCCAACTTTATGTTGCGGGTTATCATTTATCATATCGATTTCACCACAAACAACCCCTTTTTCTTTTTCAATTTCAGACTCTGGGAATAATGAATTTAGATACACGTCAGCCACAATATCCAATAATTTAAGAAACAATGCCGCGCGTCCTTTTGCATAATATCCGGTCATATCGTAATTAGTAAAAGCATTTGATAGTGCCCCCATTGCTTCAAGTTCATAAGCAATTTCAAGTGCGGTTCTACGGGTTGTTCCTTTGAAACACATATGTTCTAAAAAATGTGAAATGCCGTTGTTTTTTTCTGTTTCATACCGGGCACCTGCCGCAACAAGAACTTGAACAGTAACCGTTGGAGAATCTTTCATTGGTACCGTTACAATTCGCAAGCCATTTTTTAACACCGTTCTTTTTATGTTCATATGAACCAAGTATACATAAAAAAACACTCTTGTAGAGTATTTTTTAAAAGTGAGAACCAATATAGTTTGATAGTTCATTGATTGCAACACGTTGCTGTTCCCCGGTGTCACGATCACGCACTGTCACCATATCTTTCCAATCTGGATTAATATTTTCACCCATTCCGATAGTGTCAAAATCAACTACGATACACCATGGTGTTCCGATTTCATCCTGACGACGATATCGTTTTCCTACATTCCCATTGTCGTCATACACTACTCGTCCGAACTGTTTTTTCAACATTTTAAATACCTCACGGGCTTTATCTTGTAATTCAGGACGATTTTTCAATAATGGAGAAACTGCGCATACATATGGAGCAACTTTTGGAGATAATTTTAAAACACTGCGTGTCTCGCCCCCCAAATTATCTTCATGATATGCATCAGACAGGACAGCCAATAACAACCGACCTAATCCAAATGTTGGTTCAATACAGTGTGGCGTAAACCGATCTTTGGTTTCTTCGTCAAAATAGGTCAGGTCAGACCCACTGGCATTCATATGTGCAGACAAATCATAATCGGTTCGATATGCAAGACCCAGTAGTTCTTTTTGACCAAAAGGAAAATCAAACTCAGTATCAACGCTTCGTGCAGAATAATGCGCTCGATCATTTGCATCAATTTCTATTTTATGAATTTTTGACTTCGAAAGACCCAGGTCGTTAATTAAAAATTCCATTTGATCGTTGAATAATTCATCAAAAATTTTCATCACAGAATCCTGATTGCGTGGGTCAACAAAATATTCAATTTCCATTTGTTCAAGTTCCCGAACACGGAAAATAAAGTCGCGTGGCGCAATTTCATTCCGAAACGCCTTTCCAATCTGCGCCAGCCCAAATGGAAGTTTAGGGTGAAATGAATCTAAAACATTTTTAAAATTTACAAACATTCCCTGTGCAGTTTCTGGTCGCAAATATGAAATTGATGACTCATCAGCGATAGCTCCGACACTGGTTTGAAGCATCATATTAAATTGACGAACATCACCTAATGTATTTCCTTCTGGACTTTGAATTCCCTGTTCCTTGATGACTTTATCCATATCGGCAACCGTCATTCCCTTTGGGTCAATATTATTTGCTTCCAATAAATGATCTGCTCGATATCGTTTTTTTGTTTCCAGATCTTCTACTAATGGATCAGAAAAACCAGCAACATGTCCGGATGCCTTCCATACCTCTTGGTTCATCAAAATAGCAGCATCAACACCATACATGTCCTCTCGGTCAAGAATAAATCGTTTCCACCACAGATTTTCAATATTTTTTTTGAGCAACACCCCTAATGGACCATAATCAAAAGTACCCGCTAAACCACCATAAATTTCAGAACCCTGATATACAAACCCACGCCGTTTACATAAAGATACAATTTTTTCCATTAAATCCTTGTTTTCCATAATTCCTTGATACTACCACAATCCTAAAAAGTTTTCCACAAACCATTTGCGAAACAATGTCATTGTGATATATTGTTTATATGAGACTTCGGGGGGCTCACCCCAAAGTCTCATGCTCCTCCATTATTTTGTGAGGAGTTTTTTATTACAAAAAAAATCCCCAAAAGGGATTTTTTTTGTAATAAAACTATTATGGTTTTACTTTTCCTTCTGCACCAACTGTGGAAGTATCCCCGATTAATCGAGTCTCCATAAACCGTTTCTTTTGATAAATAGCTGTTTGAGTAACAGAATCTGTTGCGGTCATAAATATTTCACGAGTAAGCGCAGGTACACTGTTTAGTTGTCCCGCAATTGGAACAATGCTGACCGTAAAGGAAATTGATTTTGCATTTTGTCCCACACCAACCAATCCTGGACTCCATACAATTTCACGAGTAACGGTATTGAAACTAATTGCTGAACGATCCGTAGATGGCGCAACAACGTTTTCCCAATTAATACCTGTTGGTAACACAGTTTTAACAACAACATTAGAAACTGCGTTTGAAGTATTTGATAACTGCCACGTTAACGTATACGTTGTTTTCTTTCCAACCCGTGGTGGCATTGGACCAGAGTTTGTAAGTGGACCAGAGTAATACAATGTTTTTGGAATTAACTGCAAATCGGTTGAGACAGGAATGGACAACCTACTACTATCTACTAAAGTTTGCGATGTACCTCCCGAAATAATTCCCAACGCAGATGTTGCAAATTGAACATCAGTTGTTTTACTCACCCCTGAATGCGGAACTAAACTAAATCTAAAAGTTCCCGTAGCACCTGGTTCCAGTAATTTTAATTCAGGAGCTTCGTTAGAAGTCCAAATTAACGTATCTGCTGCACTGTCAAAGTAAGCATTTCCTGGATACACTTTTTGTGGATCATATGCATCTCCTGAAAGTTTTAATTTAATTTGTGCATCACTGATTGAAACATCTAATGTGTTTTTCCATTCCAACAAAATGGTTGTTTCTTGATTCTGTGGTAATGAAACTTTTTGATTAGGTAACGATCCCTCTACAGTGAAATTAGTAGCAATAAAAGGATTAGTTAATTTCAAAAGATGGGTTGCACTGGTATAAACACTTGCAATTTTTCGTTCATTAGCAGGATCCTGTGCACCAACAATAAATCGGATGTTTTTTTCAATATTAGTTACCCCGGTACACAAAACACTCATAGCAATTTCTTTTTGAGTACTGACCGGTAAATCACCCAAATACCATACATTTTTATCAAGGGTTGGCTGTGGGTCAGAACTTACAAAACTGCAACCGTCTGGAAATTCTGCCAAAACCATAGCATTTTTAACAACAGTTGAAGCGTTTCCAGAAATAGTCAATTTAATTGGAAGCTCTTGTCCTGATAACATAGTATCAGAAGCATTTACCAATAATGTAGCAATTGAGGAACGTAGTGTTAACTTTGCCCCGCCTGTTTTTTCAAAAATTGCATTTGATCCTTGTAGCCGATATTCAACCATTGCAGAAAAATCTTTTTCATTCCCCTGTTCCCCAAATAACTGCATCGGGAAAACTTCGGTTCGTGTTTCCCCAGCACCAATAGTTCCCAAATCGCGAGTAATTTCTTTTAATGCATTTGGATCACGAGTATTACCCAACGGGTATTTAAATACTAGTTTAGCAAATTCCATTGCTGCAGGATTTTGATTCACAATAGAAACCGTTGCGTTTACCTCTTCTCCACTGTCTGCAAACGTTGTTGCGGATACAGTTAATTGAATATTCTCACCAGATAATCGGGCTCGCCCCGTAAAGAGTGAAAAGATAAAAATTCCCCCAGATAAAATTGCAAAAACACAGGACCCTATGAATAATTTTTTAAAAAAAGATTTTTGAACATTTCTTTTTTGTTCCACCATATCATCATGAAAAGATTCCGGTTCTGGTTCCGCCCAATCGTCAGCAACGGGTTTTAATTTTTCACGATGCAAAATACCGCGACCCATATCGCTTGTCCCTTGTCCTGTTGCTAAATCAGTATCTAGTTTTTTTAAAAAACTTTCATCGGAATTCATATATGATAAAAGTATACCACAAAAAAATCCCCGAAAGGATTTTTTTGTTACAACTAATTTGGATTTCGTTTTGACTTTCGTCGAGTAACGATCGCATAGTTTGAATATTTCTTTGGAGTACGTGTTCGAACACCGTAAGCTTGTTTTCCGTATCGAGTTTTTGGTCCTCGTCGAAGTCCAATACCTTGGCGTCCTTCCCCTCCTCCGTGTGGGTGGTCCACTGGGTTCATTGCAGAACCACGAACAGTAGGTCGAA
>CAYSOB010000027.1:0-7452 GCA_964432575.1 uncultured Candidatus Saccharibacteria bacterium
TATTTGGGTATCAAAAAATCACCTTGATTTGCAAAGTGATTTTAAGGGCTCCCCCGGTAGGATTCGAACCTACGGCCAATCGATTAACAGTCGATTGCTCTACCGCTGAGCTACAGGGGAGTGTAACAAACAAAAATTCATCAGGAGAATCGTTCTTGTTTCCTACAGCGATATCCTATCAAAAAAACAAAAAAACAGCAAGTGCTGTTTTTTTGAAAGAATTAATTAGTAGTCTTTTTTCATAAAATATCGTCGCCCAACAATAACAATCAAGGCAAGTACGATTAATAGAATTAGCCACCCAATCAAACTACCTGGCAAAAACCCTGTTCCTGATGCAGACGCACCCAGAACATTGTTTTTTGAAGACCCAGAACTGTATTCATCGATATCAGTAACTTTTAAATTAATACCGCCTGCAGACAAACTGGCCTGACTGACCGCTTGATCTAAATCAGCTGATCCGCCAGTTGCTTTTGCAATTACCACAGCTGTTCCAAAACCTCCTGCTGGAAAGTCTCGCAAACTGATTGAAACCATGTTGTCTACCTTGTCATGAATTCCTTTGTTGGTTGATTCGATAGTATATTGATCTGGCAAGTAGATATTGATCATTCCGTCACGGTATGATTTTGCGCTGTTGTTTTCATAACGAACTTTTAATGTCACCGTATCGCCCTGCGCAACAGTTGTTTCACCGTCATCAATAGCAAGTTTCAATCCAGATTTTTCATCTACGTTTTTAAATTGAACTCCTGTTGTTTTGGTAGCAGTGGTTGCTTTTTTTGTTCCAAAGATACTGAAAATTCCTGTTGATGGCGCTGTAGGCACAATCTGGAAATCATTTGTAGCAGTGGTATCTGTTACCGTTGAAGAGTTCACTGTTGTTGATGTATTAACAGCAGTAGTCCATTTAATTGGTTGAATGTCTCCGGTTTTTACACCTCCCACCCAACTTAAAATTGCACGGTAATAATATGGTTTTCCTGGTTCCAAGTTTTTAATCAGAAACCCAAGTGTTTGACTACCTGGTGGAACTGAAATAGGATCCGAGGTTTGATTTAACTCACTAGGACTTGAACCATATTCAATAGAAACCAGTGGTCGGTCTGATGTGTTGTAATCAGCTCCATTTGATGTAAAGAATGCACTGATCACCGCAGTATCAGTATTAGGTTCAGTTTTGTTACCCATGGTTCGAACAGTTGGTTCACAACCTTCCCATGAAGCAATGGTCACCGGGTTAGTACACGCAGCAGCTTGGATTGTCATTGGGGTTACAGCCCCAAAAACAAGCACGAGCGCAACAAATAATGTAATTGAATTTGTTATTGTTTTCATAGTTATATTATAACATATAAATAGTTATTTTGTCAAGTTTGAAATCAACGGATCGTGTTCATAAAAAACTCGATAGGATTCCCCATTCAACATCGACATGGTGAATATCCCTATTGTATCGCGTACAATCCGAAATGTCACGGCACTTGTTGATAAAAATTTTCCAAAATCATTAACCCACTGACGCACATAAAAACCTGATGACACTGCCATGGAAATACCATATACAGTAATTGTGTCCGGAAACGATTTTTCAAGAACCTGCCATGACGCAATACTTTCCTGTTGTCGAAAATCTCCAGAAACATTGTTTATATCCGCAATAATTCCATTTACTAATTCAGACGCCTGCACAAATCGTTGAGACATGTCTGCATAATGATACAAGGTAACATCATGTGATTCTACTGGAACATTCATTGAGTTTTTTGCATACGTAAACAACGGTTTACCCAGTATTTTTCGACTGGAGTACGCGGGGAAATTTTGCGTAAATGTTCCGGGTTTTTGAAATGAATCAACTGTTTCCATAGTTATTTCTTGTTGGTGCAGTTGTGGAGCCTGTTTTGCAATACCTAATACATCAAACGTATCGGTTTCATATCCTAAAAAAAACTCAACATAATATGATTTGTTCATTTTTAAAAAGAAATCTTTTTGGAACCGTGCGTCACCATATAAAAAAACAACCAAGCCCTCTGCCATGGGATCCAATCTACCCGCATAGGTCATTGGAATTTCAACAGAAATATGTGCCTCCGTTCGAATACGGTCCATACATACTGCCATTGTTTCTGATCTATTTTTATACGCAAGAATAAGTGACATATGTAACCATAGTAACATAAAGTACCCAATATCAAGGTTTTGAATCAAATTCAGATTAACACTTGAAAAACTTGATTATTTCATGAAAATCAGTATACTGAAACATATTATTTACCATAACTATTAATGAATTATTTGAATGAAACTCGAAAAAGTAAAAATTAATAACGATATCCGAGCCGTTGAAGTCCGCGTCTTGTCAGATGAACTGGGAAACCTGGGTGTAATGAAGACAAAAGACGCAATTGCAAAGGCGTTTGAGCTGGGAATGGATTTGGTAGAAATTTCGCCAGATGCCCATCCACCAGTTGCAAAAATCGTAGATTATGGTAAATTCACCTATGCACAAAAAAAGAAGCAGAAGGAGATAAAAGGCAAGCAAAACACAGCTTCAAGTGAAGTTAAAAATGTTCAGATTAAGGTAGGTACTGGTGAGCACGACATTGCTATCAAAGCAAAGCGAGCAAGCGAGTGGCTAGCAGAAGGACATCGTGTAAAAATTGAACTATTTCTCCGAGGTCGCATTAAGGCAATGGGTAAAGAATTCCTTCAAGAACGCTTACAGCGTATCGTGAACGAAATCTCCGTTGAACATAAAGTGATCGACGGCTTCAAAGAAAGTCCTAAAGGTATCGTCGTTACCTTGGAGCGCGCAATCGTTAAAAAATAATTATTATAAAATTGTATGAGCCAAAAAACAAACAAATCCTTCACAAAGCGATTGGCAATTACCAAAAACGGTAAATTGAAAGCGCGTAAACCAGGATTCAACCACTTTAATGCCAAGCAAAGCCGAAGTAAACAACTAAACGGTAAAGTCGAAGGTGACTTTAATGCTATGAACAACAAAACTATGGGACGATTTCTTCCAGGTTTGGTTAAATAACATTTATTATTATTCTAAATTATCACGAGTAAAGGCTCCCTAAATAGTAACTAGCTTACCTGCCTTCTATTCACCAATCATATGACACGAGTAAAACGAGGAGTTATCTCCATGAAACGACGTCGTAATGTCCTTGCTGATGCAAAAGGATATCGCCACGCTCGATCTAAAAAAGAAATCGCAGCAAAAGTTGCAATTATCAAAGCAGGTGTGTATGCATTTACCCACCGAAAAGACAAGAAAAACGATATGCGAAAATTGTGGACTATCCGCATTAACGCAGCATTGCGACCACTTGGACTTTCTTATAGTAAATTCATCAACATGTTAAAAGTGAAAAACATCACTCTTGACCGAAAAGTTCTCTCTGAAATTGCGCGAACAAACCCAACAGTTTTTGCACAAATCGTAGAACAAGTAAAATAAAACACCGAAAGGTGTTTTATTTTTATTAATTCAGCCATTCATTTGTTGTGAGTATTCCTTTTTGGCTTCCATAACTTCCTATCGCATCAGCATCTGCATAGAAGTCATCTTTATTAACCCGATGAGAATTTTCATAAAATGATTTAAACGCAGGATCAATTTGTAACATATTAGTTGCCAGTTTCGCCATTAGAACTCTTTGGTCTTGGTTTGGTTCGATTGTTGGTTTATTTATGTATAAATTACGAAATTGTCCGTACACATCTCCCAATCCAAGTGATTTTTCTGGAGATATAATTTCCATTTTTACTTCATTCTTTACCTTTTCTCTTAATTCACCAGGAGAAATCTTTTGGGTTTGATATAAACTACCAGGATAATCCAGCTGGCTTGGTAAATAGTTTGTTTCAACACCGTCACTAGAAATGATATATCCATCTTTACTCAAGGTTGCCTTTTCTCCAAATTCTTTAATAAATTCACCATTTGTTAATTCTTTTAATCGTTGTAATAATCTTTCTTCAAATTTTAATTGAAATTCTGGATTATTTTCATCAACTTCAATAGAGTTACCTGCTTCTATTTTATCTTCATAGTCATGACTATCTTCTGTATGAGGAACATCTTCATAATTATCAATAGTTGGCGTGATTACTGGTTCTGAATTTAACTGATCCAGTTCAGTTTCAGTAACTTCTTTGTGTAGAGCACCTTCCTGGTTTGGGTAATCACCCTTATAGACTGAGAATATTTTTTCACCATTGACTACTCGATAACTTAACCCGACTTTCCATCCTGATTCAGGATCACCACTTGATCGTTTTATGGTGATTTCTTTATTAATAGGATATTTAAGAGAGTTATTAAAGACTGGTTTTAGGGATACACCCTCTGCTGTTGATTGTCTATTTTGATCCAAAATAGATTCGGCATCTGGTACGGAAAACTCTATAGGATCTGGTGCAGGTGCGGCAAATACTTGCTCTGGAGCCTGTTGCACTGTTGGTGTAATTGGTTCGATAGTTCCCAGTGTGTTTACGTTTCGAGTAACTGGTTCGCTACTAATACCTGCAAAATTTTCTTTTACCATTTTACCCAGCAATGAAAGTTTGTAAGAAGGTAGTCGATTATTATTCACCCCCTCTTCAAGTAAATCAACAATTGATTGGTAGGATGACATACCTTTGTGAAGGTAGTTAACAATTTTTTTATCTCCTGATATCACTTGATTAAGAATTTCCCATCCAATATGACGATGGGCAATATCTACAGCAATTTCTGGACCCTGTGGACCCATTGGATCGATTAGTAAATAGTTTTCATTTGATTCTTCTGGATGTTCTGCTAAATATTTTTGTTTGCAAATATCCCAAATAATCCATTTATCACTTTGACCCCATTGGGAAGAACTAATTCCAATGTGAGTTTTTGCATTATTGTATTCGCGGCGAATATTAGCAACCACGTTTTTAAATTCTCGGGTGTTTTTTATTTCATTATATACCGGGCCATATTTCTCTACTCTTTCACGGTAATGTTGCATATCTTCCGCATCAAGACCACTGTCAGCAAGTAGGGTACCTATGGAATCCAACTCAAATGATTCTGTTCCCGGCAAATCCCCTGCAGCTTGTTCGGGTGAAACTGGTAATTCAAAACTTTCTGCTGGTGCCTTAATCCCCATTCTGATTTCAACCGCTTTGTCACGTAAACCACCAATATTGGTAATTTCCGACGCATCAATTTGCCCCGAGAAATATTTATCAATCATATATTTAGGAATATATGTATCAATGGTCTGATTTCCAACATGCAATACGCGAACCATTGAAAGAGCTTCCTCTAATTCATGTAATTCTTTTGCATTTTTAATTTTTTCTAAAACCAACGGAGCTTTTTCAAAATCGGTTAGTTCAGGTTCTGTCTCTACAGCAACAGGTTGCGTTGGTGCAGTCTCAACAGTAACAGGCTCTTGTAAAACTGGTTCAGAAACAATATTGGATTGCGCCATATTTACAGAGACGGGTTCTCCAGATACAGCCGGTTCGGTAGTAGGTAGGTTAATTTCAAATTTCGGTTTATTGTATTCGTTTAATCTTGTTTCTAAATCAATACCTCGCTGTAATGCTTGTTCATTTCCAAAGCCGGCACTGATCGCATTACCAATAGCACCAATTTCATTTTGTAAATATTCCTTATGTGAAATATCTACACTTTCAACAGATGGTTGAATACGATCGGTAAACGAAACTGGTTCGTCATCAGTATCGTCGCTTGGCATATCCCATAATGACGCACCTGATGCTATTTGTGATCCCATGTGATCAGCATACACATCCATTGAAGTATTCGCCTGATTCACAATTGCAGCACCAGCATTAAGTTTTGATGTATCTAATGTCGCAGCTACGCCAATTTCTTTTACCTTTTCATGTAATTCAATAAGTTCAGCACGTTGTGCCGGGGTTCGCATTGCTTCAGGAATAGCAGAGAGTATATTAATTCGGCCCATAGTTTCTGCTTTATGCAGCCGATCATTCACTTCCCATGTTCTTTTTTGTAATTCTTCATCGTTACCACCCGTGCGCACAATTTGATCCTCGCGCCATTGCGGAATCGTTAAAGATTCATTTTCTTTTGAAGAGAGTTTTTCAAGGGCTTGTTCTGCTGCCATCAATACCATAGCATTTCCCATATTTTCACCCTGTAGTCGATCCTGTTCAATAGATTGTTTAATTGATTCTAACTCGACAACATTACCTGACTCTTTTGCATTATTAATTTGTTGTAGCTTTTCGTTGTAATCCATAAAATTATAAAAGATAAATTAATAATGATTTTTTTTAAGAGAAATCGCAGTAAGTTCCTGTTTTATTTCGGTTATTTTTTTCTGCTCTAAATCTTTAATATACTGCGTAATAATTTGACGTTTTTCCGCATCCAACAAAGACAACTCTTTCAATGCTGCGTTATAGGCATTTTCAATATTTTTAATAACGTCTTCAGGATTCATAAACAGTACAAGTATACCGTGATTGAGATAAACCGACAACAAAAAAGCCCGTATTACTGGGTTTTTCGCTTATCCTTTACCTTTTTGATTACCTGTTCAACCAATCGATTTGGGTCATTATCAAATACAATAGTGTCGTGTTGTCGTGTTATGTCTGCGCGCAAAATATCTTTGATAAGTTCATCACTTGCCCAGTCACCCTCTAATACCCCAATGATTTTCCCTTCTGCAAATGCAAGTGTAAATTCATGAACCGTTCCTACACGCCCACACCCAAATATCACTGCATCAGATGATCGTGTCATTAATAAATCTGAACCAGAAAACCCAAAACCAGTATATACCACCAAATTAAAAAATTCAGAAGGTTCTGGCATCCGATACACATTCATATGTTCAGTCTGATTAACCGCAGGGGAAAACGCAATAACATTTGCGCCAGATTGCTTTGCACCCTTTGCAACCCATAACGGAAAACCGGTCACAGCACCACAAGTAACCGTACAATTATGTTTTGCCAGAACTTCACCCAACTCTTTGCCTTTTTGTAAAGCCTCAAGTCCGCAGTGATCGGATTCACGGGCCCCAGATACAGAAATAATAATATTATTATGATTCATATTGCCACCAGTATACCAACAAACTTATAAATTAAAAAGACTTTTTAAGTCTTTTTAATTTATATTATTCTTTCTTTTTAAAAACAAAGCGTTTAGTGATTTCATTCATTACTAAATACACAAGAGTAATCCCGATTAAAATTCCTACTTGCAGTCCTGACATAGGAACTAAATGGAATAATGACCCAATAGAAATAAATGGTAACAAAAGCGCAATGGTATAACAAACAACCATAACAATACCAAGGATTTTTGAAATTTTTGGAGATTTTAAAATTGACAATTCTGAACGTAATGAAAACACAAGTGTTAATTCGGCAAGTACTGAAAAGACAAAC
>CAYSOB010000028.1:0-7446 GCA_964432575.1 uncultured Candidatus Saccharibacteria bacterium
CGTCAATGGAATTATAAATACATTTTTTGTTTTTTAAGTCTATAAATTATATAATTCAATCATGATTAAATACATACAAGTAAATTCATCAGAACTGGGAAAGGTGGATTTACGACAAGCCAAACTAGTCAAAAAACACGAGCCAGATATTGTTGTATTTGAAATTCCTCATACCCATAAACTTACCTTCAATAAATTCAGGCCAAGCAATAAACCAAAAAAAGAGTATGCCAAGATGATAAAGAAACTTCGCAGTAATGAGAGGAAATATCCTCAGTCACTTGCAGACATTGCAATCTGGGAAAATATCCATGAATTATGGACCCGAGGAAAAAACGTGAAAGTTTTCAATATCGATGCTCCGGACGAAATCAGAAAACATAAGTTTTTTAAGGAAGAAAAATACAGTTTCGAGACAACTCGAAGGAAGTGGCACTTTTGGGTGTATCTATTCATACGCGAAATGAACATGACAAAACATTTGCGTACTATTATAGAGAAAATAAAGAGAGATCAAAAAGTCACGATTGCGATGTTTCTGGAATTAGAACATTGGAAACACGTACAATTTCTTTTAACCAGTCCGACAAAAAAGCAAATCTGGGATTATTACTTCAAACGATTCCCGGAACTGACGCCAAAAAATATCGATACTAAAATTAAAAACCTCGATAAAATGTACTACAAGTATTGGAAAAAAGTGAGTTTATGGAAATAAAAAAGACATTCTTTGATGTCTTTTTTATTAGAAATCGATTTCTTAAATTAGTGCAGTGTTGTTGTATATAGGATGGCCGTTGAAGTTTGTTTCTGCATTGTCTTTCAAACCTATTCTTTCTTTAGCAGCAATGTTATGATATTCTGTAACGAATGTTCGATTGGAGGCAGTTCCATGCCCTAACGCCACTCCAACAAACGGAATGTTTCTTCGCTTTGCAACATTGCGGACTTCATCAAAAATCTTATCAACCAAAGCTTTTGTATCTACGGTATTATACATATTTTGCGAAGGATTGTTCGCTCGAATCACAAGGATAGGTTGATTATCTTTTGTTTTCGTCTCGATCACAAGAAATGATCCGACAAACTTTTCCTTTTGAGTACCCTTATCCATAACTAGTGAATACGACGTAATATTAGGATACTTTCCTTCCGCAAGTTCTCCTGCCCTTCGACTTGTGCAAGCACTTCCCAAATGTCCAGAAATAATGCGCTGTATTCCCTTTGATGGAATAATAGTAATTGGCTTCGTCTGACTTGTTAGATCGCCTCTCTCAAAAGCTGTCAGCTTCTCATTAGTAACTGAAAGTATTTTAGTTTCGAAATCCTGTGTTCCCCATATTTTCTTAAGATATTTAATCAAATTTTTGTTTTCTGTCCGAATAGCGTCATTCTCGCCATGTTTTTTATTTAGGTAGTGCTCTCCAACATGCGTGCGAACAAATTCGCTGAATATACTTACGCTATCAAGCGTGGGAAACTTTTTAATAAGATTTGGGTTCTTGATCTTAGCAAACTCTTCTGGGAAGCGAGTGCTCATATCCTCAAGCGAAAGCTGCATCAGTATTTCATGCTTACTACCAAAAGCATCAGGGATAAGCTCTTGATATGAATCCATAATATTCTCTAGATTCATGGACAATAAACTTTCAGAAGACTGATTGAAACTGTTTAGCTGTGATAACAAAATCTCTCTTCGTTTGGTAAGATTATCTAAGGCCTTTTGATTAACATCTTTTCCTGTATTCATCTCATCAAGTTTTGTATCAATAGTGCGTATTTCTTTGTGAAAATTTTCTGTAATTGATTTATTATATTCTTCAAGCCGCATCTGTTTTGGCTTAACGTTTAGATTTTCCAATGCCCCATAAATATTTGAGTGGGCGGAAACCAAATCAGGATTTTGCAGCAATTCATTAATTTTGTCTTCGTCTTCCAAATCACCGGTTTCTTTTGTTGTAAATTCTGGGATTTCTAATGTTACAGGAAGATATCCTTCAGGAACCTTAAACGCCTCTGGATTTTTTTCAGAATATTTTTTATATGTTTCAAGGATTTTCTTAGATTCTCCACCATATCCAAATCCAGAGTTTGCAAAAGATGCGCAAAAGAATTCTTGTCCATATTTTGATGCGAAACATTTATTAACAATACTACTATTCTCGTCAACCAAATCACTACCGAAACTTGCTCGGAATTTTTCTGTTTCCGCAAAAACTAAATTGAGATTTTTCGGATCCTTTTTACAAACTTCGTCTACATCAATTCCGAAACTTGACTTGATCTCTTTCTTAGTTTCCGAATCCAGAACATCTACAGAGCCAGCATCGACAAGCTTCTTAAATAAAACAAAATAATTAGGCAGATTACGCGGCCCTATTCTTTTTATATACTCAAACAAAACTTCCCCATCTTTTGGATTATTGAGAGACATAGATTCGTTCATCAAGCTTGTCTGGATCAGCGGTATTAGCTCTGTAACCCAAGGATCATATTCAGCGCGCCGAGGACGTTTCTGAAAATTCATCATCTTGTAGATACTTTCTACCCAGGGAATCTTTGCCAGCAACTCTTGAGACCTGTCTTTGTTGTCAGAAAAATGCTCTAAATGTTTTACCAACTCTGCTACTTTTGCAATATCAAAATTTCGGGCAACCATTTCGCGTTTTGGCACCAATTCAATCTTATCCTTATACCAATTCTTCATTTCAACCTTTTCAACATCACCTTCCAAAACAGTTAAATTCTTCTGAATATAACTTTCAGTCGCATCAAGAAATGAGACACTTAGCGTTGAGGCAATATTATCAAATTGCTCTTTAGTTATAAACTCTCCTGATTCTAGATGTGAGTTATTTTTCTTGAAGTCGACAAAATATTGAAAATCGCCATTACCGATCTTGTTATTAAATTCGCGCACGATTGATGCTGAAAGAGCCTCGCCAATTAATACTTTCTGTTCAGCAGTGAAAGGAAAACGATTAAGATCCTTGATCGACACAACATCATATTGACCTTGGTTGCCGAAATTATCACTTCTAGCTAAATGCGGTATACGAATGCCTTCAGGATGAATATCAGCATGTTGTACTATCGCAAAAATAGTATCCACCTGATCTTTTGTATAAGAAAATCCTTGATTATTAAAAGCAGCATTAAGCCAATGTCTTTTTTCGCTTTTTAACATTATGTTAAAAATTATCGAATTTATCAGCCTTACTTGCTCTGCTGAAAAATCACACAACCTAACAACAGAATTAATGTCTTCTATTTTATATAGATTAAGAGCTATATCATCCTCATTGTTTTCAAAAATATCCAGAATTTTATTACGTAAAATAAATTTCTGCTCATCGGACAATATAATATTATCTTTTTCTATAGCCTTTTTAAAAGCAACTATCCGTTCGGTTATACTTCGAGAATATTGAGTGTTCTGCGAAACTCCATTTTCTTCGCTGAATACAGAATTATTATTCTTATCGTAATAATGAGCCGTTCCTGGTTGGAAAAACGCCTCAAAATTTTCTGATATAGTTGGATCATTTTCAGATAGCTTTTTTCGTATTTGATTTAATTGTATTGCATAAAGCATTCCAAGGATTTCACCTTCGTTTTCCTGGTGAATATATCCTCGTACCATTTCTCCTGGAAATTCCTTGAAACGCCTATGCATGTAATATTCTTGATAGGTTTTTAAATCTTCAAGATTGGATTCGTCATAATTATTCTTTTCGACAAATGTTGGTATTTTTTTATATACTTCTGCATTATCAAAAATGTCATGAACCATATGCACACTACGAATACCGTAGGGGTCTAGATTATTTAGATCTGCATTAGGGTTCTTGGTCTTTATTTTTTCTCCCTTTTTCCAGATATTATAACTTTCTTTTTCCAGTCTTATATATTTGTCGTATATTGGACGCATTTTAAATTCTGCAACTATGGATTTTCCCATGCCTTTAAAGTGTTCCGCATAAAAATTACCTAACACTTTGGAAACTTTTTCAAAAGCATTCTTTTTAGAATCTTCAATTTGATGATCTATTCCTCTTACCTTACTAATAACACGCTCAACCTCGATTTTATTCGCATTAAGAGCGGTAAGGCGTTTAGTTATTTCGTCTTCATTGGAAATCGATTGGTTTGCAACTGATTCTATTTGATTCTCCAGTTCGACCAACTTCTCAATCTGCTGCGTAGGTGTTTCGACTATATTAATACCACTTTCAGATGTTTCTTTTTTTATAACAATATCTTCCGGTTTCATAATGAATTATTCCTTAAATCTTCTTGTAATTGACGAATCTTTTCCTCTTCTAGCTTATGAACAGATTCCTTTACGATTTGATCCCTTTCTCTGGAAAGCTCGAATACCCTACTGCGATACTGAGCAAGGATTGCCTTAATATCTTCCACGACTTTGGCAAAAGGGGTCCACATATTTAAAGTATATATCGATTTTGACGATTGAGCAATAATATTAACCTATTCCCAACTTGTGTCACTTTTGGAAGATGCTCAAATACCATCGATATGCTATATTAAAAGCATTAATTCTAACCTTACTGGGTAATGAACCGAAAGGTTCTAGCTCGAGGACGCCAACCCTAATCTACCTATTGCATAACAAGGTTTTATGAATTATTCTTATATCATATGAATCTAGACAACATTTTTGGAAGAAAAAAGAGTTACACAGAAAAAACAGAAGACGAGATTATTCTTGACTTAGAAACGGAACGATATCCGTTTGAAAATCAATTCAATACTTTTTTTGAATTTTCAAAACAACTGCCCGCAGAAAGTGATGTTGCGAACGGAAAAACAAGAGAGTATATAAGCACTGCTCAACTGGTTCCTTCTTATCTTAATGTATTTGGAAACGCAGCACTTGTCCCCAGTACAGTATTCCATCGGGTACGACAACTGAATCCAGATGATTACCCTGATGACCTATTGATTGATACAGAGTCAAAGGTAGGTGAAGGAAAATATTTTGTTAACCGTTTAAATAAACAATTAATGAAGGATATCTTTTTGCCTGATATGGGGTCAGAAATCAGATCACTGGCACACGAAACAGCAAACAATCATGACTTTCTGGAACTACGAAACAATTTTGGAAATAATTCTGATTCAGAAAAACTGTTCAAGAAGTTAAAAGTTGAACCCGAGGATGAAGAAAACCATACAGAGGATGAGTATTTAAGAGAATAAATATGTATTTTGTTTATATTCTACAGTGCGCAGATAATACGTTATATTGTGGGTCAACAAACGATTTACAAAAAAGAGTCCACCAACATAACAACGCAAAGAATGGTGCACATTATACAAAAATACGTCGACCTGTTGCACTGGTATATTCGGAACAACTTGAAACATATGCACAGGTCCGCGCACGCGAAGCAGAAATAAAAAGAATGAGTCGAGACGAAAAAATGAACCTTATACAAAAATAAAACACCTTACGGTGTTTTATTTTTTCAAATATCTTCGGATTGCAAACAAACTAGACAGTGCACCCAATAATATTCCTACTACCAATAAAATCAATAGCAGTTGTAAGAAATTGTCTCCATAATACCGAACCAAAGAAAGTCCACCGAAGAAATCAACGGTATATTTTGAGATCCATAACGTCAGCGGAAACAGTGCAATAATAGTAATTACTGCGGCAAATAATCCAGATACAATTCCCTCGACCATAAATGGTCCCTGAATATATTTGTTTTCTGCACCTACTAAACGCATTACATTAATCTCCTCTCGAGCTCCGTAGATAGCCATTCGAATAGTGTTTAGTGTCACTGTAATTGAAAGACCTACAAAAATAATTGTTAAGATAATACCTACTTTTTGTACTGTGTGGGACAATGAATTTAATCGATTAATAATTTCCTTATTTTGGTAGTAATTAATTTTTTCGATAATACTTTTATTAATCCCTGAATTCATGCTTTCATCCCCACTTAAAAATTGAGCGATAGATTCATATTGCCCTGAATCTTTTGCCTGGATGTTAAGAGATGCACCCAACGGGTTGGTTCCCAGTTCATCTAATGCCTGCAGGGTCAAATAGTCATTTTCATGACGATCTTGGAAAGCTTTTAGCGCTTCATCGCGAGAAACATATTCAACAGCAGCAACTTGTGGTAATTGTTCAATTGCTGTTTTCATATCCAACACCTGTGATTCAGGAGCATTTGGATAAAAATAAACATTTACATCCACTTTTCGTTCAATATTACTGATCGTAAAGGAAAGAATCGCATTTAAAAAGATTGTAGATCCGATTACCATCAAGGTAATGGTCATCATTAATACTGATGCAAAAGATACGAACGTATTTCGATAAAAATTAATCAGACCAGAACGCATAATGCGTTTCATATCACTTGTAAAACTCATATATAAATTAATTAAATTATTTTGCGTGATGATGTGGATACATTCCCACCTTTTCATCATTAGTAATTCGACCGTTTTCAAGGTGCACAACTCGTTTACCTAAATTATTTACCACTTCCTTGTTATGGGTTGTTAAAATAACGGTAGTCCCTAAATCATTGATCTTCTTTAAAATTCCGATGACTTCATTGGTTGCAACAGGGTCCAGATTTCCTGTTGGTTCATCTGCAATAATCACTTCTGGTTGATTGATAATTGCCCGAGCAATCGCCAAACGTTGTTTTTCACCCCCTGACATTTCATGAGGAAAATCATATGCCTTGTTTGAAAGTCCTACCAATTCCAGTGCATACGGAACATCTGTTACAATATCCTCGTCACTGCGACCAGCAACCTCCATGGCAAATGCCACATTTTCAAAAGCTGTTTTATTTGGCAATAATCGGAAATCTTGAAACACTACCCCGATACGACGACGATAGGTTGTAATTTCAGTTCCCTTTAATTTGTGAATATCCTGATTTTCAAAAAATACTGTTCCCGAAGTTGGTTTTACTTCGTTCAGTAGTAATTTTATTAATGTTGTTTTTCCAGATCCACTGTGTCCAACAATAGACACAAATTCTCCTTGATTGATGGTGAGATCGACATTGGTAATAGATCGATCTTTATCGTTGTAGTGTTTCGTAACATTATTAAAATAAATCATATAAGTACAGTATACCGCACATTAAAGTTTTTTTGCAACACAAACCTGTGTAAAATTATTACTATCAATACAAAAGCAGGAAAAATCAAAGATTTTTCCTGCTTGATAAAACACCTTTTTCTTGTATACTGCAAAACATGGACCAATCTCTTCGAGATTATCCATCTAAAATAAACTTAGGCCCTATCTCTATTCGAGATAGGGACGGCGCTCCTCGGAAATTAAAATAAACATGCAAGCATTCTTATTTTAATTTCACTCAGAGCTTGGCCCTATCGTCTATCGGTTAGGACGCATCCTTCTCAAGGATGAAAGCCGGG
>CAYSOB010000029.1:0-7339 GCA_964432575.1 uncultured Candidatus Saccharibacteria bacterium
TATCGAGATTTTGAACCAAAAACATTAGAGAAAAATGTAATTTTCCCTTCATATACTGCATCGCGCGAATTGTGTGCATTAGGAGGAATGTTTGGGAATAATTGCGCAGGGGAAAAGACGTTACGATATGGTAAATTTAATGAATATATTTTATCTTCCAAGGTTATTTTTTCTGATGGAAATGAATACGTTGTTTCACCACTTAATCGACCTCAGCTGGAAGAGAAAATGAAACAAAATACTTTTGAAGGTTCAATTTATCGTTCAGTATGGCAAATGATTCAAGATAAGGGGGCAGAAATACAATCTGCAAAACCTATTGTTTCAAAAAATTCAGCTGGTTATGCGATATGGAATGTGTGGAACCCAAAAACCCAGATGTTTGATTTGAACCAGTTGTTAATTGGTTCTCAAGGAACATTAGGAATTGTTACAGAAATGACTATTCGACTAGTTCCTGTTGAGCCCGTTTCAGCAATGATGGTGACATTCTTACCTGATTTAAAAAACTTGGGTGATTTGGTGAATTTATGTAAAACCGTCAGTCCAACATCTATTGAATCATTTGATGACTACAGTTTAAAATTTGCGTTTAAATTTTTTACTGATTTTATAAAACAACTTGGTTTGATTGGTGGTGCGCGACTTGGACTACGATTTATCCCAGAAGGAATTATGATGATACGAACAGGGGTTCCAAAACTACTATTGATGACCGAAGTTACTGGAACTAATCAAGAAGAGCTTCTTATTAAACTTCACGGACTTGATCAGCAGGTTAGTGAAAAATTTGGATATCGATCCCGTGTAATGGAACACGATGAAGCGGAAAAATATTGGAAAATTCGTCGTGAATCATTTAGTTTGTTGCGCAAGCATGTAAAAGGATTACACACAGCTCCATTCATTGATGATATTGTAGTTCCAATTGAATCGTTACCAGAATTTATGCCAAAAATCCAAGCAATATTGGATCGTGAGAAATTCATCTACACTATTGCTGGCCACGCAGGAAATGGGAATTTTCATATTATTCCACTGCTCGATTTTAAAAAAGAGGGGATAGCTGACCAGGTGGTTAGATTGTCCGACGAAGTATATGATTTAATTGCATCGTATCATGGGTCTATAACTGGGGAACATAATGACGGTATTGTACGAACCCCTTATTTATATAAACAATTTTCACCTCAAGTGTTAGAACTATTTAGTGCTATAAAAATGACTTTTGATCCGCATAAAATATTGAACCCAGGGAAAAAGGTGGGCGGAACTATTGATGCAGTTCGTAAATATCTTGTTAAAGAATAAAGCCTATTCAAGGGTTTTTTCTTAGAGTGAAATACTTGACATATTTTTTATATGTGATAATCTAGAATCAGAACAATAATTCGTAATCTAAAAAGGAAAAAAATGAAAATTGTACCAGTAACAGATGAACGAACATTGAGACTGTTTTTTTTAAGTGAAATAAACACAAAAGAATTTATCGAGTTTTTAAACTCCTTCAAAGAAAAAATTATTGAAGAAAACATAGGATTGCAATTCCTTGTTTCAAAAGAAAAAATTATTTTTGCCTTTGACAAACCACTACAAAAAGACGACATCCTTTTGGATTCAGCCGAAGAAGTTTTTTATTACTTTTGCTGTTACCATGATGCCTCGTTCACAGAAAACTTTTCTGGTATGAAAGCGAAAATCGAATTTCAGGCCGGGACAATATTTTTTGTATTTGGAGATTCAGAAAACAAAAAACAATTTTTAATTGAAGATGTTAAAAAAATCGAGAACTTTATCCGTGTATCACAAAGCTTACAAGCAGCTTAATTTTCCGTAAACGTAAAAGCCCGACACCATGTCGGGCTTTTTTATATCTGTATTTCTTTTCCGCCCTCGGGGATTATTTTAGTAATCGTGGGTGTTCCGTTGATTCTTTTCATTTCTGTAATTTTTACGCGTTTTCCACTGTCATCAAAATAATAAATTCCCGGCCAAGGTTGATAAGCTCTGTATTTTCGGTAAATGGCCTCTTTTTCATCTTGTTTTGAAATTTCACCATCAGTCTTTTTTATTTTTCCACATTTTGTGACTCCTTGTTGGTCTTGTGGAATTTTATGTTGCAACCGTTCTTTTAAATTATTAAGTGTGTCGATTAATAGTTGGGAGCCCATTACGGATAAACGTCCGCGTAGTTCTGGAGTTGTTTCGTCTTGGTTTATAGGTGTTTTAGTTTGGGCAACAACATCTCCGGCATCCAATTGATATACCATCGATTGGATGGTCACCCCTGTTTCTGTATCGTTAGCCAAGATTGCTGCCTCTGTTGGACTGGCTCCTCGCCATCGGGGAAGAAGTGAATAATGAATATTGAGTGTTCCAAATTTTGGTAAATAAATAAGTGGTTCCGGAAGAATTTTTCCGTACGCAACTACAATGAAAATATCACAAGAAGTTTTTTTTAATTGATCGATAAATGCACTATCAATAGTATCAGGTTGTAGTGTGGTAATTCCGTGCATATCCGCCCAAATTTTTACAGGGTTTGGAGTCATGACAAGGCCTCGTCCAACTGGTCGATCAGGTCCTGTGATAATCAGTGTTGGAATATAATTAGCATCAAAAAGTTGCTGCAGAGTTTCTGCGGCAATATCAGGGGTTCCAAAAAATATAAAGGAAGGTTTCATAATTATGTACGTTCTTTACGCATTCGCTCAAGTTCTACTTGGTATGTCTTCTTTTCTTCGTCTGACATTTCTTTTATGTCGTGGGCATGATCAATGAATAGAACCCCGTTTAGGTGGTCAATTTCATGTTGGAATATTTGTGCAAGTAACCCTGTTCCGGTCATAGTAAATTCTTTTCCTTGCTCATCTAATGCTTTTACAGTTACTTTTTCTGATCGTTTTGTAGTTCCGTATACATAACGAACAGAAAGGCATCCTTCACCTTTCATTGCTTTTTTAGCTTTGCTTGCTTTTATTATTTCTGGATTAATGAAAGCTTTATCAGGAGATACATGTTCTCCGTGATAATTATTAATATGATCCAAAACTCCACCAGCAACAACAAAAATTCGTACAACATGTCCGATTTGAGGTGCGGCAATTGCAACACCGTCACCTGACTCATTTAAAGCCTGTTTCATTTCCGAAATTATTTTTTTAACTGGCTCGGTATCAATTTTCTCTGCTGGGATATTGGTACAAGTAGTCTTTAAAACAGGATCTGGGGTTTGTAATATATGGATTTCATGAGATTTCATAACTATTGGAAAGTATACTGAAATTTTAAAAATATGCGAGTAGATAAAAACCACCTTATAATAGGTGGTTTTTATCTTATTTTAACTTCTTTATATAATTCAATAACTCGCTAATCTTAACGCTGTCTTGTGATCGGTTTGCCATGTTTCGTATAATAACCGTTCCGTCCATAGCTTCACGTTGACCGAAAATAATTACGTAGGGAACATTCATTTTTTCAGCCGCAGCTAGTTGTGATCCAAGCTTATCTTTTGAAATTGATTGATACACAGGACACTTCGCTTTTCGTAATATTTCCAGGATCGCAAGTGTTTTCATTTTTGCTTCGAAACCAAGTTGGATTAGGTAGAATTTTGTTTCACCCATTAATCGAGGTGACAAATCTTTACACCATGACGCTTCAATAATACGATCAACACCAAGTCCTGCACCTACTGCTGGAATATCTTTCTTTGATCCCATCATTTTTGCTAATCCATCGTAACGTCCGCCACCACCTAATGCAAGTCCTGATGTTTCTGGATCATCACTTGATTCGATAATTTCAAATACAGTGTGACTATAGTAATCTAATCCGCGCACTAGATTTTTATTAATGCGATAAACAATTCCTGCCTCGTCTAAATATTCTAATACCTCTTTAAAATGTTTTTTTGCACTGGGTGTTAAAAATGAAATTGAATCTGGAGCTTCCTCGTTTAATTCAATTGTTTTTGGTTCTTTCGAGTCTAGGATTCGCAATGGATTTGTTTTTAATCGATCACGGTCTACTGCTGGGAGTGCGTTAATGTGTTTTCGATAGTACACAGTCAATGCTTTTATGTAAGCATTTCGAGAATCTTTATCACCAATTGAATTGATATCTACAACAACGTTTGGGCAACCAGCTTCCTCAAGAATTTTAACAAAAGTTTGAATAATCAGAGCATCTGCAATTGGTTTTTCTGTTCCAATAACTTCAAGTCCAAATGTTTGAAACTCTCGGTATCGCCCGCGTTGTGGTTTGTCGTGACGAAACAGCGATCCGCTGTAGTAAAGCGAAACAGGTTGTGGTAGGTTTCGCATACCATGTTCCATATATGCCCGCATTACAGGTGCAGTACCTTCTGGTCGTAATGCTAAATGATCTCCACCTTTTGTTTTTAGGGTGTACATTTCTTTATCCATGGCATCTGTTCCTGTTCCTGCTGCTTTTTCAAATACACGGGAATCCTCTAGATGGGGTGTTTTAATTGGTTCAAATCCATAATATACAGCAACCTCTTGAGCTTTTTCATAAAACCCCTGGAGTTTGTAATATTCTGCACCCATAATATCACGCATTCCTTTTGGTGATTGTAATTCGCCAGTAGGGGCTGCTTTTTCTTTGGTTGTTGGTTTTTTTGTAGCCATATGGTCGGATTATATCAGAAAATAAAACGTATGGGAAATCTATTAAAAATTGCTTTTTTTATCGATTTTTGTGATACTAGAGTTATCAAGGGTTATTATTTTAACGGATGCTCTTGTAATTTTTATGAAACATACATTACCTATCGCAATAATAGCAGTAGCAATGGGTGCTGCCATTACTGGTGTTATTTCGTTTCAATCAGGATTATTCCAAACGGCATCAATCGGCGAATTAGCAGATTCATTAACGTCATCAAAAACAGGTTTTTCACAACCTGCAGTAGACAACACACCCGCGTCAATTGTTCCAGATATGCCAACCCCAGCTCCTGGTCAGGAATGCAATTCTACTACAACTCCTTGGATACGAGTTCTTTCCCCTAACGGAGGCGAAGTATATAAACCTGGTAGTAAAATTACCGTGAAATGGGTTAGTTGTAATATTGCTCCTACAGAAAAAGTTCACGTATCTTTATTATGGAAGAACTCAGCATCAAATGAACCTGGAGGAATTGTTGCTAAGGCTTCTCCCAACGATGTCCAAGAGGTGATCACATTACCTACAGATGTTGGAAATGGAAAGTATTACCTTGCAGATAATGTATATAAAGTACAAGTTGTTCAAAGTAATAATGATGCACCAAATTATCAGGGGGCAGTAGATGTTTCTGATGAATCATTTACGATTTCAAATAAAATTACAAAAACACAATAAAAACCACCTAGGTGGTTTTTATTGTGTTTCAAACTTTTGTAAAGAACCAGGTTTATAAGAAATACTTTTTAAAGGGAGTAATCGTAATCCTGCTGTTCCAACAATATTTTTTCTTGGTAATAATCCCCATGCTCGTGAATCAGAACTGAACCCACGATTATCACCCATAACGAAATAGTTATCAGTGTCCACTGTTACTTCAGTTTTTTCTCCAGGGATAGTGATCTGTGAAAGATAGGGTTCTGATAGTTTTATTCCATCGGGGTTTTCAGCGTTTTTAATGTAAACATTTCTGTTTTTAAAAATAACTGTTTCGCCGGGGAGACCGATAATTCGTTTAATGAAATATCGTTTTGGGTCATTAGGGTAATGAAATACGATAACGTCTCCACGTTTTGGTTCGTGTAAATAATACGAGAATTCATCAATAATAAGATAGTCCGCATTATTAAAGGTAGGGTACATTGATTCGCCACTTACAATAAATGGTTGAAATACAAACATGCGGATAGGTATTACGATAATAGCCGCAAGGAGTATAAATTTAAGAGTGCTCCATAGTTCTTGAGCTGCGGTGCGTTTTACTTCTGATGGGGTTTGGTTCATATGGGTCAAGAATAACATATTTTTTTGTTGTGGTATAGTAATGCATATGAAACGTCTTTTTTCTAAAAAAATAACTGTTTTTATTCTTGCGCTGATTACCTTCTTTTTGGCTGGATATGCCTATCGACTGATTAGGTTTGATAATTTTAATAAGTTAAACACAGATAGTAACAAGCAGGTGTCTTCAAATGAAAATTTACCATTGGATGCAAAAATTATTTCTCCACAGGGTGTGAATATCTCGGTAATGGTTGCAGACACTGAAAAAGAATGGGAATTGGGGCTTTCCTACTTCTCCTCGTTATCAGATCACCAAGGCATGTTGTTTGTTTTTCCACAGGTGGGGACATATAGATTTTGGATGAAGGATATGAATTTTCCAATTGATATAGTTTGGATTGATGAAATGTTTCAAATAATTGGCCGAAATGATAATATTTCTCCTCAAAGTTTCCCAAAAACCTTTACGCCACCAGGGCCTGTGCGGTACGTTATTGAATTGCCAGCTAATAGTGCCTTGCGCGATGGATTTTTAATTGGAAATAAAATTTTATTACAATATGATAAATAGCTGGTCTTGTAAATCCACTTCTGTGGAAAAGTCATCATAGTGTTATTTTCTATATCTTATTTTATCCACTGTTTGCCATGAGTGTTCTTGCATTTTCTTGTGATAAAAATACTTGAAAAAATTTTGATACTTTTTAAAAAGAGTTACAATAGGGTTATTATCTAGTAATTTTTTATTCGCTTATGACATTAACTTTAATCAAAAAAAGAAGTGGAACTCTCGTTCCGTTTGATCGTTCCCGTATTGAAACAGCTTTGGAAAAAGCTTATTGCGCAGTGCACACCTGTTTTGATGCAGAAAAAGTTAATGCAATTACTGATCGTGTTTTGCACATGCTTGATGAAAAGTACTCAGAACTTTTAGAGGATTCACTGGCGGTTGAATTACCTGATGTTGAAACCATTCAAGACCTGGTTGAAAAGGCAATTTTGGAGGCAGGTGATATTGAAGTTGCTCGTGCGTATATCATTTATCGCCAAGAGCGTGCCGAGGCCCGAGAAGAACAACAACAGGAAACTCTTGAAAAGATTGAGAAAGCAGATTTAAAGGTTAAGAAACGCAGCGGGAAAATTGTTTCTTTTGATATCAAAGAAATTGAAAAAGCAATTCAAAACGTATTAATGGACACCGGGATTACTATTGATGTTGCTCCTATTGTTGAATCTGCAAAATTAAATATGTACGATGGCATGTCTACCAGTGAAATTAACCGTGCAATTATTATGTCGCTCAAGACAGCTATTGAACGTGAACCAAAAATGTCTTATGTGACGGCACGATTTTTAATTAATG
>CAYSOB010000030.1:0-7154 GCA_964432575.1 uncultured Candidatus Saccharibacteria bacterium
TCGGGTTGCCGGACACGCCATCGCCGTTTGATACCGTGATACCGGCCGCCGGCCCCGTGATTGTGCGAACCGCCCATGTGTCGGTTGCGGTGCGCGCGGCGAGGCCATTCGCGGCAAGGCCCTCGACGGCGCTCAGATCGTTTGCAAGCGCCAGCGTCGGATTGCCCGACACGCCGTTGCCGTTGGTGACGGTGATGCCAGCCGCCGGGCCGGTCAGCGTGCGCCCCGTGAACGTGTCCGCTGCCGTCTGCGTCAGCAGGCCGTTCGTGTTGTACGCGGCGAGCGCCGTCAGCGTAGCGTCGACGGGCTGGCCACCCAAGGTCGTGAGCATGGCGCCGACTGTGGCGTCGTCGAGCACCGAACGGGCGGCAGCCGTCAACGTCGTTGTCGTCGCGGTCCCGGCACCTGTGAAATACGGCAGCGCGTCCGCTGCGCTCGTCGTGCTCGCAAGGGCCGTCAGCTCGGCGTCGACCGGCTGCGCGCCAAGCGTCGTCAGCATCGCGGCTGTACTTGCATCGTCGAGTACAGAACGGGCCGCCGCCGTCAGATCCGTTAACGCCGCCGTGCCGCTGCCGGTGAAATACGGCAGCTTATCAGCCGCCGAGGTCAGGCCCGCGAGCGCGAGCAGCTCCGCATCGGCGATGTTCGCCTTGACCTGATTGACCGTCGACACGTCCCAAGTGATCGTTGCCGTGTTCGTCGGCACGCGCGCATTCGGCAGGTTCACATCGGAGACCGCGACCAAGAACTCTGCCGTGTTGGGCGTGACAAGGCCGGACAGCTGCTCGAGCGCCGTCTGCACGTTGGTCTTCGTGACCTGGCCGACGGGCGCAACGGTGATGTCGCTCGCCTGGTCAACGTGTCCGACCCTGGTCTTTTGGACCGTCATTCAGCCGCCTCGATCTGCTTGGGCTCAGGGTAGGCGCGGGCGATGCCGAGCGCGGCATCGTCCTGCCGGCGCACGACCTCGTTACGAAATGACTCGATCGCCGCCCCCGCCTGCCGCGTCTGGCTTGCCCCCTCGAGCAGCATGATCGGCAGCCATGCCATCGTGCAGCGGTAGTCGTCGATTTCCTCGCCCGTGTTCGGATCAAGGCCGCGCAGCTTGATGAACCAATTGCAGCCGAGCTGCCGGCACGGATCCTTGATCAGCGGGCAAAAGTCGTCGCGCTTGAGCTTCACGACTTGGCCTCCGCAAGCACGCGCACGTGCTCGATCAGAGGCCCGAACATGGCGAACAGCTGATCCCGGTTGATCGTCTGATTGGGAGGTGTGACGCCGCCGGCCTTCACCCACTCGATATGGCCGCCGCCAGTCGCCTCGTCGAATTGGATGGCATGGTAGGCCGGATGCCAGCCGAACGCGGCGAGGTTGACGTTCACCCATTTGCCGTCGAGAGCGGCGCGATTGTCGGGTCCGATGATCTGGAATTTCATGTCTGGCCTCTCAGTTTTTCGTAGCTGCAATTACGTCGACATACTGGACGGCGAAATCCATCGCGGTGCCGGTAAAGCCGTGATCGTGTGAGTCGCCGCCGCCTCGCGCGTTGGTCGTTAGGTTCGCGGAATTCGCCAAGGTCGCACTTGCCCCGCCAGGATCGTAGCTTATGCTTTGAGTGTCGCCGCCCTGGTCCGCCGTGTGTGTGTGCGACGGCATCATGTTGACGGTAAGCGTGCGGGCTTCGACCGTGCCGGCGGGTGTGCGAGATGCGAATACGCTCGTAAAGGCGGTCGAGCCGCCCGAGCTCGCCGTGCCGGAGACGATGCGCAGCGCCTTGTTGTCGTGCGTCGTGCTTTTCGTCCACCCGGTCGGCGCCGCTGTCTGCACGAATAGCATCACGGTGCCGCTCGGGATTTCGTCGGTCTCGTCATAGACGCAGTGCGCAATCCAGGCGACGGCCGAGGTCGAATACGTGAATTTGTAAACGCCGCCGGCGAGGAGTCGCCCCGTGCCGATCGCCGTCCCGCTCACACCCTGGATCGGCTTAGCGCCGAGGCTGTCGACATTGAGCGTCGGCGCGGCGCCGTTCGTCTCGTCCATGCGCAGCGTGATCGAGATCCCGTCGTCGAGCGACGTAAACCCCTGATAGCTGGTTGCCGTGTAAGCGGTGCTCGTGCCCGCCGTGGCGATGACGCCTGAGTCGTCGTCGCGCTTTTTGGCCACGGCCGCCATCATGGCGCGGGCGGCGTCGTTCAAAGAGCCCGGCGCCTGGCCTTCCGTCAGGTTGACGGTCGAGTCGGCGGTCGAGTTGGTGTTCGCCGTGCGGGACCAGCGGTTGAGTGTCATTTCGTCCCCCTGGTCTTTGTTTCCGCGCGGACGAAATGGCCATGCTCGCCCCGCCAGCGGCCCTGTGCATCTTTCTTCGGTTTGACCTTTTTTGCCCCGGTGTCCGGTGCTAAGCTGCCAGGGACAGAGGAGACCTCGGATGCTGTTTGATTGGCTGCCGGCTGGCCCCCTGGGGTCGGCGATGGTTCTGCTGCTAATCGGGGCGGGCCTCCCGGTATCGCTGGTGGCTCTGTACCGGGCATGGGCAGAGGACCGCCCCCTCCGCCGCTTCCTGAAGGCTTCCCGCCGAACATCCGCGACCACAGGCTTGGCTCCGCGCCGGCTGCCATTTCGCGCTCAAGTCGGTTTCTGGCTTGATTGACGGTCGCTCGCAACAGCGCGTCGGCCTTTGGCAGCACCGCCTCGCCGAGCTTGCGGGCGGTTTTCATGCCGGTCGCGAGCCCAAGCGAGCCGAGCCCCATCGTCTGATACATTTGCGCTTCCTCGGGCGTCGCCGGCTTCATGCCGATCGGCTCGAGGCCGCCCATGCCGTAAGCGGTCGTGGCAGCCCCCTCGGCGGCCAACGCCAGCGGGATTGCCGTGCTGCCCGGCATCTTCGGGCCGTGGTCAAATAGGGCGCTATCCGCGCTCGCCCGCGCCCGGCTGCCGCCGATGTCAGCGACCGGTGTGAACGAGCCCCCGCCCCGGCGCACAAATGGCGCAGGAGCGTCAGCGGCCCGGTAAGCCTCATTCATCAGGGCGAATGCCTTATCGCCCGCCAGCGAGCCCGGCAGGGCCTCTGGCGTCGATGCCATGAGGTTGTCTAGTTGCCCGGCGACGCGCTCGAAGTCGGCGACGCCTTTGCGCCGCTTGAGAGCGGCCCCCACGACAAACGGGAGAGCGGCAGCAGCACCGAGCCCGAACCCGGTTCCGACCGTGCTCCACCTGTGCCCCTCAAGGCCAGCGATATCCTGCGGCGACTTGTATGAGCGCAGCTTTTCCGTAAGGTCCTGCGCCTGCGCCATCAGCGCGTTGATCTGCTCGTCGGCCGCCTTTGCCTTCGGGCCATAGCCGCTGGCCTTCTCCGCATTCAGCCGCTCCGTCGTGGCCGCAATCTGGTCATTGATCTGTTGCAGCTGCTGCTCGTACTGCGCCCGTACCGGGTCTGTCCCGGCCGCGCCCTGGTCAGCCTCCCCGGCCTGGGCAGAGCCGGCCATGAGCATCGGACCGCCGATGACTGCCGCCGGCTCGAGCGCACGCTCCGCCCCCCGCACAGCCCTAGCGCCACGGGTGGCCAGCGCGCCCGCCCGAGACTCAAACGCCCCCATCGGCAGCGCGGCCACGAGCAGCGGCGCCACGCTCGCGTCGGCGTTCCCGGCGGCATGCTCCTTTTCCAGCTGATCCGCCTCGTAGGCCATGTTCGCCGGGATCCCCAGCTCGGGGACCAGATAGCTTGCCAGCAGCCCGCCCTGGATGAGGGCGTCGGTCGCCACCGCCTGCTCCTCGGGGGTAAGGGCGTCTTTCGCGCGGTGCTGCTGGCCGATCCACTCGAGCAGCGGCCCGAGCGTCTCGATCAGCTTGCCCTGCGGGTCCGCCTCCCACTGCCGGCGGTTGAGATCGCTGTTGTACTGCTGGCGCCGTTGCTCGAGATCAGCCATAGTGGCGCTCCATGAAGCAATCGAAGTCGATCGCGCCCGACCGGGACGCGCGGTTCATGACGAGGCCGGCAATTGATGCCGAGTACGTCGTCGACAGCTGGCGGATACTGCCCACGCCACCACGATGGCTGCTGTTGCCCTTCTCGGCATCCTTCGGCTCGTTCGGCTGGCGCGACTGGCTCATATTCGCGGTCGTCGTCTTGTTCTGGGGCGGGCTACTGATCAGCATGATCACCCTCCCGAGCCGGTTGCCGCCGCTTTGGGGCGGTTAGCACTGGCGGCGCCCAAGGCCTTCAAGACCACGAGCCCGATCTCCGGGTCGCCCTCGGCCATCGCGGCGAGCTGCTGCACATGGCTCCTCCACGCCGCGCCGCCCCTGAGAGCCGGGTCGCCTTGGATGCGCACGGCACGGGTGAGCCAGCGGACATAGAGCGGCGAGGCGAGAAACTTGCTCACGGCATAGGTGCCGCCGATGCTGAGCAGCGCCGCCTCCCAATTGGCGATGAGCTGCTGTGCTCCGCCGGCGGCTGCCGCCATGGCGATCGCGTTCGTGGCCGAGCGCGACGTGTTGGCCGTCGCCTCGAATTCAGCCATGCGCCCCACCGTGGCCGCCAAGTCGTCGAGCGACTGCGCGAGTTCCGCCGATGCGCGCGAGCGGAACAGGATGTGACGCGCCTCAGGCTCCATGCGCTGGAACGCGGTCAGGAAGCTGTTGACCGAGAACCCCTGCTCCCGCGCCATGCCGCGCGCCGAGGCGACGGGCTGGCCCATGTGGCGTATCACGCCCGCAACGTAGTCGTTCCACTCCTCGGGCTTCAGCGTGCGCTGCACGGCGCGCAGCTTCTCGATATCGCCCTTGCCTTTCGCGGTCGCCGCCTTGAACAGGCTCGCCCCGACCGCCTCGGGATTTTTGGCGTCAATCAGCTTGTCGAGCTTCTCGATCCGCTGCTGGCCGACGCGATAGAAGTTGTCGGACTGCCGAAACCGTTTGATCGAGCCCCGGATGCTGGCCGCCGTCGCATCGTCGCCTGCCTTGGCGTACTCGGCTGCGTTGCGCTCGAGCAGCGACACCATATCCTGAGTCAGAGCCGACTGAATGCGGTCGAGATCGGCGCTCTTGAGCGTGTTCTTTTCGGTATCGCCCATGCCGGACGCGAGGCGCCGGATTTCGGAGCGCAGATCGCGCATCGCCTGCAACGGCCGGTTGGCGTTGCGGGTCGTCATGATGTCCTCGATCGCCTTGCCGAGCAGCCCGCCGCGCACCGGGTAGGCGACCGGCGCAATGTCCCCCTCCGCCGCCGTCTTGGCTTTGGTGGCGATGCGCCCTTGATTGAGCAGGGACGAGTTGCGCCCGGCGATGTCGAGCAGCACTTCCTTGGTTTTCGTCAGGCCGCCCGTGAAGCGCGGCAGCACCACCTTGGACCGGCCAGCGCGCATGTCTTCGGGCAGGCCACGCCAGGCAAGTTCATACAGCGCCCCGGCCTTCGTCTTGAAGCTCGTGTTCGCGGCGCGATCGGCCGCCACGCCCTCAAGATACGCGGTGCTCTGCGGCGTCTCGGGGAGGCGCTTGAAATCCGTCTCAACGATGTCTTGCGGCCGAGCATCGCGGAACCGCTCCAGGCCTTTCTGCACGACGGCGCCGGCCTGCGCGTCGGTCGTCGCGGTGCCATAGCCAGACGCCACCCTCTCCGCCGCGTCTCGCGTCTGGCCGACCGACGTGCGAATTTTGTTGACGAGCGGCTGCGAGGCGAGCGGCACCTTCGATAGCTGATTGGCGACTGTCGCCATGCCCTCATCGGCGAGCGCCGGGCCAAACGGCTCAACACCGATCCTCTCCATAGCCGCTTTGTCCGCGATCCGAGCGGTGCGCACTTCGGCCATGTTGCGAGGGAACCGGGGCGCTATGGCATTCGCGCGCACGGCACGTAGCGTTGTCTCAACTGGCATGCCGAGTTGGTTGAGCGCGGGGATGCCGAGCGAAAGCTCGCCGGCGGCTTGGGCAAGCTCGAGCAGCTCCTTGTTGGCGTAGGCGAAGTCTCCCTCGGCCTGCGTCAAGCGCTTGCCCACGCCCGTCGCGCCGACCGCGTTCGCCACGTCGCCGATCCCATACTCGCCGCGCGTCAGGGCGCGCACGGGCATCGACGCGGCGAACGTCGCAGCGTCCTTCGCGCGCTCGGTCACGCCGCGATCATCGAACCATTGCTGTTTCGCCGCCTTGTCGACGTTGTTCTGCTCAAATCCCGCGACGTACCCCTCTTGCATCGCCGGAAGATTGTTCGGGTCGAATTGCCCGGCCGGCATCGCGAGCATGAGCTTTTCGGGCGTGAGATCCTCGGCCGAGACGCCGACTGCTTGCGCGCGCTCGAGCAAGCCCGCAGGAAGGCCGCCGGTAGCCTGTGAGGGTTCTACCGGGACGAGCTTGCTTCGCCAGCCTTGGCCAGGCTGGGCGTTCTCGACGGGGACGAGCTTGTCGCGCCAGCCCATATTAGGGTTTCCTCATCTGCTGGCCTGTCGACGGATCGACGAACACAGTGCCTGACGGGGCTTCGTCGACCATCTTCTCTGCGGCAGCATCATCGGCCGGGAGGGTGACGGGTTGCCCACCCCCCGCTCCCGCCGTGATCTCGGCGAGCGGCACGCCGAACGCCTCGGCGAGCGGCGCCGGGTCGTAGCCGGCCGCCACCAGCGCCTTCGCGCGCCGCATGACGCCCTGTTTCACAAGCTTGCTCTGCAGGGCGAGGTTCGTCTTGATTGCAGACGCTGACATCGTGGGAGTGATGTCGGATTTCTCGAATGCCTGCTGCTCGCCGGGGGTTAGAGACGCGCCGAACAGTTCATTGCGCACGACGTTTTTGTAACGGTCGTAGCCCTGCCACCACTGCGCAGCGTCCTGTGTATCCTGGCCGGCCCAGCCCATGCGGCCGAGCGCAAGCTGCGTCTCGTCGCCCCACGGGCTGAACCCCGCATACTTGTCATTGAACGTTGGCGCGAAGCCCTGGACCTGCTGCAGCTCGCCGCCCGTCTTGCTGAGCTTCTCAACATCGTTGACGCTGAGTTGCCGCGTGCGCTTGCTCTGCGCGGCCTGCTCAAGAGACCGCTTTTGCAAATCGATGCGCTGATCCGCTTGGTCGAGCCGGCGCTGCTCCAGCGGGCTGATCGACTCATCAGCCGCCTTCGCGCCGCCGATCGCCTTGTACTCGCCGGTCGCCTGATCGAGCAGCACCTTCTGCG
>CAYSOB010000031.1:0-7018 GCA_964432575.1 uncultured Candidatus Saccharibacteria bacterium
CCGTTCTTCGGGATGTTCTCGGAAATAGGTTCGAAGATTATCCAGTAGTGACCGCTTGTTATCTGTGTTATAATGGGTTATATGAAAAAAAATCTTGTTATTTTGACTTTAATTATCTCATTTTTTTCCGTTCATACGGCTTTTGGTGCTACAACTACAAAGACTTCAAACTCTACTGCTTCTAAATCAAAAAGTACTACTCAAAAGAAAAAAACAACTGCACCAGTAAAATTAGATGGAGTATTTTATTTTATTCCAGGAACATCAGCATACGCATCGATTCAAAAATATGGAGGCAAAATGAGTGTTATTTCGCCGCAAGTTTATACCGTTGATGGAACAGGGACTTTAAAAGGGAAATTATCCGATCAAATGATGGCGCTCATTACAGAAAAAAAATTAAAAGTAATGCCATTAATTGCAAATGAAGGTTTTAATCAAACAATTATCCATACATTACTTGGTTCTGTTGATGCTCAGAAATTAGTTATCCAAAGCCTGATTACCGAAGCGCAAGCGAAAAATTATATTGGCTGGCAATTTGATTTCGAACATATTCCTGCTAGTGATCGCGACGCATATTCTGCCTTTGTTGAAATGGCTGCTGACGAATTTCATAAAAATAAATTAGTATTTTCTGTTGCAGTACTTGCTCGAATATCTGAAAACCCAGAAGACTTACCGGATGGATCATGGGATAACTGGTCAGGAGTATTTGACTATAAACGTATTGGTGCGGCAGCTGATTT
The DNA here is from genome assembly GCA_964432575.1 of uncultured Candidatus Saccharibacteria bacterium. GTDB lineage: Bacteria > Patescibacteriota > Minisyncoccia > Phycocordibacterales > UBA1006 > CALMMZ01. The sequence continues at coordinate 750 of CAYSOB010000031.1, forward strand.
TGTCAGCCTAATGGCATATGATATGCCTGCGTCTATGGGGCCTGTTGCTACTATGGATTGGGTAAAACAAACAACTGCTTATGTTAAGAAGTTTGTTCCAGCAAAAAAATTATCACTAGGTATTCCAACCTATGGCTGGAAATGGGATGTTGCTACCAATACAAAATTGAGAAGTGTTGGTTGGGGTAAAATTGATGACCTTCAAACAAAAAAAACATACAAGAAAAAAGGGTATGATACAAAAGCGGGCGAAGCATGGATTACATATGTCGAGGATGGTAACCATTATAAAATCTGGCATGAAAATACGCAAAGTTTTAAACAAAAATATGATTTCGCAAAAGCACAAAAATTAAAAGGAGTGTCGGTTTGGGCACTGGGGTTAGAAGATCCAGGTATTTGGAAACATATAAATGTTATTTAACCACAATAAAACCCACCTATAGGTGGGTTTTATTGTGGTTATTCTACAGAAACTTTTTCAATAATAACGTCATTAACAGGACGGTCTGCGGTTTCTGTTTTTACATTTTCAATTTTTAATGCAACATCCAATCCTTTGGTCACTTTTCCAAACACAGTATAACTTGGGGGTAGTGGGGCAGCAGGGCTTGCGGTTACAATAAAGAATTGTGAACCGTTTGTATTAGGACCGGCATTTGCCATGGCAACAGTTCCTTGTGGGTATGTTTCATTTCCAGAAAGTTCGTCGTCAAATTTATATCCTGGTCCGCCGGTTCCCCATAATGATTTTTTGGTTAAATCTTTTGATTGGGGGTCACCCGCTTGGATCATAAACCCTTTGATAACTCGATGGAATCGAATGCCGTCATAAAATCCTTTTGATGCCAGGGTTGTGAAATTCTCTACGGTCTTTGGTGCATTTGCCGCATCCAGAGAGATTGTAATTTCTCCCATGTTTGTTTTTAAAGTGGCTGTGTTCATAGTTTTTGTTTTTTCTGGTGAAGTAGTTGTTGAGGTTGGTAATGGTGTTGTGTCTGCAGGTTGTGCACCTGGGGTTGTCTCTTGCTGATTAATAATCGGCATATTTTCTGTTGTTGTTTTTGTAGTACGCAATCCTATTATTACTAATACAATTACAATAACAAGTGCGGCAGCACCGACATACAGAGATGTTTTTGATGATGATTCCATAGGATATTTTTATTCAAAACGTAGTAATTTTTTAATCATAGCACTTCCTTTTTTGAAAAGGGTGCGTTGTCGATCTTTTGATCGAGTAATTTGCTCTGATAATTCGTCTGACAGCATACCAATTGCGGTATATAGATCGTCTGAAATAATGGTCGCAAAGTATTCTGCTTTTGGTTCTACAATTTTTGCTTCTGCTTTGAAAATGTTTCCTTGTTTATGGTGTTCTGTTGTTTTTCCAATTTCTACAGTAATGCGTGCATGGGGATCTATTAATTTTTCGATTTTTGCAAATTCACTGTCGACGTGATTTTGCAACGCATCTGTTAGGTCGATGTGAGAACCAGAAATAGCTATATTCATATTGTTTTTTAAATGTCTCCCGTATCTCTGTCCGGGGCATGATTACAATCATTCATCCATAAGATCAATCGGTACACTGTCAGTATAACACAATGTCCTTTATAAAAGACATTTCCTTTTTATAAAGGACATGTATAAAAGCTTAATAATAAAGGGTTATTTACCGGTGTGGATATCTTTCCAGGTGCAGGTTTTAAATGTTGTTTTCAGTGGATTTTTAAACAGGGTTCAAAGGGATTTTTATTATGTTAAAAACTGATAAAAGCCTTGACAACTAACGATTTTTCCGTAATATGGCAAATGTTTATTCATTAATCGGGCGCCTTTTATTAGGGGTCCAGTGGAACGCGTATCGCCGATAGTATGCAACATGCATTCAGGATATTTTTTCTGGAATGCTCCGTAGTATCGAGTACCAGTTCCCGAAACCAAAAACTATATGGCAGAAGCTTTTGATCGCTCAAAGCCTCACGTAAACGTAGGTACTATTGGTCACGTAGACCATGGTAAGACTACTCTTACAGCGGCAATCTTGTCAGTGCTTGCACGACAAGGAAATGGATACGGTGCAGTTTTGAAAGGAATTGACGGTATCGACAAAGCACCAGAAGAAAAAGCACGTGGAATTACCATTGCGCTTTCTCACAACGAATACTGGACACCAGCTCGTCACTACGCACACATCGACGCCCCAGGTCACGCCGACTACATCAAAAACATGATTACCGGTGCAGCTCAAATGGACGGTGCGATTATCGTAGTAGCAGCAACAGACGGTGCAATGCCTCAAACTCGTGAACACATCTTGCTTGCAAAACAAGTAGGGGTACCAAAAATCGTAGTATTTTTGAACAAGTGTGACATGGTTGATGATGAAGAAATGTTAGACTTGGTTGAAATGGAAATGCGAGAATTGCTAACAAAACAAGGTTTTGATGGTGACAACGCTCCAATCATCCGAGGTTCAGGTTTGAAAGCTCTTGAATCAACTTCAAACGAAGATCCATGGGCACAAAAAGTTCTTGAACTTGCTAACGCTCTTGATACATACATTCCAGAACCAAAACGAGAAATCGACAAACCTTTCCTTATGCCTATCGAAGATATCTTTTCTATCGAAGGACGAGGAACTGTGGTAACAGGAAAAATTGAACGAGGTATGGTAAAAGTTGGAGAAGAAGTTGAAATCGTAGGATTAAAAGACACTCAAAAAACAACTGTTACCGGAATCGAAATGTTCAACAAACAATTGTCAGAAGGTATGGCTGGAGACAACGCTGGAATCTTGCTACGAGGTGTTAAAAAAGATGACATCACACGTGGACAAGTTCTTGCTAAAACAGGTTCAGTAACTCCACACAGTGAATTCGAATGTGAAGTGTACATTCTTTCAAAAGAAGAAGGTGGACGACACACTCCTTTCCTAAACGGATACAAACCTCAGTTCTACATCCGAACAACTGACGTAACAGGAGATGTAACATTGCCAGAAGGTGTTCAAATGGTTATGCCAGGAGATACCGTAACATTCAAAGTTAAATTGCTAGCGCCTATTGCTCTTGAGGACAACACTCGATTTGCAATTCGTGAAGGTGGTAAAACAGTCGGGGCAGGAGTGGTAACAAAAATTATCGCGTAATCTTGCAAAACATAATGGAGTACACACGTGTACGACATCATGATTTGTCCCACTGCTATGTCATCAGAAAAAAAATCAGGTGAAGCGGTATTGCGGATTCGCGTTCGTGCTTACGAAAACAAAGTGTTAGATGCATCGGTAAAACAAATTATCGAAACTGCAAATCGACACGAAGCAACTATTCGCGGACCCGTGCCGCTTCCTAACGAGATTCGAAAGTACACAGTCAACCGTTCAACGTTCGTTCATAAAGACGCTCGTGAACAGTTTGAAATTCGTGTTCACAAACGTTTGATTGATATCATCAATCCAGTGCCTAAATTGATTGAAGCATTAACATCACTTTCTTTACCATCTGGTGTAGAAATCGATGTAAAAATGATGTAATCAACGCCTGCACGTCCAGGCGTCGCCCGGAGATCAGAATTGTTCTGTGGATTAATCAAGTCGAGACCTTGATTAATCGTAATCAGTCAATTCTGATTTCTCTTGTGACGCTTTGGAGCTTATTAATAACAGTTCGTGTTTAGATAAAATAATCACATGATTACTTTGTTTATAACCGCCGAACGATACGTCATGTTTCTGATATGAAGGCATATCGCAAACCGCTGACACTAATTTGGTTTAACCTATGAAAAAATATATTTTAGGTGAAAAGATCCAAATGACACAGTATTTCGATTCAAAAGGAATCGCACATGCTGCAACATTGGTTTCAGCTACACCTATTACAGTGACTCAGGTGAAAACAGTTGCTACTGACGGCTATGACGCAGTGCAAGTTTCATCAGGAACTCGTAATGAAAAGAATTTATCAAAACCCGTAAAAGGGCACTATGGTGACCTTGGAAATTTCCGATATACAAAAGAATTTCTAGTAGACGCCGCAGATTTAGCAAACTATGCACGTGGTAACACCATGGCACTGGATCAATTCGCTGAAGGCGACATGATTCGTGTATCAGGTGTATCAAAAGGTAAAGGTTTCCAAGGTGTAGTAAAACGCCATGGTTTCCACGGAGGACGCCGAACTCACGGTCAAAAACACAGTGAACGTGAACCAGGTTCAATCGGAGCCGGAGGAATGCAACGTGTTATGAAAGGAATGCGTATGGCAGGACGAATGGGTTCTGACCGAATTACGGTTAAAAATCTAAAAGTGCTTGCGGTCGATCCAAAAACTAACATCATCGTAATTAAAGGAGCTGTTCCAGGAAAACGTGGAACATTACTTGAAATTACTCAATAATTGTATGGCAACAAAAAAAGTAGCAACAAAAAAGGTTGCAAAAAAATCTACTGAAAATATTTCAGCGCCATTGTATTCAATTGCAGGGAAATCAACAGGAAATGTTGAATTGTCAGGATTGGTATTTAATCGTTCATGGAATGGAGATTTGGTACACCAAGTAATTATTGGTATGCAGGCAAACGCTCGAACAGGTCTTGCACATACTAAATTCCGAGGTGAAGTTTCTGGATCAGGTAAAAAACCTTGGCAACAAAAAGGAACCGGTCGTGCACGTCACGGATCAACACGGTCACCTATTTGGCGAACCGGTGGAGTTACTCACGGTCCTCGAAATGAAAAAGACTATTCAGTGAAAATCAACAAGAAACAAAAAACTGCAGCATTATTTGCAACACTTTCAGAAAAATTACGAAAAGGGAAAATTCTTTTCTCTGAATCAATTGATCTAGGAAATGCAAAAACAAAAGATGCAGAAAAAATCTTGAAAAACTTTGAATCAATTTCTGGGTTTGAAACAATCAACACAGCAAAGAAAAACAATATCTTGCTTGTATTGCCAGTTGTCTCAGAAGTAGTTCGAAATAGTTTCCGAAACTTGAACCATGTAACATTGGTTGAAGCTCGAAACATTAACCCGGTCGATGTAATGAAATATCGTTACATGATTATCAGTAATCCTACAGATACCCAAGCCTTTTTCTTAACAAAACGAGGTGCGGTAAAAAAATCTGCATAATCTATGGCAAAAAAATCATTGATTGAAAAACCGGATGATAAAAAAATCCCAACAGAATTAGTTGGTATCATTATTGGTCCGCGGATTACTGAAAAGGCTGCGTACAGTGCAGAAAAAAACGCATACGTATTTAACGTAAGTGTTCGCTCAAACAAAATTCAAATTGCTCGAGCAATTAAAGCTTTGTACAATGTTGATCCAGTAAAAGTTACTGTGTCAGTTAAAAAACCAGTAGCAGTGTTAGTTCGCGGAACACGTGGAATGACCAAAGGTGAAAAGAAGGCAACTGTATTTCTTCCAAAAGGACAGAAAATAGAAATTGCATAATTTCTCCTGAATATTTGTGAATTATTTCCTTAGGCAAGAATTTTATTGTAAATAATCGTATCAGAAAGCCTTATTGATACGGAACACTTAGTTATGGCTATAAAGACTTATAAACCAACATCGCCTTCACGACGTAACATGACCGGTATTAATTACCGAGAAGTTATTACGACTTCAACACCTCACAAGGCGTTGACATTTGGTCGTAAGCGTCACGTTGGACGAAACAACCAAGGACGAATTACTGCTCCTCATAAAGGAGGTGGGAACAAACGTCTGTACCGAGATATTGATTTTAAAATGAATAAAATCAATATTCCAGCAAAAGTAGAAACAGTAGAATATGATCCAAACCGATCTGCATTTATCGGATTGGTATGTTACCGGGACGGTGAACGACGATATATCGTTTTGCCTCAAGGGGTTACTGTTGGAACAACATTAATTGTTTCTGCTGAAGCACCACTTACTCCAGGAAACCGTTTACCATTGGTAAATATTCCTGTAGGAACATTTGTGTATAATATTGAAATTAAACCTGAAAACGGAGCAAAAATGGTTCGTTCAGCGGGAAGTTTTGCACAAGTAACTGCGCACAATGAAGGACGAACACAATTAAAGATGCCGTCAGGAGAAATCCGAACAGTTTCTGGAAAATGTTTTGCTTCAATTGGTTCAGTTTCAAACCCTGATTACCATTTGGTAAATCTTGGAAAAGCAGGGCGATCACGATGGAAAGGTGTTCGACCTACTGTTCGTGGTTCTGCAATGAACCCAGTGGACCACCCACACGGAGG
>CAYSOB010000032.1:0-6951 GCA_964432575.1 uncultured Candidatus Saccharibacteria bacterium
TGATTAGAAAAGAGGGGAATAGTTTTTAAAAGTTGAACAAGATCGTTTCGTAAAATAATTACTTGAGTTGTATGAGTGGTTGGAATTATTTTTGTATAATCAGGGAAATTTCCATGAGTTAGTTGTGCGGTGATAAAAATATTTTGAGTTTGTAGATATATTTGATGATCATTTACTGAAAGAGTAACTTCATCATCTGAATCTGAAAGAATTTTAATTATATCTTGAGCATTTTTAATAGGTAACAAGAAAGAATTAATCGATTCTGCATTATTAAACGCAATTTTCTTTTCCGCCAAACGAAAAGCATCTGTTGCTACAAAATATAAATTGTTTTCCCGGCCATTTATAAAAATACTTGATAATTCTGGTTTAATATCACTATTTGATCCAGCAAACAATACTGATTTTATTCCTAATAATAAATCTGTTGCTGGTATAGTAATTTCTGTATCACCATCGAACTTTTTAGGTAATTCTGGAAAATCATCAGTAGAAAATGTTTTTAACTTACTTTTTGATTTTTTTGTTTTTATATGAAAAATATCACCTTCTGTCTCACAAGTAATTACTTCTTGAGAAGAAATACCTGATAAAACTTGGGAAAAATATCCACCTGGTAATGCACAGACACCAGCTTCTTCTACTTTTGCAGAAATTGTTATTTCAACCCCAGTATGTAAATTAGTTGATCTAAAAATAACTTTACCGTCCATTGTTGCGGTACAAAGAATACATGACAGCACGGGAAGTGTTGGATGTTTTCCTGTAACCTTTTCAGTTTTTGTGATTGCAGAGAATATTTTCTCATGAGAGCATTCGAATTTCATAAAGGTAATAGTATTAGTAGTAGGATTGATAATTTATTTTTTAAATACACTATTATTATAAGGGGTGTGGATACTGTGGAAAAGTTTTTAAAGTATTAATTAATAACAATATTCTATCTTTTTTATTGTTGATAATTATTTAGAAAACTTTCAGTAATTATAGATAACTTTTTAAATTTTTATTTTTTAAATAGTTATTCTTTTTTATTCCATAATTATTATTAATTTATACATAAAATATATTCATGTTATCACCATGGTTTTCCACAGAAATTTTTATGTTTGAAGCATTGCTCTGATTTGTTCTATATCATGAATTAAATTTGGACTCTCTGTTAATTCACGAGTAATTTTTTCATAAGAGTGCATTACTGTTGTGTGGTCTCGCCCACCAAGTTTTTTTCCAATATGAGGAAAAGAAATATTATAATCCTCTCGTAAAATATACATAGCCACCTGGCGCGCCTCTACCACCTCTTTTCGGCGGTTTTTTTCGTACATAGCCGGCTCTTCAAGGTTATAAAAATGAGCAACCACCTTAACAATATCTTCCAAAGAAATATTTCTTTTTGGTTTTATATTATTTTTTATAAGAAGTTTAATTTCTTGAATATTTAACTCTCTTTTCCGTAGTTCCATTTGCATAATAAGAGTGTTAATAATACCCTCTAATTCGCGAATATTACCCTCTACATGGCTCGCAATGTAATCAATTGACTCTTCGGTAAGCTGGAAGTTATGAGCCTTTAATTTTGACTGTAGGATGGCGCTACGTGATTCATATTCAGGACGAGCCATATCAACAGTCATTCCAGCAGAAAACCTTGATTTTAAACGATCTTCCAGCCCTACAATATAGTTTGGGTGTTTATCAGAAGAGAAAATTAACTGTCTATTTCTATCATGAAGTGTATTAAATAAATGAAATAACTCTTCTTGAACCTTTTCTTTTCCTGCTGAGAAGAATTGAATATCATCCATAATTAAAATATCACAGGTTCTATACTTTTCTTTAAACTGATTAATTCTATTGGATTGAAGTGATGAAACATAATCCATAAGAAATTTTTCTGAACTAGTATAATAAACGTTTAAATTTGGATTACTAGCCACAAGAGCGTTCCCTACCGCTTGAATTAAGTGTGTTTTTCCAATCCCTGTAGAACCATAAATAAATAAAGGATTAAATGAACCAGGTTTTTTAATAACTGCTTGGGCTGCTGAGTAGGCAACTTCATTAAATGGTCCAATAATAAATGTTTCAAATGTATATTTTGGATTTAAGTTATTTTTCTTTGGTAAAGAGTGATCAAGGGGTAATTCTTGCATTACTTCTTTTTCAACCTTTTCTTGTTCTGTTGGTTTTTGAGCAACAGGAACTACTTTTGTTGGTTTTTTAGCAATAATAAATTCAACTGATCGCACAGACTCCTTATGGTTTCTGATTGATTTTAAGACTTCTCTACTAAATTTTGTAGCAAGCCAGTCTTTTATAAACTCATTTGGGACACCAACATAGAAAACACCATCCTCTTCGCGGACAGCATGAGTATTTTTGAACCACGTCGTGAAATTAGCTTTTGAAACAGAAAGTTCAATTTCAGCGAGTACTGTTTCCCAGAGATTATAAACATCCTGCATACACGTTCAAAATAGTTATTTCGCACCTAATAATAAAGATATCCACAGTATATCGCCTTTTACATAATATGGGAAATAAAAATAAGGGGTTTTCTATGTGGATTACCTGTTGAAAAAGTGGATAACTAATTATTTTTACTTTTGTCAAAAAACCTTGCATATTTTTTATTTTCATGTACTATAATCCTATCTATGTCAGTTACCTATCAACCAAAGGTTAAAAAGCGAAAAACAACTCATGGTTTCTTGGTTCGCCAAGCTACCACCAGCGGACGCAATACGATTCGTAATCGACGCCGCAAAGGACGAGCTAAACTCGCTGTATAATATTACTAATATATAAAAAAGCCTTATTTTATAAGGTTTTTTATATATTATAGAAAACCTGTTTTATTTAATAAAAATATGGTAGTCTCGCACTATGATTCCACGTAAAAACCGTGTACCAAAACAATATTTTCCTGTAATTTTACGTAACCCTTCCCGATCAGGAGTATATTTTCGTGTTGTGGTTGCCCCAGAAATACATAAAAAAAACAATGCTTTTTCGGTTATTATCCCTAAAAAATATGCAAAAAAGGCGGTTACCAGAAACTTTTTTCGTAGAACTGCATATGGTGTAATAAATGAATATAAAGATCAAATTCCCAAAAAAACCTTTGTTTTTATAATGCAAAAACCAATTAACACACTTGGAATTGAAAAAAAGTATGATTTTCAACAACAGGAAGTTGTAAAAGACATAAAAAATCTTATTATTCAAATAACTAATAATCATGAAAAAACTAGTTAATACAATAAGTTTTTATCAAAAAAGGTTTGGTATTTTTCTTGTAAAGCTATACCAAATCTTTTTACGACCACTTTTCCCCTCATCGTGTCGGTTTCAACCAACCTGTTCCGAGTATACTATCGAAGCGATACAAAAATATGGACTTTTTAAAGGTACTTTTTTAGGAATAAACCGTATTTCACGCTGTCATGGTGGTAATCCAGGCGGTCTAGACGAATTAAAATAATTTATTGGTTTTTATGTTATAATGACAACCTATGTTTAATACAATTGTTTTTATTCCACTTACTAATGTTTTAGTGTCTTTAACAGGTTTATTGTGGGGAAATATCGGATTAGCTGTTATTTTTACAACTATTTTAATTAAACTACTACTCCTCCCTTTTTCTTATGCACAAACAAAAAGTCAGATTGCTATAAAAAAAATACAACCTCATATCGATGAAATAAAAAAGAATACTCCAGACAAAACTGAACAAACAAAAAAAATTATGGAGTTGTATAAAGAACATAATACAAATCCTCTTTCTGGGTGTTTACCATTAATTATTCAACTTCCTATTATTATTGCTCTATATCAAGTTTTTCTCCAAGGTGTTTCAGTTGATCCAAGTATTCTGTATTCATTTGTTCATGCTCCTGAACAAATATCCCACATGTTTTTAGGGGTTGATATGACCAGTAAAAGTATTATTATTGCCTTAATTGCTGGGATAACACAATTTATTCAATTAAAACTATCACCAAGCATGCAGGATAGTGCAGAAAAAACAGAAAACGCAGACATGTCGACAGAAATGATGGCAAACATGCAAAAAACAATGAAATTTAGTTTACCTGTTATGATTACTGTGTTTGCCGCTGTTGTGCCGGCCGCTGTTGCTCTTTATTGGGTTGTTACTAACCTATTTCAGATTGCTCAAGAATGGTGGATTAATAAAAAAATACACACACCTCGTACTGCATAACAAAAAAACAACCTTTTGGGTTGTTTTTTTGTTAATCTTCACCACCTACACGATATGACCAAAGTTCGTTATTTATTTTATTGATAAAGAATAAATAGCCAGCATCAGGGTTTGACTCCATTTTGATAATATCAAGAGTTTGCGGAGGTATTGCCACCTGGCGCGCTTCTTTTGTAGATATAGTATAACTCCAAATAGTGTCTGAAAGACTTACTAGACCTTTATACCAATCATCAGGATACACCCCTTTAGGGAAAGATGATGTAACCCCACAATAAAATGTATCATTTGAATACCAAGAGCACTTCTCAGGTAAAACAACAAAAGGTACTGATTGGCTGGTGCCATTAGTTATATTAACCAGGCGAGTTACTGGAAAACCATTATCAATAGTAGAAATAAGGGTTTGGGTCCCTGCTGGGTTGGTTAGTGTTGTTAAACCTTTTAGCGGGCCAAGGATTTTCGAAAATGTTTGATTAACAGGGTTTAATCCATACATATACCCGTCAACTGATCCTGCAGCATATGTGGTCATAGTAATAAGATTTTTGTTTACATATTGAGGCATCCACTCACCAAACGAAGAACTAAACACACTGGTTGTTTGTCCTGTTTCCGGAGATAATAAGTTACCAATAGTTTTTCCGCGCAATTGTTCAAGACTAAAGACAGTATTTATTTGGGTATTGTGTACTAACTGGTTGATATACCCAGAAACCAGCGATCCCTTTAATTCTTTTGGTTCTGCACTGTTTGCGATGGCTGCTTTTTGTTGGATATCTACACAGTCTTTTGCGATTAAGTCACGAGTTGATTGATCAATAGTACCTGTTTGTGGAATTCCTGCTGTTTTTTGAATATTTTTTATTAAAGTTTGTGTCTTTTTCCCGAACACCCCATCAAAAGTGAGATTTTCTGACAATTTATAGTTTATATAATCCTGAAGGGTTTTTACCTCTTCCCCACGACTTTTTATAGTCAGATCAGAGGTTATTGGTGTTATACAAACCTGAGGAATAATAACTTTTTCATCGCCAGGAATAATTAATTTAAATGTTTCTATTTTGTTGTTTTTTTCATAACGTAGATAACCAATTGTTCCTGTTGGATTAAAAATCAATTCTTCCGCAGAAGGAAGGTTTGTTTTTGTTATTTTACTATTCAAAATCGACTCATCTTCAATAATTCCATCGAAAATATGTCCTGTTCGTTGATCGTTATATCTAATGTGGTGTTTAGTTATAGGTACAGTAATTTGTTTTTCTTTTCCTGTTTTTTCATCAACCACTGTATCGATACGAACTGTTTTTACTAAAAATGAAATAAAACCAGAAACCGGAAAAGGTGTAATTCTTCGGAGTCGTTCCCGCGTATTATTCTGAGTAGGATTTGCATTCAATTCAGTTGGTGTGGCTTCAGTATTACCACCAATAGTAGTAATACCATTTGTGTTGGAAAGAGTTTTTTCATCAAAAGGAACAAGGGATTTGTTTATAGAAACAGATTGTTGTGATGAGTTGTTTCCATTATTAAAAAAAATAAAATAAACAGCAACACCTAAAAACAATAGAATGACAATTGCTGCAATAGTAATAAGACGTTTTCCGCGTTGATCCATATGTTTGATTATATCATAAATAATAAAAACCCTTAACGGGTTTTTATACATCCAACTGTCTGAAGCCTTTATTTCGAGAAGGTAAATCACATGACCATTGATTGTTCATAATATTCTGATATGAACGTATGACTTTTGGTCCATAACTTTGGTTTTCTGCATAACCTTGGCCACAAATCCATTTTGCTTTATTACAGGTTCCGTTTGCATTTGCGCCACGTCCACCATTATAGGCATGTGCTGCATAGCGAACAATTCCAACCCCTTGTGGATTCCCTGGTTTATCAATAAAGGCTCGTATCAACAGTGCTGCCATGGTTGCGTTTGTTTTTGGATTATCCAAGTCAACCCCATTTCTTTTTAATGAAGTATGGAGCGCTGCCTGTTGTGATGCGTTCCATCGGTAATTAATAGTTTGTCCTGGAAAATCAGCAGCAACTTTTGACTGTATTGATGAAGGAAGGGTGTCGTATGCAGTGGTTGGCATAATTTGAATTATTCCTCGCGCACCAACCGGACTCAGTGTTGCCTGTCCACCTGAAGATTCGACATACATAAAAGCCTTTAAAACACCACAATCAATACCTGCTTGTTGCGCTGCTTCTTTCAACACCGCGTCATAGGTGGTTACATTTCTGTTTAGAATATTGGTAAGACTTAGTGGCGCAGTACCAGTACCAGTACCAGACGCACCTTGATCTGCAGCCAGTCCTTCTATATTTAATCCAACCTTCGCAATATCCGGCTCCACAATCAACAAATCAGGGTTAATGGTTTTCAAGATAATAGTAATACCTAACAACAGCATTAATCCCAGTACCACACTGGTAATCTTTCCTTTCAATAACTCAAAGTTACCTACATTCTTGTCATTGGCTGCATACTGGAATCCATAGATCACCAACATAACAACCCCTAATACTCCTGCTACTCCAATACCTATTTCCATAGCAAAGTTAATAAATCCAGCAATACCTCCTTCACTTCCGGTTTGTCCTAGATCGATACTTTCTATGTCTTTTCCATCTGCTCCAGGAAGTGCTTCGAGAAGTTTATAACACTCAGTACCATCTGGATTAGTACAAGGAGTAGCTAGAGAGG
>CAYSOB010000033.1:0-3656 GCA_964432575.1 uncultured Candidatus Saccharibacteria bacterium
ACCAAGAAGCTCGCGGCCGTGCAGCCCAAGACGCCGAATCCGGATTGATGTCGTTTTCTGTTAGCGACCGCGAGGACCCGACCAATGGCGCGACGCAGGGCGTCCGAGCCAGAGGCCAAGGCCCCAGCCAAGCCGAAGCCCAAAGCACGAACCAAGTCGATTCCGAATGCGAAGCCGCAGTCGCTCAATTATCGACAGCGGTTGTTTGTTGCGGCCTTCCTGGGTGAAGCCAACGGCAGCGCTCGTGAGGCGGCTCGAATTGCGGGGTATGCCCATCCGCACGTCGCGGGTGCCCGTGTGTTGGCAAATGTTGGTGTACAGGCTCACGTTGCGGCAAAGGTGGCGAGCGTCACGCTGTCGGCCGACGAGGTGCTCGCTCGGCTCGGTGACTTCGCCTCGATCGACGTGGGCGAGTTCATCAAGACCGACGCCAACGGCCAACCCGCGATCGACCTCGATGCGATGAAGCGGGCCGGCAAGACACACCTCATCAAGGGGATTCGATACACCAAGTTCGGCACCGTGATCGAGTTGCACGACGCTCACGCGGCTCTGGAAAAGCTCGGCAAGTACCACCGACTGTTCGTTGATCGCACCGAGGTCTCGGGGCCGAACGGCGGATCAATCGCGGTGGATCTGGCCGCGAGTCTCGACAAGATCTATGGGGACAGTCCCCCGGACGCATGACGCCCGCCGAGCGGTACGCCCTTGCGGCACGTGACGCCGGGTGCCCTCGCGACCAGCTCGAGAACTTTCTTCGAGCCAATCTGGTGCTCCAGCCGAGGCAGCTTGCGGCGTGTGCGGCGGCCCGGCTCTGCGATCGGCCGGACGGCCCCACCGAGATCGGATATGGCGGGGCCCGGGGCGGCGGGAAGTCTCACTGGGGGATCGCCCAGGTCGCGGGTGACGACTGCCGGCGGGTTCCTGAGCTCAAGTTCCTGTACCTCCGGAAGGTGGCTCGCGCCGGACGAGAAGCGGTCGAGGACCTGCGTCGAGCGGTGCTCCACTCGATTCCCCACGAGTACCGCAAAAGCGAGGGTGTGCTCGCGTTCGGGAATGGCAGCCGGATCGTGCTGGGCCACTTCCAACATGAGAAGGACATCGACAATTACCTGGGCCTTCAGTACGACGGGGCTCTCGTCGAGGAAGCCACCCAGCTCTCCAGCCGGAAGATCGGTGACATCCGGACCTGCGTCCGGACCACGAAGCCGGCATGGCTGTGGCGTCCCCGGATCTACCACACGTGCAACCCGGGCGGCGTCGGTCACGCGTGGTTCAAGGATGAGTTCGTCAAGCCGTTCCGGCAGGGATCGGAAACTCGCACTCGGTTCGTTCCGGCCACGGTGCGGGACAACCGTTTCGTCAACAGCGAGTACCGAGCCAACCTGGAGCGACTGACCGGATGGCTCCGCAAGGCCTGGCTCGATGGCGACTGGGACATAGCCGCCGGCCAGTTCTTCACGACCTGGCGGCACTCGCTCCATGTGGTCCCGCCCCTCGATGTTCCGGAGTATTGGGACGTCTGGCTGTCGCTCGACTACGGGTTCACCCACTACACGGCCTCCTACCTGATGGCACGGGACCGTGACGGCAATGAGTTCGCGGTCGATGAACACGCCGAGCGCCGGTGGTTGGTGGAGCGGCACGTCGGCGCGATACGAGCGATGCTGGCTCGCTACCGGATCCCGGCTGAGAGTCTCCCGGCAATCGTCGCCGGGGCCGATGTGTTTCAAAAGAAGCACAACGGTGGATCGGTGGCCGACTCTTACGCGGAACATGGACTCATTTTGACCCCTGCGAACATGGATCGAGTCAACGGGGCAGCCGCGATCCTGCGGGGGCTTGGCGACGACGAGGCGGGCATCTCGCCTCGGTTGTTCGTGTCTGAGAGGTGCGGCCGGCTGATCGACTGTTTGCCCTCGCTCGAGCACGATCCGAAGCGGCCCGAAGATGTGCTCAAGGTCGATTGCGACGAGGAAGGTCGCGGTGGCGACGATGCCTACGACGCCTTCCGTTACGGCGTGATGGAAGGTGCCAGGGGCCGAACGACCTGGGGCGACGATCCGCTCGATGCGTGGCGGGGGTGACCGTGTGGGACTATTCGGACGACTCATGACCGCGACGGGAGCAGCCGTCTCCGCATTCCGTGAGAGCTACCTCGCGGCCAGACCGGGCGACCAGACGACCGTCGATCCCTGGTCGGATTGGACCGCGAGACGATCGCGGTACGCGCTCTACTGGGCGCTCGCGCAGAACGACGTCTACCGACAGATCCACTCATGGAGCACCAGCTACAAATCGGCGTACGGCCTCTATCGCCACACGCGAGGGGCGTACAACCCGGCGGCCCGGATCGTCGGGTTCTATCGTGCTCACCTGATGGGCGGCGCTCTCGATGGTGAGGCGGGCGACGGGACCACGCTCCCGAATGCTCTGCCCATTGTCGGGGCCGATGCCTCGCTCCGAGCCGCGATTGCGAAGCTCTGGTGGGACTCCAACTGGCAGACCCGCAAGGACGTGTTTACCGCATGGGGTACGACATTCGGGGACGTCGCGCTGCGCGTAGCCGACGACCCGGAAACCGAACTCGTGTCGCTGGAGATCGTCCACCCCGGCACGATTCGCTGGCTCCGCACGGACCCGCGTGGCGAGGTCACAGCCTACGTCCTCGAAGACCTGCGGCTCGACCCGATGGCAGCGGACCCGGTGGCCAATCCCAACGCGATCGACCCCAAGAGGACGGTTCGGTACGTCGAGACCGCCGAGATTTCCGGGGCCGACGTCGTCTATCGGACCTACAAGGATGGCGTCCTGTTCGACTGGCGGGCGGGCCCTGATGGGCGGCCGATGGGCACGGGCCGCAACGCGCAGCCCGAGTGGACGGTTCCTTATGGGTTCATCCCATTCTTTCCCGTGCGGCACCTTGATATCGGCTCGCCCTGGGGCATGAGCGAACTGGAGACGGGCCGGGTCAAGATCGACGAAGTCAACGACCTGGGGAGCAAGCTGCACGATCAGATCCGTCGTGCCGTCGAGGGTGCCTGGCTCATGGCCGGCATGCAGAAACCCAAGGATGAGCCGACCTACACGGACGACACGCGAACCCAGGTCAAGGCGCTGTACGTTCCGTCGGACTCAGCCCGGCCGTGGTCGCTGGTTGGCGACGTGGACATCGCCGACACCTCAGCCGAGATTCGCCAGGCGCTCGACAACCTCGAAGACGACTATCCCGAGCTTCGATTCGAGCGGCTTCGCACGGGTGGTCAGGTCAGCGGCGAAGCCCTGCGAGTCGCCAGGCAGCCCGCCGCGGCCCGGGTCGAAGAGCGTCGGGCCGGCTACGACTACGCTCTGACGATGGCCCAGATGGCGGCCGTCGCGATCGGTGGCTGGAGGGGCTACGACGGGTATCAAGGATTTGGCCTGGAGAGCTACAGCAATGCCCGGCCGACGCACCGGATCGGGGCGCGGCCCGTCTTCGCTCAGGACCCGATCGACGTGCTGACCGAGAAGACCGCCCGTTACAACGCCGTCCGGGCCGCGACTCAGGCGGGCATCCCGCTCGACATCGCGATGACCGAGGCGGGATTTGCTCCCGACGTGATTGCTCAGGCCGTCGCGGCACGCGAGCGAGAGGCGAATCAACAAGCGGCCCGGGA
>CAYSOB010000033.1:3756-6849 GCA_964432575.1 uncultured Candidatus Saccharibacteria bacterium
AAGCCCACCGAAGTTCGCAAGGCGCTGGAGGACGGCCAGCGTGCCGCGACCGAGGCCACGTCGCTCCGCAAGGCGGGGCTCGTGCGCGACGCCGCGGAACTGCACGGCTTCAGGCCGACCGTTCTGGCGACGCTCGTCGAGAAGCTCGACATCGTCATCGTCGACGGCAAAGGCAAGGACGGGAAGCCCGTCCGCGAGGCCCACATCAAGGGTGAGGGCGACAGCACGACGCCGCTGCCGGAGTTCGCCGAGAAGCACTGGGCCGAGTTCCTTCCCGCCCTTCGCCCCGACGCGAAGAGCCCACCGAAGGGCACGCCGCCCCGCTTCAACGGCAACGGAACCCCACCTGTCAATCCCACGGAACGACCGGTCAAGGTCATGTTCTGACGCACGACGAGCCCGTGTGCGTGCCTCGCGTCCAGGAGTGAAACTATGGCAGCCGTCACTTACACCACCGCTCAGGTTGCACCGCTCGACTGCTGCAACACTGAGATCTTCCCGGCCGTCGCGGGTGAAACCGTCGCGGCTGGTGATGTCATCGCGTTCAACACGTCAGGACTTGCGGTCAAGGCCGACGCGGATGGCTCCGCGCCGCTGCCCCAGGCCAGGGGCATCGCCCTCAATGCGGCCGGGACGGGGCAGGCTGTCTCGATCCTCAAGCGGGGCGTGTGCGCCGGGTTCAGCGTCTCGGGCCTTGCCTATGGCGACAAGCTCTACATGAGCGGCACGGCCGGCGTCGTCTCCGATGCGTCGGTTTCGTCGCTTGGGCCGATCGGTCAGGTCGTCCCGCTCTCCAATTCCAGCGCCACGAAGGTGGCCTACTTCGAGTTTGACTGGATCGACGGCTACGCCTGAGCCGCATGGCTCCGGGCCTGCGTTCGTGCGATCCATCACCTTCTGACGCGAGGGAACTTCCACCATGAGCGGCATCTACGGCGTGCTCGGTCTGAACACGACCGACAGCCAACTGACTTATGTGCAGACCATCGGCCAGCGCGCCATCTACGACGCGGTGAACGAGGTTCTGTCGATGCACACGGCCGACCTCACGGCAGCCATGTCCTGGCTGGTCGAGGGACCGACCGAGAACCACAAGGAGCGGTACATGCTCCCCGGCGGCGGCCGTCTTCAGCGGCTTGCCGACACGGGACGCCCCTTCGCCGTCAAGGCAACGGGCTCCTGGGACGTGGCCTATCCCCTGGAAGAGTTCGGGGCCAAGATCGAGGCCTCGCGTGTTGCGTTCGCCTACATGACGATGGCCGACCTGGATCGGCACATCAATACCGTCATGCAGCAGAACATCAACACGATGCGCTTCGAGATGCTCAAGGCGCTGCTCAACAACACCGACGACACGTTCGTCGATCCGATTCGCGGCAGCCTGACCATCAAGCCCCTGGGCACTGGCTCGACCGACGGCGTGCTCTATCCGCCGGTGCTGGGCTCCGAGAGCGAACAGACGCTCGATCGGTACGCCGAGAGCGGCTATGCCGGCTCGTCGATCAGCGACACCAACGACCCCATCGTGACGATCGTCAACGCCCTGGAAGCGAGCTTCGGCACGCCGACGGGTGGCTCGCAGATCGTCGTGTTCATCAACAACGCCCAGACCGCGAAGGTCACGGCCCTGACCGCGTTCACGGGCGTCACCAACATCCACATCAACCCGGGGACCAACATCAACACGGTGTTGAACCTCCCACCGGGCCTCCCCGGTCGTGTCCTCGGCGTGCACGAGGACAGCGGCGCGATCGTCGTCGAGTGGCGGTGGATTCCGGCCAATTACCTGCTTGGCATCCATCTCGGCCAGCCCGCGCCGCTCAAGATGCGAGTCGACCCGGGCTACACCAACCTTCCGCGTGGATTGACGCTCGTGGCGCAGTCCGACGAGTACCCGTTCAGTGAGTCGATCTACTCCCACCGATTCGGTTTCGGTGTGGGTAACCGGCTCAACGGCTACGTCCTCGAACTGGGCACGGGCGGCTCCTACTCCATCCCCAGCGGCTACTCCTGATCGACCTTGTAACGGACCGAACGCGGGGCCACGGACGGCCCAACACTCCTGAGAGAGACTCATGGCCGATATCAAGCCCCAGGTCGCCGCGGCGATCCGCAAGCACTCCGAAGAGGCAGCCCAGCACGGTGCCACGATCCTCGAGCGAGCCGACGCGATTGAAGCCAAGCTCGATCGCATCCTGCAAATCCTCGAGCGAACCGAGAAGCCTTCCGCGTCAGCGATGAACGCGGCGGTGGCATCGCGTCCCGCGCCACCACAGCCTCAGATCCAGCCCAAGCCGAGCAAGTAACCTCATGCCCACCGTCGCGTCGCTGTCACGAATCCTGGCCGGTCGGTGCGGTGCCGCCATCACGGCGGCGTCGCTCGATGGCCGCGCTGAGTCCGACGTGTGGCTCGATCCCCTGGCATCGGCCGCGCGAGCACTCGGCTACGACCTGGCTGATTCAACCACGATCGACGACGCCGACGTTGCCGGGCTCGACGCGGACGGCGTGGAAGCCATCCTGGCGGTCGCTGAGGTGCGTGCCCTGGAGACAGCCCTGGCGAATTACACGAAGGTCGATCAGACCGTCGCCCTGGGCAGTCAGAAGCTGGGCCAGTATCGCACCGACCTCGAGGCGATGATCGTCCGCAAGTCGGCCGACCTGATGCGTAACTACGGGATCGGAGTCGGAACAGTCACATCGGGAACCGTGGACCTGGGCTTCTCCGAGGTCAGCGACGAGGCATGCGGCTGGTGATCACGTTCGACGACTCGCTCTTCCCGTCGCTCGCCGATTTTTACCCGGCCGAGTATGGCGCCAGCGTACGAGGCGGGTCGGACCTTGCTGCTCCGGGCGAGGGGGGCGTGCGGCACCGCGTCTATGTCGAGCCGTTCAACTCAGCGGCACGGATCGAGACGCACCGTTCGCCTGAAGGCGTGAAACAGGTCAGCTTTTTTACGCAGGCAAACCCGGGCGCGGCCGTCGATTCCGCGATCGTGTGGGGCAACAAGATCTATCGCGTCATCGCCGACTCTCACGATCAAACGAGTGGCCAGGGGCTGCTCTGGCGAACCGAAGCCGTACTGGTGAACT
>CAYSOB010000034.1:0-4620 GCA_964432575.1 uncultured Candidatus Saccharibacteria bacterium
CGATTACTACCCCTGCACCTGCTCGTGCAAAATTATATGCGTTTTTACGCTGATGATCATTATTAGTCACGGTAATTGGAATAACAATTGCAGGAATTCCCCATGATCCAATTTCAAATAATGAACCCCCTGCGCGGGCAATAATTACAGACGCAACACCTGCAGACATACGAATTGCAAGTGGGTTCAAAAATGCGAATGGTTTGTATCGCGATTTGTATTCATTATTTTCAAGAATCAATTTTGAACGTCCGATAATTTCATCAAAGTTTGCTTTTCCTGTTTGGTGAATAATTTGGTAGTGTGGCAATAATTCAGACAATGCGCCTAATATTGCATCATTGATTACCTGGGCACCCAGTGATCCAGCAAAAACAAATACCACTGGAACATCTGGTTCTAATTGTAAAAATTCGTAGGCACCATCATAAATAGGGTGTTCAAGTTCAGGACGAACTGGTTGCCCAACATGTGCAACTTTATCTTTTGGAAAATATTCTGCAGATTCTGCATATGATAACGCAATATAATTTGCAAATTTTCCTGCCCATGCCGTTACCCGACCTGGAGCTGAATCAGATTCATGAATAATGACCGGAATTCGCAATATTCGTGCTGCAACCAATGTAGGAAACGAAGCATAGGCACCTTTTGCAAACACAACGTCTGGATACACTTGGAACAAATTCCATAACGCTAATAAACAACCATAAGCAGTTTTAATCATATCTGAAAAATTCTTTAAGGAGAAATATACCCGCAATTTTCCAGCTGGAATTTCCACAAAATGAATTCGATTTTCAAACAATGACTCTTTGTCATATGGAGCGTCTGAAAAATAATACATTTCAACATGTGCTATTTTTTGATCATCCACTATTTTATTGATTTCTTGCGCAACAGCAATCACTGGGAAAAAATGCCCCCCAGTACCACCACCTGTTAAAACGATTTTCATATGGGTGAATTATATCATATTTTATGTTGAAAAAACAAAACCCCTATAAAACATAGGGGTTAGCTTCTTTTTACTGGAATTACCACTGTTTTTTGATATTGAGAAATATTTAACACCAAACCAATTGCTAGACAAGCAAAAAACAATGCGGTCCCCCCGTGCGAAACAAATACCAGAGGAAGTCCTGAGAGCGGAAACAGTGCAATAGTCGAAGCAATATTCAAAAGTGACTGGAACAAAATTAATGAAACAATTCCAACAACAATGTAACGATGAAAAACATCATTTGTTTTCATTGCAATCACATACCCTCGTAGTCCAAAAAAGATATACAAGAGAACCAGTCCCAACGCCCCGACAAATCCAAACTCTTCTGCCATTACAGCATAGATAGAGTCTGATAATGGTTCTGGAAGGTATTTAAATTTTTGTATACTTTGACCAAAACCTCGTCCCGTTACATTTCCTGATCCAACTGCAATTAACGCTTGTTGAACTTGATACGATGAACCTAACGGATCTTTACTGGGATCTAAAAAAGTATTTAGTCGGTCCAAGATATATGGTCGAGTCATAATCAATGCACCACCCAACAATAATCCAATTCCTGCAAACAATAAAATATGTTTCCATTTTGCACCAGAGACAAAATACATAACAATACAAGAAATTGCGATAATCATAAAATTATCAGTATCTGGTTGTGCTAACAATATCCCCCCTACAATTCCTAAAATTACCAACAACGGAACCAAGGTATGCCAAATGGTTCTTTCTAATTTATCGGTATATGATAACCATGCAGCATAGTAAATAACAATAGTATATTTTAGTATCTCTACAGGCTGAAACGAAATAAATCCAAGATTAATCCAACGAGCAGCACCACCAGCACGCATACCAATTCCAGGAATCAATACAATTGCAGTTAATAATAAACTACCAATTGCCATAGGCAGCGCGTATTGTTTTACATATTTTAAAGGAATTTTTGAAACAATAAACGCACCAATAATTCCGCCAATAAACCCAAGAAGAATTTGACTTAATAATATTCTGGATAATTCTCCACTATGGGACCCAAGTAATGAAAGTGATGCAGAAAGAAAAAACAACAAACCAGACCCCATAAGGATCCCAACGATAATCAAAAATAATTTATCAACAGAAAATGTTCTTGGTTTCATATGTATCAAATTCTTGTAATACACATTATTGTATCACAGTGTTATCCAATTATTGCAATAATAATTCCCAGTACAGCAAACATTAATGCTAAAATCCAGTATCGCATGGTAATTTTTTCACGACTCCAACCTAATGCCATAAAATGATGATGCAACGGAGCAATTTTGAAAATCTTTTTTCCAAAATATCGTTTTGAAATAATTTGCACCGTAGAAGAAAATGAAGTTGCAACTAATAATGCACCAATAATTGGTAAGAGGAAAACTCCATCAACTAAAAATACAACAAACGCAAGTGCAAGTGTCAGCCCCAACATTCCTGTTTCCCCCATATAAAATCGAGCAGGAGGAATGTTAAACCATAAAAATGCCAAGATACCCCCTGTAATAACAAAACAAAATGTTGCAATATCAATTTGATTTTGAATCAATGCAATAGTCCCAAATGCCCCAAAGATAATTGCCATGACCCCACCTGCTAATCCATCAACACCGTCGATGACACGACTTGAAAATGTTCCCAGAGTTACCATGATAAAAATAGGAATGAACCACCAGCCAACATGCCAATACCCAAAAAACGGAACATAAATATCACGTAATCCTAATTTAAAATAAAAATATGAGGATGCAACTAATCCAATACACGCAACAATCATAACAAGATACTTTGAAGGCAATCCTTGTTTAATAGCAGTAAAACGGTTTCCAAAAATTTCAATAAAATCTTCAAACAAACCAAAAAGTCCTCCAAAAACCAATGCAAGCAATGGTAACAGGGTTTGGTTTCGACTCAAAAAATCAAGTTTTCCTAATACTGCCCCACCAAACAACATCTTTAAAACATATACCAACAAAATTGTGATTAATACCGATCCCCAAATAATAATTCCACCCACGCGTGGTGTTTTTGTTTCGGTAGTACTGTCATGTAATGCCTTGAATGCTGGGCTCATTTCATCAGGGTTATCCAATCGTGATGAACCTTTCCATAATTTATATTTATAGAAAAAATGGGTACAAATGGGCGTAATTGCAATCCCGATTATAAATGCAAGTATTGCAGGGAAAAAAACTTTGATGATGTTTATCATAAATAGTAAAGATTAAGCTTCTACAGAATCTGTAGTTGGAATTCGTTTTTCAATTTCGGAAAAGAATTCATTAAATTGTGGTAATTGATCCACTGTTGTCACTCCTAAAAATCGTAATGCATCAGCAGTAATAATATATCCCTTCCCGCCTACTTGTTTTTCAATCATTCCACGAAGAACCAAGTTTCTTAGCATAAACTGCGAATTAACTCCTCGGATATAATCAATATCAGATTTTCCAATAGGACCCTTATATGCAATTAGAGCCAGTGTTTCAATAGCACCTTTTGAAAACTCTTTTGCAAGTTCTTCTTTTTCTAGTTTCTGTAGTTCATCTTTTAGTTCTGGTCGAGTAACTAACGTTACTGATTCTTCATGAATTAATGGAAAAACTGCTTGGTCTTTCAATATATCAGCAAGTTCTGAGACTGCATTTACTACATCAGATTTTGAAAGTTGCAACGTTTCTGCAAGCTCTGAAAAACGCCAGGTTTCTCCACTGGTAAACAATAACGCATGAATGAGTTGTGTATTTTGGTTCATAATATTTTTATTATAGTTACTCGATTGATTGATAAGGATGCGCAACAATATCCTGGAACATTTCATTTTGTTCGACCATCACCATAGATTTCTTTACCATCTCTAAAACAGCAAGAAATGATAGCACGGCAAATACTTTTGCTTCGCGTTTTTCTGCTGGTGTTGATGCGTTTTTATATCGATCAGTTGCAGCAGAAAGTGAGAAACTGGCACCCGAAGAAATTGCTTGCTCAACTCGATGCATAACATCAGCTAATGTTACGGTTGTTTTTACTGATTTTTCTGGTAGTGATTCCGATACTGGCAATGCAGCAAAAATATCATGGAGCGCACTGACCAACGCTTGAGAGTTTAACGATTCGTGAGGGGTAAATTGCGGAACTTTTTTTTCTTTTGGTGGATTACCACGGTACATTGATGGTTTGCGACTAAATTGTGACCCAAACAATTCCCCGTATCGTTTAATAATTTCATACAGTCGCAATCGTTCGGTAAGATCATCAATGGACTCAGTTTCTTCCTCTGTTAGTTCTATTGCTGGCAGTAGACTGCGTGCTTTAATCAAAATTAACGTAGCAGCAACAACAATAAATTGAGACCGATCTAAAAGAATTATTTTTTGTTGATCTTCATTGATATAAGCCTCACTCGAGAAAACATTCAAGTAATTTAAATACTCTTCTGTTACTTCGGCAAGAGTAATTTCAGAAACGTGCAGTTTTTTTTCTTCAATCAAGGAAAGAAGCAATTCCAATGGTCCTTCAAAATATGAGGTTTTCAGCTGAAATGACATGAAATGAGTATAGCACAATTTAAAAGGTAACAAAAAAGTGGACCA
>CAYSOB010000034.1:4720-6383 GCA_964432575.1 uncultured Candidatus Saccharibacteria bacterium
TATTTATTTAAAATTTTTTAAATAATACATTAATAATAAAAAATGTCAAGAAAACCGCATTAAGCGGTTTTCTTTTTGGCAATCAAATGTAATTCATCAAGTTGTTTGTCTGAAACTGGCGCAGGCGCATTCATCATAAGATCTCTTCCCTCTCCGGTTTTTGGAAAAGGAATAACTTCACGAATATTTGGTTCATTTTGCAGTAACATTAACAACCGATCAAACCCCCACGCAATTCCACCATGTGGTGGCGTACCTGACGCAAATGCTTTTAACATATGACCAAAGTTTGTATCAATATCTTCTGGTTTATGTCCAATGATTTCAAAAACTGTACGCAACGCTTCTGGTTTATGGTTACGAATTGAACCACCTCCAATTTCGTACCCGTTTAACGCAATATCGTATTGTGTAGTTAAAATCTCACCAATATGTTCCTTGTTCATCAACCATTCCATATGTTCTGGTTTTGGGGCAGAAAATGGATTATGGGTAAATGTCCATGCACCATGAGTATCTGGATTATCAGACGTTGCAGTAGATTCGAAAAATGGAAAATCAACAACCCAACAAAATGCCAGTAAGTTTGGATCATTTTTATCCGCGCGGATATCTGGCCGGTCATTTCCGTATTGTTTCATTGCATCAGCATATGTAATTCGTGGGAAAGGAATTTGCTGAATTCGTTTTTCTGGATATAAATCCTGAACGACCTTGATTAGTAACTCTTCGTTTACCTGCATTACCGCCTCTTGATCCACGAAACTCATCTCCATGTCCAATTGAGTGAACTCTGGTTGACGATCACCTCGAGTATCTTCGTCACGCATACATCGTGCAATTTGGAAATATCGTTCCACGCCTGCAGTCATCAATAATTGTTTATATTGTTGTGGCGATTGCGGCAACGCATAACTGGTACCTGGATACAGTCGTGATGGGACAATGTAGTCACGTGCACCTTCTGGAGTTGACTTTGTAAGAATAGGAGTTTCAACTTCAATAAACCCGTTTGCGTCTAAAAAGTCACGAACAAGTTTTTGAACCTTGTGACGCATGCGAATATTTTTTTGAACACGATCACTACGTAAATCAATATATCGGTATTTTAACCGATTTTCTTCACCTACTACAGATGTGTCAGTACTGATATCAAACGGTAGTGTTTCTGTTTCGTTTAATATTTCCATTCCTAAAATTTCAAGTTCAATATCACCATTTTGTTTATCAGCCTGACGGTTTCGTTCTGGTCGTTCATTTACTTTACCGGTAACGGAAACCACGTATTCAGTTTTAATTTCTTTTGCAATATCAATTGCTGCAGACCCTGGTAATACTACTCCTTGCACATAACCTGTTCGATCACGAAAATCAAAGAATACCATTTTACCTTGATCACGGCGGACCGATACCCAACCTTTAATTACTATTTCTTGTCCAATATGGCCGGACAAATCGCCAATTAAAATTCTATCTTTCATAAATGTATATTCAGATTGATTTTAGCTTGTATAAAAAACAAAGCAAAATATTATTTGCAAAACTCTTGTTAATACAAGAAAACCCCTCTGAACTTATTTAAAATTATGAGTTAACTACTCTTAACTTCTGATAAATTCAGAGGGGCGAGATTTCCCGCGGTGCCACCCTCGTTTATAACTCT
>CAYSOB010000035.1:0-5995 GCA_964432575.1 uncultured Candidatus Saccharibacteria bacterium
TTCTTAACTAAAAAAATTCCTGACGACAAACTGCCGTCAGGAATTTTTATTTGTGCGCGAGAGAGGACTTGAACCTCCATGGATCACTCCGCTTGCTCCTAAGGCAAGTGCGTCTACCAATTTCGCCACTCGCGCATAATTTTTTTATCTTACCACAAGAGAACCGTATAGACAATTCCCTGTTGAGGCGTGGGCGGGAATTGAACCCGCGCATGGCGGTTTTGCAGACCGCAGCGTTACCACTTCGCCACCACGCCTTTATGTGTAAACCATTGAGAGCTATGGACCCCCAGTGTCCCCCCGGTTGGATTCGAACCAACGACCGTCTCCTTAAGAGGGAGCTGCTCTACCAACTGAGCTACAGGGGGTTTTGAACCTCCCTACTCTACCAAATAAACCTTACAAAATCAATGTTAAACCGACGTAAAGTAACTTGACTTTTACTTATAAAAGTGATATAATTCATTCAATGGGTGCGCATTGCACATTGTAAAATTAATAATCACAAATAAAACAATATTGAAATGAACAAAGATGTTATCTTAATCGCGTGTTTGCTGGCTTTAATCCTTTTAGGGTTCCTAGCATACCTTTTGGTGATCTCTTTTCAAGAGATCAAGCCAAATCGTCTCCTGATTGTAAAAAATCTGGGCGGACAAATTGTTGACATTATAATGGGTAAAAATGTGGATTTCCACATAAACCACCCCTATTATGATTGTTATGATCCACGGTTCCCTGAAATGGAACTATTACCGAACAAATGGGGTTCGCCTGAATCGATAAATCACATGACATTGAAATGGAATGTAGATGATATTGATTCAAGACTGTCCAGTAAAAAACTTGACGAGGTAGAGGCCGCACGAAAAGTGCAGTTTAAATACCTGAAAGGCAAGAAAGAAAAACTGGAAAAAACCTTAGAAGAAACGGAAGCCAAGATCAGACAATCATTGGCAACCGTACCACCAACCGATTCGACGGACCTTTTGGAAACAAGAGATGCGACGAACAAAATGATATCCGAACTGGAACAACAGTTGAAAGAGTATGCCGATGTTGAAAAAAACATCAAAACATACCACTTAACCAACCGATTGAACTTTTTTGGGTTTTACTTTATTGGGTTGTTCCCTTTCAAGCAAAAATATGAATACAGAATAGACTGGTCACGTTTGGAGTCATTAGACTACGAATTAAAACCAAACGAACAATGTATTTATAAAGGGAAACAATTTCAGGTTGTTATGATTAAAAACGATATTACCGACCATATCAGAATTCATTCTGAAATTCCGGTACCGTTTGTAAACATTGAAACAGGCAAAGTTGCAGAAACGACTCCCAATCTGGAAAAAAAGTTTGAAGGAATCGAAAACATCAGCATGGAAGGAATTGTTATGCAGTCTGTACGGCCAACAAACATTATGCGTTTATTGGTTAATAATCAGATTGGATTAATTCCACTGGTAACCAACGGAACCCTGGGCATTATCAAAGAAGTGTACGGTAATTCTAACTACGACAGTATCGTCAAATCAAAAGATGAGACTGGCGAGGAAGGATCCATAGTACACATGATGTCTATGTTAAACGTGGACACAACCAGTAAGGGTGGAAATCCTGGATATCCTGAAAATTTTGGATTTGGGATTTACAAAACTACTGTACTGGAGGTTGATGCATCCGCAGGCTCAAAAGCATTTATGGAAGCTGCGCAAAAAGAGGCTATTGCCAAAAAAGAAGCAGCTGCCACAAGAGCAAAAGCCGATGGAGATGCTTATGCAATTAGAACTTTAAAATTTGCAGAAGGTGACGGCGATGCTCATTACATAACAGTAACCAGAGCAGCTGAAAACGTAGCCATAGCAAATGAAAAAGTAAATCCGAATGTCAACCGTTTCGCTAAAGCGCTTGAAAAAACTGGTATACAAACATTTGTAACTGGTAATCAAGGAGGAGTGACTCCAACCCTTGAAATTGCAAGCAACAGGACAAAACTTCCAGATGTGTCCAAGTACATCCTAAAACCGGAACCAAAACTGGAACCGGTAAAAGATGAAACAAAAAAGGATGATGAAAAAGATGATTCAACGAAAGATTTTAATGACACAAAAACGTCATCGGATAATTCAGGATCATCTAATTCAAAAAAACAACATCCGAAAAGACCACCTTACAACAATAAAAACAACAAAGGTGGCGGAAAAGGAAACAATAATAGTAACAACAAAAAGAAAAATTAGACTATGAATCACTATTTAATTGCAACGATAATTATCCTTGCTCTGTTCGGCATAGGCTGGGCAATCAAAAAAAACTGGGGGAAAATTTCTCCCAGAATTACATCAGGATTTGGAACGTTGCGTTCCTGGATTCCTTCAGGTTTAAAACACTGGGGATTTTGGTTAGGAGCAGGCATGGTAATTTCTGGTTTTGTCATTGTATTAAGTATCATTTCGTGGACATTATCTGATTCAGATACCCCCACTACTGTTAAACAAGTACAACACAGCACATCTGCAGTAAAAACTACAGGGGTTGTCATTAAGGACTCATCAACATCAGATACTGTTTTGCAAAAAACAGAAAGGTCCGTACAAATACCTGTAACCGAAGCCGGGCAAGCTCCCGATGAATTTTTTACCTGGAACCATTTCAAGACGTTTATGATCCTGGCGTTTTTCTTTTTTTTGACTTACCAGGTAGTAATGTATATTGTCAGAAAAAAATTGGGCCCATTACCTGCAACTGCAGCGCCAGGGGGAACAACAGGTACTCCTGGTACTACACCAGCAGCAGCAGCCAGACCACCAGGATGGATGATGCCTTTTATCAGCTTATTCCGAATCGTTTGGTTTCTGTTAATCTTTTCTATTCTTATCTACTTTTTTTTGGGTAGCAAGAAATTAGAAAGTTTTGCAGCAAATAAAGGAACTGGCGGATTTATTCCCACTGTTTGGCACATGTTATGGGGTAATGGAAAAACGCCTGAAGAAATTAACGAAAAAGCATACAGAAAGTTTCAAACAGACAGTATGCGTATCGTTAATGATGCAAAAAACAAGGCAGAGCGTAGAGACTTTTGGGGAAGATTATTGTCCCCGGATGACAATCAAAACCAGGCAGCAACAACGCCGGTAGACAACAAAATTGTCAGACCTATCATTGATAGTCTGCCGCCTCCTAAAATGCCAGGTGACGCAACACAGGGTTCATCGAACGCTATCGTTCAGTACCAACAGAATCCTTATGCGATTCAGAATTAAACAAATTAATAACAACAAAATAAAAAGCCGATTCATAATGAATCGGCTTTTTACGTACTTGAATATTAAGGAGTGACAATTGTTGAACCAACCGCCTGCGCAAGAAACCGCATGATAGCGAACGCCGAAACCATAATAACCAGTCCGATCAGCCCATAAAGCATGTGATTACGCCCCTCTTCCCCGGCTGCTGCACTGACGTCTCGTTTTCGTAGGAAATCAATAAGACCCCAAATAAAATACAATAACGCGGCAACAAAACCTATAATAATTAATGGATTTAACAGATAATAACTGATTCGAAACATTAATTGTTTTATAGAAAGCGGACTATCTGCAAAAACAATAGTTGGTAATAATAGCCACATAAAATATCAAAAATTAAAGGCGAACTGATGGAATTTGACTACTTAGAACAGTTTCTCCAACATTTACTCCAATAGCGTTTGCTACTACGTTGATCAAACCAAAAAGGATAAACCAAAGTAATACTGCAATAAATGAGTTAATCATTCGTTTTCGGAATTTTTCATGATTTTCTACATCATCTTTACTTCCTACTAGGAACATAATTAATTGGTACCCAAACAATAAAATAAGTGCTGCAGTAACCACTGGGAACAAGTATCCCATAATTCGTTTTAAGAATGTAAAGAAGTTATCAAAAATACCGTTTGATCCAAATGCACCTGAGTTACCAGGGTTACCAGGGTTACCAGGGTTACCAGGAACCTGCGCCATTACTGACATTACCGGAGCCAAAACTGCGAACCCTACTGCTGAAATAAATTTTGAAATTTTTGATTTCATATATAAAAATTAACTAATGATTAATCTAATAATAAGCTTATTATTCTGATAGAAATCAGATAACATAATTATATCACATAACTAAAAAAGTCCACAACATGTGTTGTGGACTTTTTATTCTGTTGTGCGCATTTATTTCAGTTCCGCCTGAACCTGGATACCAGATGATCCTAAATGATAGAATCCATCTGATCCAACATATACCGATGATGAAGCAACAACCTTGTTGTACTTAACAACATTCCAAGCATTGCTTGGATATTGCTTCAGTCTTTCCAAGATTGTGTTGTCGATTGGTACCGCAACATAGTACGGCGTTGAAACCGTTTGTGACACTAACTGACCCTGAGCATTAAAGCCCTGTACTACATCCTGGAATAAAATACTCCAATAGTAGTAAACAAGATTGTACGTTCCGTCAGCGAACCCGTCCATTGGTTGCAAATCCGAATAGATTTGCCCATATGTATCTTGGGCGTTAACTGGCAAGGTCGAAATGTCTTGTGCCAACTGCACTTTATTAACAAAGTACGTTGCAACTGCAGGATTTTGCGGCGTTGTAACTACCGGAGAATTATTCTGCGGACAGTTAGTACATTGAGCAGGCGCCAAACCTTCTTTGCTACAAGCCTGAGCTGTGAACAAAGTAATCATTAATGCGAAATAAATTTTAATTGTTTTCATTTTTTTTGAATTTAGAAGTTTAGATAATTATTTATCTCGGAACCCTCAATGGGTTTCGTAAAGATTTGCGAGATTGAGACCTCTGAGATAAATAATTAACCATTAAATTTCATGAAAACCGTTACAAAGAACATGAAGATAAAATATTTCTATTCCTATCTTCTTGTCTGAAGTATAGCATATTCATAATCTTTTGTCAAGCACCCTATTTGACACGCATTAATACGTACCCATAAATACTATTATAAAATAAAGGTATTTATGACTTTCCTGTTTTTTAGCTATAAAAAATAAGGCTGAAATAAGCCTTATTTTATAAGAAATTTATAATTTTATTTCAACAGCCTGTTCCCCGTACACATACGGCGCGACCTGATACTGACTGAAATATATCGTTACCACGCGATCATCAGAAATGGTAAACAATAAAAAATTTTCTGGCTTTGACGGGTCAGTTCCGTCACGCAACATCGACATCATGTTTTCATCTAATACTGTTTGTTCACTTGCTGTTGTAAGTTTTGTAACAAGTTGTTTTTGTGCAACACCTGAAATGGTCTTTAAATAATTTTTATCATTACTGAATAAGTCAGCAAGGGTTATTTCTTTTTTATTTTTTACATCATAATTAAACGTAAAAATATTTTCATACCCATGTGCACCACCAGAAAATCCTCCTGCACGGATCAAGACACTTACATATTGATTATTTGACTGAATCACTTCTGTGGTAACTTGATACGTAAATTGTCCAGAATCGGCAAATTGTTTTTGAAACTCATCACCGCCAGTTTGCAATCGTGCCTGATAGTTATCATTTGCATTTTCTTTAAACACAGAAATATCCGCCATAACTGTATCCGAAATCTTTTTATTAAAAGATTCATCTGCTTGTGAAAATTTAGGGTAAGAACCCGAAATTCCTAGTAAATAGGAATTCTGATCTACAGAAATCATTTCTGGTTCAATAATACTGTTTAGTGCCTGTCCTGTAGGCATATTGTTCACAGGTAATGACCCGGATGATGTGTTTTTGTTATTAGTAACAACAAAATAAACCACCACAGCAGCTACAAAAACTATTGCCAACGAAAACAAAATTTTAGGTTTCATATACACCAGTATATCAGATAGTAAAAAAGTAGGCATTACCTACTTTTTTACTAAAATCTCTTTTTTGCTTTTTTCTTTGGTTTACTGATTCCAATTTTTTCTTTGATTACCTGTATTTC
>CAYSOB010000036.1:0-3533 GCA_964432575.1 uncultured Candidatus Saccharibacteria bacterium
TGCTGAGGTTGGCGGTCATGGTTGGGGCACAGAGACCAGTTGCTGTCATGCGGAGTTTTCGGAATTGAGGTGATGGAGGTTGAGCGTGCCGAGTTGGCACACGACACACTCCGCGGTGGTGACGCTGCCAGGCGTGGCCCCTTTGCCCGCCCGGCACCGCGTCAGTTCGGCGCACCCGCACTCAGGTTGCTGAGTGTGAGGCAACACTTCGCCACGATCGGGACACGCCACAATGGCGGCGAGAATGGCTCGCTCGACAGACGGTCTCGCGGTCATTCGAGGATCTTGATGACATCGAACGGGTAGCCGCCCGTTCCGCCGCCGGGAGCCCCACCGTATTGCAGTCGGAAAGTCTGGCCCGGCTTGTGGCAGCGATTGCCACCGATCCCGATTGTGAAGGCTCGCAGCCCGACACCGCCGCCGATACCTGGCATGACGATGTCCGGCCCGGTCTCCCACAAGATATAGGCACCCAGCAGACAGGAGAGCGCGTAATAGTGCGGCCCGTGCGCGTCTGTGGCGTAGGGTGCCGACGACCAATGTACATTCCCGCTTGCATCGGCACCGAACGGCGTGGCCCAAGTCGGGGCCGTGCGATAGACCAAGTCCGACGAGTAAAACAGTAGATACGTGCCGTCTCCGTAAGTCGCCACCACATTGAGCGTGACTGGGACCGTGCCCGCGATGACTCCATTGCACGGGCATCCAGCGATGACCACGGTGTCGGTCGTGTCGCCCGTGTAACGCTCAGCAACCCATCGCCCCTCGATCAGTCGGCCGATCAGGATGTCGCCCACGCCCGGCACGATGTTGCCGACGACGGTGAAGATCATCGTGTGGGACGTGTCGACCGTCGCGCTGTAAGTGCCACCCTCGCTCTCAGGACCTGATGTTCGCACCGGGTGGACCGCGAACTGGCCGGGGAGCGATGTCGGCATCGAGCCCGCGTTGTAGACCTGACCCAGCACGGCACGAGATCCAGGGTCGAACGCGGAGCCGCCGCGAATCAGCCGTGTGCCCAGGTCCGAGTTGCGCCGTCGCTCCTCTCGAAACTCATCCATCGTGGCGGAACACCCAGCGGCCTTCGAGGAGCGATGCGACGACGTACGTCCCGGATGCGGGAACAGTTGAGCCCAGATTCATCGCGTACAGCGTGCCCGTGCGGACCGTCAGGGACGGTGCCGCTCCCTCACTCTCGGTGCCGCCCGGTGTGACTCGGTTGCACGCGAAGTATGACGAGGCCGACGTGGGATAGGTGCCCACGGTGACCGTCTTGAGGAGCAGGGCCGGCGTCCCCTGGGGAAACTCGGCGTCGATGCGCTCAGCCTCAGGCGCCAGAGCGTCGTGCCGCCTTCGGAGCGTGCGGGCCTCGTCGCTCTGACTCATTCGTCCACTCGCCCTGATCGTTTCGGGGCTGGCTCTGCACGTCGGTCGGAGAGTTCGAGCGTGGTCGACTGCTTGCCGTCGAAATCCCAGGTGATCGCCACGACCGCCGGATAGACCGCCGTTTCTCTCGCGGGCCCGCCAAGGTTCTGTCGCAAGGAGAGCCCCCGTCCGACGACGCCCGTGATCTGATCGCCGAGGCGGTAGGCCGTCGAGAGCCGGGGGATCGTGGCGGTGCCCGCGAACGCTCCCGCCTCGTGCGCCCGTCGCATCGCGTTGGCGTACGCCGCCGCCTCCTCGGTCGGGTCGTCAACCACCTCGTCCTCGAACAGGTTCACGGCATAGGCGGATGACGTGCAGATCACAGTCTGGCGGTAGCGATCCCGGCCGTCGATCCGTCTCGCCACGGTGTACGAGGTGGTCGACGCGGCCCGACGCTTCGCGATCGCTTCGGTGCCCTGATCTCCCTCGATCACGCAGGTGAGCCGGAATCGTGGCTCAGCCTTGCCCGCTCCCGGGTTGGGTGCAGCAACCCACTCGACGAGGTTGATCTTGCCGCCGTTGTTCGCGATCTGGGTCAGCTCGTCCGTGACCTTCGTCGTCACGCTCCAGCTATTGGGATCGTCGACGTCAATGTAGACGCCCAGCCGATCCTCGAGCAGCCGCCAGCCGGTGACCGGTCGCCAGTCTCCGGTGCCGTCCCAGACATGGGGTCGACCCTCGCCCGCATAGTTGAACGAGATCGCCAGCTCGGCGCGGAACGGCTTGGCTTTGGCATCGGTGGAGATCAGGTTCGGCAGAGCCGGCCGACGCCGCCGAACGAACGGAATCGGGTCGAGGTTCTCGGGATTAAGGACCTCGTCGAAGTAGCCGTGAACATGGCGAATGGTGTCGAGTACCCGATCATAGTGCCCCTCGCCGCACTCGTCGAAGATCAGGGTGCGATACGCGTCGCGATCGTCGCCGGTGAAGTCCGGGCCCTTTTTGAAGTCGTCGAGCCGGTTCACGTCGGCCGCCAGCGGCTTGATCTTCCAGGCCAGGATGAACGACGACTCGTATCGCGTTGGGGCGGTGTCAACCTCGTAGCGATTCACGACGTCGGCCGCGTCGCGGGCCAGTGCGAGCCCTCCCAGATTCGTGAAGGCCGGATCGAGCGATTCGCCGACCGGCTGGAGGGCCAGCGGCTTGAGCGGGTGCTCCTCGCTCAGGTCCGTGCGATAGACCCGGAACGTCCATTGCGGATCGCCGGCCGTGTCCTCGGAAAGCTCGAAGCGCATCGAGAACCCATGCGGCTCGATCAGTCGCTGGAGGGCCTCGGGCCAGGCCTGACCGGTGACGTCGATGTCCTGGACATCCACGTCCTCGTAGTCGTACGTCGAGGAGTCCCCCAGGTCGATCGTGCCGCCGGGCGTGCTGGGTAGGATCGCCTGGAGTGCCTCGTCGAAGTAGCTGATGTCGTCGAAGCTGACGTACGGACCTCCCGGCGACGCCCCGGTCATCACGATGTACCTGGCAGCCATTGCCAGGGTCCACTTCCGGATCGTCGCCCCGTTGATCTCGTTCGCGGGCAGCACGGGACCGAGGAACACGGGATAGGTGTTGGGATCGTCGCCGGCATCGTGATCGATCGGGCTGGCGTTGGGGTTGCCGTCCGGGTTGAACCGGATCGGCAGTCCAGTCTCGACGTTTTCCGTCGCGTTCTCGGGTGCATCGGCGTTGCGGAAGACTGCCACGGACAGTGGCGTGTCCCACTCCCGGATCGGAGTCCCCAGGGCGATGAAACTCACGGATTCGGCGTCCGCGTCGAGATCCGCCTGGGGGACCTGCACGAACCCGTCGAAAAGCAGCTCGGAGTACCCGTCCTCGCGGTAGGCCCGGACGATCAGGCGATCGTCGGTCTTGACCACGGTCGATCCCGTCGCGTCGTAGGGATAGCAGTGCTCGATCCGTGAGGGGTATCCGGGAGCGAGCGAAGGGTCCATGAACGCATACCGGAACCGAGCGACCCCGGGATCGGCCCCGGCTCGGAACGTGATCGCCAGGCACACCACGTGCGGGAGCAGCTCGAACCGCTCGTCCGTCACGAGGTCGTCGTGGTAGCGGAACACCGCGATCAGGGCCGACGGTCGGCCGAGCGGCACACCGCCACC
>CAYSOB010000036.1:3633-5990 GCA_964432575.1 uncultured Candidatus Saccharibacteria bacterium
GAGATCGCCGCCAGCGTCGTCGACGGCGTGCCGCCCGAGGAGTCGGTGAGCGATGCCGTGTTCGTGGCAGCGGCCAGCGTCGTTGAGACGGAGCCACCCGTCGAGTCGGTGAGCGTCTGGATCGTGAGCGAGGCAGCCGCAGCCTGATTGGCTCCGCTGGGCTGAACCACCGGGGTCGCGTTCCAAAAACCGAGCTTCTGTGTGGTTCCCGTGCCGATCTTGGTGCCCGTCGTCGTGTCGGTGACGAGGTTGACGGCCGTCATCGTCAGGTTGCCGGTCAGCGTGCCGCCGGCCAGCGCGAGGTAGACCGTGTTCAGGTTGGCCGCGCACGAGCGGAAGGGGATTCTGGCGTCCGTGATGCTCGTGATCGTGCTGCCGCCGGTGACGACCACCGCGAGCCGCACGTGTGCCGTGGCGGGCCACGAGGCACCGTCGGTCAGCGTGCCGGCGTCGGTGAGGTAGAGGTAGCGGGTGCCCGAGGCGGTGACCGCGAAGCTCGAGGTGCCCGCGTAGCTCACGATCGTGCCGTCGGCCTTCTCGTACGACCCGGCCGCGACCTTGACGTTGAGGCTGGCGCTCGGCACCTCCTTGAGCTGGACGGCCAGCGAGCCGACCGGCGTCAGAGCGTCGATCATGTCGAGATCGGCGTTGAGGGTCGTGTCCCAGCCGCTATCGTTGTTGGCCGGCTTGGCGAACCCGACCTTGCTCGTGTAGGTGTTGGCCATGATTGCTCCGGGAATTGCTGAGGTCAGTAGGCGGGGGACGCCAGCCAGGAGAGAGTGACGTACGGATCGCCGCCGCCGCCGTAGCCACCGGCGCCATAGCCACCGGTGCCGTACCCGGTGGGGCTCGTGCGGTTGACCGTGGCGGCAAGACGTCGCCCGGCCGAATCGGCGGCAGGTGGCCGGGGCGGGCCGCTCACCGAGACGGTATCCGTCGCGGCCGTGCCTGTGTTTCCCGCCGCGTCGACTGCCACCACGGCCACGTTGTAATCGCCGGGCGGGACGGGATCGGAGGTCCAGGCATAGGACGACGCGGCCCGTCCGTAGCCTCCCTTCCCATAGCCGCCCATGCCGTAGCCGTCGAGTGCGACGTCCTGGGGATAGGCCGCGACGAACGCCGCGGCGTCGGTCGTGAGCGGGTCGATCGGGTCGAGGGCGTAGTAGACGTTGAAACCGGCGATCGTCAGGCCCTGGAAGGTGCCGCCGAGCCAGGACAGTTGGATCCGCATGCCGCCGCCCGCGACCGGCGGGAGACTGGCCGCGAGGTCGAGATGAGCTGACGCGGCGTCTACCGATTGCACGTCGATCGCCACCGGGACCGAGCCGCCGGGGAATCGCACGGTGCACGATCGGGCCGTGCCGAACCACGCGAGCTGACGCCCGACGTAGACCTGGAACCACGTCCCGGGCGGATCGGTGCTGACCCAGGACACGCGGAGATCGGCATCGACGCGACGAGCCGCCACGTCGACGATATTCGCCTGGCTGACGGTGGGCATGGATCAGAGGTGGAGAAACCGGGCGACGTACTCGCGGGTGACCAGACCCGAGCCCGCCAGGATCTGGATGCGTCCCTGAGGCTCGAACGTCTCGAGCTTGACGTAGGGCCAGGCGCGGCCCAGCGTGTCGACCAGCACGTGCGTCAGCCCGTCGTTGTACGCTCGCAGCGTCTCTTCGGCTGCGGCAAGCCCGGCCCCGTTGTAGCCCCAGAGCCGTCCGGTGACGGTCGTGAAACGGCCGCGCAACCCCTGATCGAGCGACTCGATCCCGGAGAGGCCGGGGTAGGCGTTCTGCTGGTGTCCGCGCGGATTGTCGGCGGTCACCATCGAGACCGTGAGCCCGAACACGAACTGTCCGTCGAGGGTGCCGGTCATCAGGCGTCGTACGCCTCACGAAGGGATTGTTCGCGTGCTTCCAGGCAGACGGTGTCCACGGCGGCTTCACCGTCCTTGCCCAGAGCGTAGAACGGACGCGGCTTTCCCGAGCCGGCCCCTTCCTGGAACCAAGCGACCTTCTGAATCGTCTCGTCGTCGAGTCCGGCTGTCATCGCGGCCGCGTGATCGGTCACGATGGTCCGACCTCGCACCTGCTCCGGGTCCATCATCTCGCCCGTGCGAACCGAGATGATCCCCGGATAGCCCTGCGCCATTTTGCGGAGTCGGTAGCGCCGGCTCAGCGGCTTGAAGGGTTCACCGCTCGGTTCGGACTGGCGACGGACGGTTCGCTCGACGATCACCCCCGTCGCGGCGTCGATCATCTCGTCACCCAGCCGCTTGCGGCCCGCGACACGGCGACGTAGGTTGAACGCCTGACCCAGGGCAAAGAGACCTCGGACGACGTTCGCTCGGTTGGAGA
>CAYSOB010000037.1:0-5986 GCA_964432575.1 uncultured Candidatus Saccharibacteria bacterium
GCCCGCCCCGCCAAAAACCAAAAAAGTTTCCGCCCGCATTCATTCCCCAGACCCCTTTCTGCGGGCGGAATCCAAATCTAAAAATCTTTTTGAAAAATCAGTCTCGGTTTTGCGAATCCTTTCCCCAGAAAATTGCTTCGCAAAACCGAGTCCATTGTGTATTTGGAGACATACCACACTTTTCCTTTGGAAAAGCACCACGCTTCGCGTGGTGGCGCTTTAGCGCGTGGTATGGCTCATTCTTCGCCTAGCTTCTTTTGGAAATAGGTTCGAGCAAATGCTATAATAACACCACTTTAGATAAACAAAAATCACATTATAATATATGGTTTTTGTTTTCAGAAAAAAGTCATAATTGACTTGTAGTCGGCATATGATACTCTGCTGATAACTAAAACTGAAAAAATGATAATATTTATTTTGAGTACGAGTATTGATTTCGATATTAGCGACACCAAGATTTCAGAGCATGAAATAAAAAAAATAAAAGATACTGCCGGTTTTATTAATGCAACCATAGGTGATCAAATCGAAAACGAAACCGCTATCTGGGCGTCAACAGAAAAAAAGGCTTTAAAAGTTGCAGAGTTAATCCAAGATGAAACATCCATTGAAATATTTCAGATGAAAAAATTGGGTACAAGAAAAGATGTTACTATAAATATCGATTGGCTGGAAAAAGAAATTTATTTCAGAAATCATATAAAAAAATTAGTGATTGTAACCCGTTTGGAATTTGCTAATGATATTTCCAGTGTTGTGGATCGTATCAATGCGGATAATTCCAACTATTTTAAAGCAAAACACGTTCTTCATTTAACTGCATAATGCAGAATTTAAAAAGAGTTGGTCTGCGTGATCACTCTTTTTTGTTTGACAATTTTTTCACAATCAGTACATTGTATTTTTAATAAAAAACGATAAATATGGATATGCCTAAAATAGACTTTACCGTTAAAGATGATGATTCTGCAGAGTTAATGCATGTTATTACTAAAAGAATCGCTGAAGAAAAACTAAACCGGGAAAAAGCGTTACGCAGGGAAAACGTTGCTGTACATCGCCTTGCTGACCTAAAGTTATTTGCTCTCCAAAGTAGGTTTAATGAATTGTTAATAAGGTAAAAACAAATACCGCCCCAAAAGGCGGTATTGTAGTTTATCGGATAAGCATTTTATCAGTAAGACTTCCATGATCTTTCAGATATCGTCGGATATGACTTTTTGCAAATGTGGTTTTACACATATCTAACCATTTTCTGTTTGGTTTTTGTTTTTCACTGTGCAGAATTTGAACAATATCACCGCGTGATAATTTAGTATCAATAGACACCATTTTGTTGTTGATTTTTGCCCCAGTAACTTGATTTCCAATATCTGAATGAATAGCGTAAGCAAAATCAATACAGGTCGCACCTTCTGGTAATTCAATAACATCCCCCTTTGGGGTGTAAACGAATACTCGCTCTTCAAAAAAATCTAACTGCAGGTGGTTCATAAAATCTTCTGGATTTTCAAGATTCTTTTGAGCCTCTAGCAAATCACGTGTCCAATCTGTTTTTGCGAGGGTTGTTTGTTTATCTAATCCACGACCGTGTTCTTTGTAATGAAGGTGGGAGGCAATACCGTATTCAGCTTCTTCATGCATCGATTCTGTTCTGATTTGTATTTCCACTATTCCGCCAGTCCCATCAAAAATAGCGGTGTGCAGTGACCGGTAACCATTTGGTTTTGGTAATGCAATATAGTCTTTGAAACGTCCAGGAACTGGTTTGTAAAAACCATGAATAATTCCTAATGCTTGGTAACAGTCGCCAATAGTAGGGACAATAATTCGTAGTGCCAGGATGTCGTATATTTTATTAATATCATAATCCTCACGTTTTAGTTTTTGCCACAAACTATACAGGTGTTTTACCCGGTAATCTAACCTGCTGATTTTTGCATCCAAAATAGTGAGTTCCTCGCGTAGATTTTCGGCAACTTTTGCTAGATGAGGTTCTGTATAGGATGTAAAATCTTTCAATAGTTCGCCAACGCGGTGATATTCCTCTGGGTACGCATAGGGGAATGCTCCATCTTCAAGTTGGGATTTAATTCCTCCCATACCCAAACGGTCTGCCAGACGTGCATATATTTCAAGTGTTTCAATAGCAATACGATGTTGTTTTTCGTGGGGTAAATGTTGCAGGGTTAAAATATTATGAAGACGATCAGCAAGTTTAATAACTACAACCCGAATATCATGAGCGCTGGCAATAAAAAATTTACGAAGTGATTCAGCATGACGGGCAACTCCTTTATATTTTAAGTGACCTAATTTTGTTACTCCTTGGACCAAGAAAACAATTTCATCACCAAATTCAGCACGCATTGATTCTTCTGTAATGGTGGTATCTTCTAATACGTCATGTAAAAGTCCTGCACAGATAGTAACGGGATCCGCGTCCATTTTTGCCAGAATGCAGGCAACATGAAAAACATGGTTGAAGTAAGGTTCACCATTGTTTCGTTGTTGTACTATATGTGCCTGTCGTGAATATTCAAAAGCCCGAGTGATCAATTCTTTATCTTGCTCGGAAACAGATTTCATACACGCAAACAAATCCTGGATTGTATGAGTCATGATTTTTAGTATACGCATTTTACATAAAAAGTAAAAAACCACCTTTTGGGCGGTTAGTTACTTTTTTTAGTTTCTGTTGTTGGCATTTCTGGTAAAGGTTGTGTATCTGTATCGATAATAACACTTGATGGAGTATCTGATTTTATAATAAGTGTGTCATCTTTTATCGAAGTGTCGGTATCAATAGTGATATTGTAAGCCTTTTCAATTTCTTTTATTTTTCGTGTTTCGTGTAATTGTTGTTCAATTTGATCTGCAATAAGAATCACTTGTACATATTTCTTTGCATTGTAAGCAGCAAGAAAGTCTCGTGCTAATGTTTCCAATGTTGGAGAAGTTTCAGAAGTAGATGAATCAACCAAGGTTGCTTCTTTTGAAATTGTTGATGTTTCGTCTGATACAGTATCAGTAGTTAGTGCCATTTTGGCAGCAACTGGCTCTACAGGTGCCATTTTTGCGCTTAAAGCGGTTGTTTTTGCCATTACTACAGGTTCTTCTGCGATTGCTGGAGTTATGTTGTTGGTAGTTAAAAGTGCAAGAGTTTCAGTGTATCGCTTTTCAGCTGTTTTAATAATTCCAAGATTGTTGTCTGATGCGACCATTGATTCTAATTGTACTTTTTCTGCAGAGATTTTTTCTGCACTGGCATAGGCTGCTAATACTAATGTATTTGGTGATACTGAATTTGCAGATTTTGATGATGACTGATGGTCTGAAAGCGCTAACAATATGTGCGTACCTGTTTTTAACGTGTTACTTAGTTTTGTGTTATACGACAGGGCAAGTATTGGATCGTGTGCAGATAAATCTGCAATTTCGTTTTTAAAATCATCAGTATGTTGTTTAATTGCCTTGATTACCACGGCTTCATTTTCTGCGGTAAGTTTTTGCTCGGCAATTAATTTATTTGTTTCGTTGAACCGCTTATCGATTAATGCTAATTCATAACTTGCTTTAGCTTCTGGGTTTTGTAAAGTAATTTTTTTAACTTGTTCAGTTGCTTGTTTCACTTTATAAAGCGCTTGTCCAGGTAGTGATGACTGTGATGCAAGTGCTGTAATACCGCTGGTTCCAATAAGGAGTACAAAAGCCATTGCTGAAACAGCAACAGGTTTAAAGTACATGAAAGACAGTCGTGACCCAATTGGATTACGACGCATATGTTGTGAAATTGCCATACGCATAGATCCTTTTTCTGCTTGGGTCATGCTGATGTTTTTCAATGCGGCAAAAAAGTTTTCAAGATTGAATTTATTCATACAAGTGGTTGAGTTTCGTGCGAGCATGTTCTAATGCTCGGTGTATACGCACTGATGTTGCATTTTCAGAGATGTTTAAAATCTCTGCAATTTCGGTAATACTCATATCATGGAGAAATCTAAAAACAAGTATTTCACGATGATGTGGGTCGAGTAACTCCATGTGTTCGATAACCTCTGAAACCATGTGGTGCTGTTCTGGGTTTAATCCAGAGTGAGCAATTTCAACGGGTTCCAAATTTGACTGATGATCGTTTTCAAACTGGTGAGCCAAGAATGATAATGGCGTCGAAGTTTTTTTACGGGTCATATCAATAATCGTATTTCGGGCAATTCTAAACAGAAATGCTCGAAAGTGCTGAATCTCTTCAATTTTCTTTGGGTTTTTAACAGACTCATTCCATATTTTAAAAAATATTTCCTGCGTTGCGTCAAGTGCCTTGTCGCGATCACGAAGTCGCGCAAAACAGAACCTAAATACGTCATCAGAGTGTTGATTATAGAGCTCGATAAAGGTTTTTTCGTAGTTCATGGAACGGTTCATAAGTAAAGACGAATCAATGGGCAAAATCTTACCAAAAGGAGTTTTGCAGATAATTCGAGGTTATTGTGTATCATAGCATATAGATTTTTCTTTGGAAATATTATTTTATGATATAATCCAATTTATATGAATAAACAAAGCGTGATTATTATCGGTGGTGGTTTTGCTGGAATTCAAACCGCACTTGATCTCTCAAAAAA
This sequence comes from uncultured Candidatus Saccharibacteria bacterium, assembly GCA_964432575.1. Taxonomy (GTDB): domain Bacteria; phylum Patescibacteriota; class Minisyncoccia; order Phycocordibacterales; family UBA1006; genus CALMMZ01. The sequence continues at coordinate 4,629 of CAYSOB010000037.1, forward strand.
GCATTCTTCAAAGGAATTACAAATAACATTAATTTCTGATCGGGGTCATTTTGAATATTATCCAGCACTGCATGGGTATTTATCAATTAAAGGTCCAGTCCCGTATCACACGGTTCCTTTGGTAGATATTTTTAAAAATAGAGACATTGAATTGGTTATCGAAAAAGTAACCTCATGTGATCTTTCTTTGAAACAAGTTGTCACCGAGTCAGGGAAATCATTTACTGCCGATTATGTCATGTTGGCTGTCGGTGCCGAGTCAACTTTTTTTGGAATTGATGGATTACAAGCGATGGCGTTTCCGTTTCAAAATACGACTCATGCAAAAAAATTAAGAGAACATGTTCAAGTATTGTTTGAAAAACATTGCGTGGATCATACAACTGCGGACTGTGTTGTGGGGCTTCATTTTGTTGTTGTTGGCGCTGGACCAAACGGTGTAGATTTGGCGGGAGAACTGGCAACCTATACAAAACATTTATGTAAAAAATATAATCTTGCAGAATCATTGGTAACCGTTGATATTATCGAAGGGGCAAATGGCGTTTTACCGATGATGCCAAAAAAAGTTCAAGATATTGCCACAAAACGATTACGAGAATTAGGAGTAAATGTGTTATGTAATCGCCAGTTATTAAAGCAAGGGTCGTGGACTATCGCTCTTTCTGATATGACCCTTGGTGCGAAAACATTAATTTGGACCGCAGGAACAACAGGGAACGAATTGGTAACAAAAATTCCAAATATTGTACTGCAAAAGAAAAATAGAATTACGGTAAATAGTAATCTTGAAATTGATCAGTATCAAAACTGTTTTGTTGCAGGTGATATTGCTGATACAAAGTTTTCAGGATTGGCTCAAACTGCTATTCATGACGGGGCGTATATTGCACAGGTGATCAGTGCACGCATTGCAGGAAAAAAGGTTTCAGATTATGTACCAAAATCGGTTGCCTACAATATTGGGGTTGGTCATGGATGGTCAATTACCAAGGTTGGGAATATGGTACTTGCTGGTAAATTATCTTCATGGTTACGAAAAATTATCGACTTGAAATATTTTCTTTCGATATTGCCGATATCAAAAGTGTGGATGTTGTCACCTTTTCGAAAATATTAAAAAACACCTTAGGGGGTGTTTTTTAATATTTTAGGTATTTGCTTAAAATCTTTTAATAATTCAGTTCGCAAACCTCCGTTATATAACGCTGCTGCTGGGTGGTATAACGGTAGGAAATATTCCACAGGAAAATTATTTAGTTTTGCATGAATTAGTTTTCCATGCGCATCTGAAATCTTTAAATCAGGGAAGAAGTGGTTCATTGAATGTCGTCCTAAAAACACAATTAATTTTGGTT
>CAYSOB010000038.1:0-1516 GCA_964432575.1 uncultured Candidatus Saccharibacteria bacterium
TACACCCCCGAGGGCTGGCGTCGGGTGGCGGACTAACACGAGAGAAGCAGGAGAGACCGCATGCCGAAGTTCCGGAAGAAGCCGGTGGAGATCGAGGCATTTCAGCTGCTTGACCCAGACGTCCATACCGACGCGGCGGACGAGTTGCACGAATGGGCGACCGCTGTTGGATTCCGGGACTGGGAAAGCTCAGCCGACGGCGTGGTGATCCAGACGCTTGAGGGGGCGATGCTCGCCTCTCCGGGAGACTGGATCATTCGCGGCGTCGCCGGCGAATTTTATCCCTGCAAGCCGGACATTTTCGAAGCCACCTACGAGCGGGTCGAGTGACCGGCATGCGCGCGGGCGTGCTCTTCGCCGGCATCGGCGGCTGGGAAATCGCCTGCGAGCTGAACAGCGTCGAGGTCGCATGGGCGGCCGAATGGGACGTTTGGAAACGGGAGCGGTACCTTGAGCGATGGCCAGCAGCAGCTCTGTATCGAGACGTGGCTGGCCTCTCAGGCGACGCCCTCGTCCGCGACCACGGGCCCATCGACATCCTGCTCGGGTCACCACCCTGCACCGACATCTCCGCCGCCAACGCCGCAGGGCGCGGCCTCGACGGAGACGAGTCCCGCTACTACCTCGAGGCCATCCGACTTGCACGGGAGACCGGCGCTCGTTGGGTTGGATTTGAGAACTCACCTCGGCTCCGCACTCGCGGATCTGACCGGGTGCTCACACTCCTGGGAGTGGCAGGATACGCCTGCTGGCCATGCGTGGTGGCGGCTGAGGACGCCGGGGCGCCTCACATCCGGAGCCGGTCCTTTGTTCTCGGCTGTCGACGAGACGCCATTGCGCGTGCCGACACCGAGCGCGCAGGAGTACGGGTCGAACCGGGGCGGAGCGGCGGGGCGGCCGAGCCTCAGGCGGATGATCCAGACGCCGCTGGCCTCGGAGCCGCGCGGCAGCAAGCAGCAGCGGTTGGGGACGCGGCAGCCCGACCCATCGTGTCTCGGGCGGATGCTGTCGCCAACCGCCACCGACAATCTCACGGCGCCGTCGATGGCGAAATGGGCCGGCGCGCGGGAGCTGATGTCCCTGCTGGCGAGTGCAGCGGAGAGGCTGCCGACGTGCAGAGCATCGGACGCGGACAGGGCGCACGGCAAGAGCCGTCTCGCCACCCCGACCGCGCGCGACTGGCGGAGTGGCAAGGCGTCGGAGGAGACGCTCGCGAAAAACTCTCGCCCGCTCAACGAGCAGCTCTCAGCCCTTGGGATCAACGAGGCGACGGCCTTGCTGGCTATCTATCTGTGGCTCATGGCCTGGCCGATCGCCTACGCGGACACGGCCTATCCGAGCGCGCCGTCAAAGGCGAGCTCGCGCGGTGGCGGTCGGCGCTCGGGGACGCGCTCGTGATCCCCGTGGTGTGGGCGGTGGTGAGATCGATCGTCAGGACGGACAAGGAATGGAGGAGAGAGTGAGCACGACCATCCAGACGCTACCGACGACGCCGGGTCACTACTGGGCGCGATGG
>CAYSOB010000038.1:1616-5929 GCA_964432575.1 uncultured Candidatus Saccharibacteria bacterium
TGCGATGGAGACCGGCATGACAGATCACCCGCCGGAGACTGACCAATGACCGATCTTCGAATATCCGACATTGCCCGCATGACGGGCTTCAGCATGCGCTACTGGCAGCGACGAGCAACCGTCGGTGACATCCCCGGCACCCGCATGATACGCCTTGGCGAGCGTCACACGTTCCTCGTCGACGAGAAGACGTTCGACGGCTGGTGGCGCGCACAACAGGTCGAGGTGAAGCCGTGCCCAAGAACCCCAAGAACCTCCGCAGGCGCGGGGGCGTCTGGTGGTACCGGATCATCAAGGACGGCCAAGCCTTCGAAGGCTCGCTACAAACGGGAAACCTTGGAGTCGCTAAAGAGCGACTTGAAGGTCGGCGCCGAGAACTGACCGCGACCCGCTTCGGCGAGAAGCCGAGGCGGACCTACAATGAGGCTTCCCGCAAATTCAAGGCCGAGCATTTCCCGACGCTTCGGCCGAAATCGCGCAAGCGCTACTCTGTCAGTCTCATTGTTCTTGCTGACCATCTGCATGAGGTCTTCCTGGACGAGATCGGCTCGGCCAAGCTCCTCGAGTTCGAGCGAGCGCGGCTAGCTGCTGGCGTGACGGCCGCCACCGTCCGCCGGGATCTTGCGTGCCTGTCATCACTGTTCTCGCGCGCGGAAGAATGGGAATGGGTGACCTCCAACCCCGTGAAGCCGTTCAAGCGCGGCCGCGCCAAGGCCGGGCTCAAGGAAGGCGCGGCGCGGACGAGGTATCTCTCGATCGCCGAGGAGTCCGCGATCCTGCCGGTGGCCCCGCCAAGGGCGGCAAAAGCCATCGCGTTTGCGATCGACACGGGGTTGCGAAAGGAGGAGCAGTTCTCGCTGCTCCTGACGGACATCGATTTCGACGCCCACGAGATCACGGTGCGGGCCGAGGTCGCGAAATCCGGGACTGAGCGCAAGGTGCCGCTGCTCGACAGATCGCTCGCCATCGCCGTGGATCTCGCCGCGGGCCGGGTCGGGCGGGTGCCGCTGTTCGTGACCCGCAAGGGGGCGCGCTACAGCCCGCAGAGCCCGACGATGTATGAAGCGCTACAGAAGGCGTGCCGGCGGGCGGGCATCGCCCGGTGCTCCTGGCATGACCTCAGGCGCACGTGCGGCACCCGGCTCCTTCAGGAGCACGGTCTGAGCATGGAGGAGGTTTCCGAGTGGCTGGGCCATGCGGATCCTCGCATCACGCGCGAGCGGTATGCCTTCCTCCAGGCCGACCATCTGCATCGCGCCCTCAAGCGTCCGTCGAATGTCGTCGTGCTGCGGCGCGAAGATGGGACAAAATGAGGGACAAAACCTCGAGCTGTTAAATTTCTACAGAAAAATCAGATGCATGGGAGCAGGGTTCACGTTCTACGAATCCGTATACCCCGGTTCGATTCCGGGCGTGGCCTCCACACTTCTCCTTGTATTTCAGCAGGTTTCGCGGCTTGCTGTCGCGTCGTTCGCGCCATTCGCGCCGAGCGCGGGGGGGGGCGATTTTGGGGACAGTGGGCGTGGCATGTTCTTGCGCCGGACTATCTGAGAGAGGCGGCTGCGGCCGTCGAGATTGGATTCAGGTCATGAGCCTGCTCGGCGATGTTCTCAAGGAGCGACGTGAGGTTACAGGATTGGGCCTGAGGGAGGCTGCCAAACAGGCCGGAATCAGCCCGGCGACGTTCTCTCGTATCGAGGAGGGCGGCGACGACATGGACGTCTCGACATTTGCGCGGCTCTGCCACTGGCTCGGTCTGTCGCCAGCCATGTTCCTGAGCAAAAATGGGCTGAAATAGGAGACGACCGATGGCCGATCAAATGGGCCGGCTATCGTCCTGACGACTGGCCGGAGAGGTGAGTCAGGCAACTACATCCTCCAGAACCGCCATCTTGGCACGGCTCGCCTCCGTCTCAAGAGATGCCGAATTGCGCCAGATGTTGACGCCAGCAAGCCCCCTCTGGATCACGAACGACCGGACAGCCTGAGCCGTCGCCAGAGGCATCGTCAGGTCGAATGTCACGTAGACCCGATGATCCGCGTCGAACGGCGCGATCTGGGCGGCGAGTGCGCGGACGCCGCGCGTCGCCATGATCGACCGGTACGGGGCAGCATTGATCAGGCGCCTCTCGGTCCCGTCCATGCCACTGGAGCCATATCCCGGAGACCCGACTGCGTTCGTATACAGCGCGATGGGCACCGGACACTCGTCGGCGAAGCGCCGGATCATCCTCTCGGTTTCCGTCGCCGTGCGGCCATCCCCTGCCTCCCAGTCGAGAACGACGCCGGCCACGGCGCCGGCCACAGATGGAGGACAGTAGGCGACGTCTCGAAACACTCGCCCCTCTCGTGGGGCCCGCCGCAGAGCGGCAATGTCACCCCACGCGACGTACCGGAGCCCGTTGCGCTCGCAGATCGCCCGTGCGCTCGCCTCGCTGACGACACCGGAGCGCAAGCGGGCGATCGTCGCCACGTTGGCTCGTTCCCGCGTCGAGAACCCGAACCGGCATGTGAGGCCACCGATATCGACGACAGGAGGGTTCGCCTTGCCCCGCGTGTGGTTGCCCCACACGGCGATCCATTGCGGGGTGCTCGCGCCAGCGACGATCGCCGCGTTGTTGAACGTCATGACGGCGTTCCCCGCGCTACTGAGCGTGCCGGCCGGAGTCAATGTCGTCTGGGGCATCAAAAAGGGCACGATGCTCACGCCAGCATCTGCACAACGAGAGACGTGAGCAGTATCGCGATGAGGTATGGCCCGACCCTCTCGATTACTGACGTAGCAGCGTGTTCGGGATGACGCCCCTGATCTCCTCCTTGATCCCCTCGCGGACCTCCGGGAACTGCAGCCCCAGAAGGCTCGCGATCGCGGCGCTGTAGGCGATCTCCTTGGATCTCTGCTTCAGAATGTCGATGAGCGATCGGTTGATGTGCGCGCGCAGCTCCGTGCGCAGCCGCTGCTGGCCACGGGTGAGCGTGCCAATCGCCTCGACGTGCGAGTCCCGCAGGCCCTTGATGTCCTTCAGGGCCTGCTCCCCGAGCAGCACGACCCGATCCATCTGCCGGGTAAGGGCATCCATAGAGCGCTCGAGTTCGTCGTGCTTCGGCCCCCGCATGCGGAGCTCCATTTCGATCGCGGCGACCCGCTCGCCAATCTCGCGCTGCGGCATTGTCCCCGCCCTCTGGCTCGAAGATGTCGTCATCGTAGGCGTAGCTCATGACACGCGCCCCTTACCGCAATAGCCCTGGCGCCGGGCGTTCGCCGCCCTGATTTCCTTGATCGTCTGCCAGCTGTCGGCGGGCCGCCACTTTTCTTGGCGCCCGAGGCTTTCGCACGCGCCTCCGCTCACAGTTGGGGTCGATCCGGCACAGCCGCTGCTTAGCGTCGCGCAGGCTAGGAGCAGACCTGCGCACGCTGTTCGTCTCAGCCGCGACGACGCGCTCGCTTCCGACGGCGAGCGCAGCCCGGCGGGCATTGTCTTCGGCAACGAGTTGTTCATGATGCGCGACCCCCTTTGCAAAGCCTGCGTTCTCGCCGCGCGTGTAGCCGCCGATGTAGCCGGACCGGACGCCGCAGCCGAAGATGACGAGGGCGAGGGCGGCAATCGCCAGCGCGCGCCAATGTTTGATGAGGCCGAGCACGAGGCTCGCGATCGTGCCGCCCGGCAGGAAGCGCAGCAGCAGCCCTGCCGCGCCCGTGATGAGCGAGAGGATCAGGGTCATTTTCCCTTGGCCTCCCAATCCTGCTTGCGCCAGATGAGCATCGAGACGACGAACACGAGCCCGAGCGCGCCGGCGACCGGCCTCATGTAGGGCGCCGCCTCGAGCAGCCACGGCACGCGGCCGAGCCAGTCGAGCGCGATAGGAACGCCGCCAAGCCACCTGGCAGCCTCGCTGACGGGCTCGGCGATGCTTGCCGCTGTCAGGAGACCTACCGCCGCACCGCCCGCCCTGAGCGTCCTAGAATTGCCTACCGTGACGGGCTCGCGATAGCCGAGCAGATCAGACGGCTTCATGCGCATGATCGACACGGCGTCGCCCTGGTTGCCGCCGAGTACTTGAATGCCGGCCTCGCCCTGCGACAGGTAAAAGGCGACGTGGCCCTGCCAGCTCTTGCCGCGCTTGAACACCGCGATGCAGCCCGGATACGGCTTGCTGATGCCCTTGCCCCACGTCAGATAGGAGCGGGCCGCGAGAGAGCCCGAGGTCGGCAGCCCCGCCCGGTGCAGCATCGCCCCGACAAATGCCGCGCACCATGCCACGTCGTCGTGATCGACCTCCTCGTGCCCGGCATCTTTGTAATAGGCGAGCAC
>CAYSOB010000039.1:0-5875 GCA_964432575.1 uncultured Candidatus Saccharibacteria bacterium
TGAAGTCTGCCGAACAAAATACACAAGAACGGTTCGAACCGATTGTTTCTTTCCTTAAAGCCAATGTTTCAAACGATATTTTGCTTACTGGTGGAAAAAGTGAAGAACTATTGCCAGTGTTCCAAAAAGTTGGTTCGAACCCTACAATCAAAGACAGGGAAATTCTAGTGGAGCCACGCTCCGCGTGGCGAACCCTGTATTTGCATGGGCTGGGGGGAATCCGAAATGCAGAGAAGCCCGCCTTCGGCGGGCGAGCTTCCATATTTTCAGCAGATTTTTCCGAACTGTCTTCGTTGCGGAGACGGAGGGATTCGAACCCTCGAAGGCTTTTCACCTTGCCACGTTTCCAACGTGGTGCACTAGACCGCTATGCGACGTCTCCTGGTGTTGTTACACTATCATAATACCTATATTTTTCAAAACAAAAACTACCCTTAGGTAGTTTTTGTTAACCTCTCTTCAACCCTTCACTTCCACATGAATTATTAATCAACCCTCGTGTCACCGGACCAACATATCCATCTGCTTTTGTTTTCAAGAATGTTTGCATTCTTTTAATAGCTCCATCAGATAGTTTTCCGAGTATTCCATCTTCTTTATCTGAACTAAATCCTAGTCTGTTTAAATGAGCTTGTAGAATGTGGGCTTCTTTTACAATACCTTTGGTATATGCATTGTATTTTCCGTTTCTAGATCCAGATTTTAGGTTTTGAGTAAGGAGTTGGTTTGCAGGACATGTTTTTGTGTCTTCGGTAGTAGGTGTCCATGCCATAGCTGGGTTGTAACCAGATGAGCTGGAGGAGGGGGTTGGGTTAGTACAAGGAGATGTGGTGAATGAATACGGACCACTTGCTACTGTCTCTGACCACGTTTCTTCTTGGTCATATGCATACACCTCAGCCATTGCATAATATGTTGTACCGCAAGTTAATGGGTTTTCTGTTGGAATTGCAGCAGAATAATACCCTTCATTATCCATTGATTCTGCTTGGATAGAGAAAGCATTTGGGCTACCAAATTCTTCTTGTGTATCCACATAAAACCGTAATACTGCAGAAGAATCAATATTGTTCCAGATTGGATTTTGAACTAATGCATGTAATGTTGCGCCTATTTGTGTAATATCAGAAACATTATCCATTCCTACAGTAAAACAACCATCTGTAGTGAACGAAATTTCACCTGTTGAAGTTTCCCCGGAAAGAAGTATCCGATTTTCACCACCAGGATTTTCATCATACACACGCACATATGCTTTTACATAATAATTGGTACCACAAGCAAGGGAACTAAAAGGAATTGAGTAGTACCCAGACTCGTCAGCAGAAGTACTACTAACTGCATTTGCAGTAATAGCATTTTCAAGTATAAATCCTGGTGTAGTCCCAATTGCCAAACCAAGTTCTGCGGTAATGTTTGGATTATTTGTATCCCATGATGGATTTTGGATGCGCCCTTCTAAGGTTGCAGTAGTTCTTTGAACTTGCGAGGCAGCGGTTGGTTCAATAGAAAGTGGAGGATTTACAAGTACGCGCATGTTAAAGTTCCATGCACCTGTTCCAAATCCACCTCCTGCATTAACATCTGAATCATATGACCAAGTAGACCCACCATCAGTACTTCTTGCTCGATACATTGATTCTGGAATTGTTCCTGTCCCTGAATTTGATGTATTGCCATATTTCCAAACAACACCTGTATCACTTTTCGCCACCACCCAATACATTGTATTTGGAGCCAATGTAATTTCTGTTGTTGGGGTAAATGTCATCAAGCCAGAGCTTACAGCAGGAGTACTACCAAAAGTTCCAATAGAATTACCTATGGTCCCCTCACCTCCTACATCATATAGTTGAATATTATGTCCAGATAGTGATGGATTAACATAAGCATCCTGGATAACGATAGTATTAACCACCCCTCCCACATTGTCGGTAACAAACGATTGGGCTAATACTTTTGTGTTAAACGCATCTAATGTTCCATTTTGTCCCTGAACAGGGCATCGGTTGTGCTAATAATTGTAGTAGGCGCTGCCATTGCACTATCTGCAAATAAAAAAATGTTACTATAACCACTGCGCTGGTAAAAATAATTTGTTTTAAATTTTTAGACATAATACAGTAATTATCGCATACAAAAAACACTCTCGCAAGAGAGTGTTTTTATATATTGAACCTTTTTTCAGCGTTTTCCCAGCTTACTTGATTCAAAAAATCCATTACATATTGCTTTTTCCCTGATGGTAAATAATCTGCAACATAAGAATGTTCCCACATATCAATACCAAGAATATAGTTGGTTGAATTTAGGTGTCCTAAATGCTGTTCGTCTACCCAACCATTTTGTAATATTCCATTTTCAGGATCGTATGATAAAATTGCCCAACCAATTCCACGCGTCATTGCAATTTTTTCAAATTCTGCCCGCCACGCATCAAAACTTCCCCAGGTTTCTATTATCTTTTTACCCAGATGAGACCCTTCATCAAAAGAAACTTGTTCGCCACACAAATCAGTAAAGTAATATTCGTGATTTTTAATACCATTGTATTCAAATGAACGACGACGATTTAACTCTGTAATTACATACTGTGCGTCAATTTCATTTACATACTTTCCCATTAAATCTGTTGCCAGATTATAGTGTTTAACGTATCCATTATAAAGCCCCACATGTTCAGAAAGCGTTTTTTCTGAAATGCCATTTAATGTTCTAAATACAAATGTTTTTGGTGTGTATGTCATATAAGTTTATTATATTATATTGGTAATAACATCTTTTTCTCCATCAAAATATCCTTCTACAACTTCTATCTCTATCGGTTCTTTAAAATAAGTTATCAGATTCTCTTTTGCTTGCTTTTGAAGCATTCCATGAGAATATGCCCTGCGGACACCTTCTGCGCACGACAACGTGATATGTGGGTATTCTTTTTCAGATCGATCAGTTTCCACCATAAGCGCATCGCCCTGACCATCAAATACTCGTGCAATGATTTTTAATAAGGATTTTTTACCTGGCTGCACAGAATCAAAGTTGTCTGGATTATACTGAAGCGTTGCATGATGACCAAAGACATTTTCGTGTTTTGGCGGAAACTGATGTATTAATTGATCGGGATTAATAACAAATAATCCTGTATATCCAGTTGTTCCTAAATTATAATTCATGTTATTTACTTTCAATTGGATGCAAATGCGCTGAAATTCCCATCGCCGCTGCAATAATTACCAAGTTTTTAATAATATACTGCCCTACCAATGTTGGCACCATAAATCCAGACCAAGATTCAGCTGGTAATAGTACGAGCGGTCCAAACGTAGTAATCATATGAATCGCAAGTAGCGGCATTACCACACGGGTCATTTTTGGAATGAGGAACAATACCCCAATCACTACTTCAAACCATCCGAAAAATGTATAAAAGCTCGCAAATGAGACGAAACTAATTGATGATTCAAATAAATTATGTACCAATGATCCTGCTGGAGACAGCCCTAGCACTTTCAACATTCCAAACCAGATAAACACGACAGCAATTGAAAATCGAGCTGTTGCAATCCAGTGTTTCTGAAAAAAACGAATAATATGTAAATCAATGTTTTTTATAGTTATATTCATATAGGTAATTATACACCTCGATTGAAATGCATGCAAAATATGATATAGTCCGAAGGTCTGGAAGCGTGGCTGAGTGGTTGAAGGCACTTGTTTCGAAAACAAACGTACGGGAAACCGTACCGAGAGTTCAAATCTCTCCGCTTCCGCATAAATAAAAAACACCGTTTGGTGTTTTTTATTTAAGCCTCTGGATGATAATTTTTGGACAATAACAATAACGCTCCTAAAATTCCCAAATCACGAACTTCTGTTTGACCAGAAACACTGATTAATACGCCGATAAATGCAGCAATTAATACGTATATTGGCCATCGTCCACCTAGATTGAAAAGAATAAACAATGCACAGATAACCTCTACCATTCCATGGATCATCACCACAATGGTTGGATTAATTATTTGTGATACAAACCCTGGAATTAACGAAGCGTATACCTCTGGATTAAAAATGCTTCCTAATCCAAAATAAAGAAAAACTCCAACAATCAATAACTTACCCAAGGTAACGTTATATTTATGAAATAATGTTTCCATAATTATTTTGTTAGTGCTCCAACCTCAAACCCGGCTAAAATTCGCTCTGGTTTTGCATCTCCACCATGTTGTCCATTAAACGCTGAACTACCGTCTTTTCCACAAATACTAAGAATTGCACGGTCTCCACCAGGATGTTTTTTAATCCAAGCAGTTAAGTTATATACATTTCCATTGATCGCTGCATAACAATCTGCTTCTGTATTATGGGTTGCAACATCAGAAAGAGTAAATGTTACTGATCCTGCAGGAATTCCTGTAGTTGAAGTTGCTGATGAACTTGTTGTTGCACTTGCAGGGGCAACTGCCTCTGGCGCAGAAACGGTCGTTGCAGATTGTTTATTAAAAGCAACAACACCAATAATAACTACCGCTACCACAATAATAATCATGCTTATAATTTTTTTATTCATAAAAGATATTATTAATTATTAATACATCACTACTATACCACGCAAAATTATTTAATTACCTCCCTAACTCCGTCTATACCAGAGTTTTTGCGATAATCTGGAATAACTGTTTTTTTAACAGGTACTGATTCTGTTTTCTTTGCCGGAATTAATTCAGCACTTTCTGCAAGTGGATCAGCTGTTCCATTTCCAATGGCGGTCTGCGAGTTAGTTCGCCCACTTAAATAATCCTGTTGATCGGCAATAATTAACCCTATAATTCCAAGACCGATAATTCCTGCAAATAATACTATTTTTTTCCAAGTCCAAAGGATGTTCATAGGTGTGCAGTTAAATTTATTTTATAAAGGCTTTACGTACTTCAGACGATTCCCATATCCTGGCGTAATTTTTTGAACCACCAATGCTTTTCCGGGAGTTCTTCCAATAGATCCCCCGCGTGATTCAATGGTTTCGCCATTTCCAATAAACATAATAACATGCCCCCACTTTTCTTTATTTTCACCTGATACCCACCCAATCAAGTCACCAATTTTTACTGTTGCACCAGAAACACTTTGTTTCTGTGAAAAAATAGCTCCCGTATATGTCCCTGGGGACGGCAATCCTGCACATGAATATACTGTGTGTACAAAACCAGAACAGTCCAAATACCATGTGTTGTTAGGTCCCTGACTAAATCGATTATCCATACTGTAGGTTATTTTACCTTCCATAGATCGTGCAATTTGTGGAATTGCCTGTCTCCCTCCTGATTCTGGACAATAAATATTATGACTGGACGCAAACTGTTTAAAAGCAGTAAACCCAGACCCCAATTGTTGTGGTGTTCCTGAATATGGCGTATCACCTCCTGTTTCAAATGTTACCTTCGCAATATCCGGCTCCACAATCAACAAATCAGGGTTAATGGTTTTCAAGATAATAGTAATACCTAACAACAGCATTAATCCCAGTACCACACTGGTAATCTTTCCTTTCAATAACTCAAAGTTACCTACATTCTTGTCATTGGCTGCATACTGGAATCCATAGATCACCAACATAACAACCCCTAATACTCCTGCTACTCCAATACCTATTTCCATAGCAAAGTTAATAAATCCAGCAATACCTCCTTCACTTCCCGTTTGTCCTAGATCGATGCTTTCTATATCTGTTCCATCTCCTCCAGGAAGTGCTTCGAGAAGCTTATAACACTCAGTACCATCTGGGTTAGTACAAGGAGTGGCTAGAGAGGAGTTGAGGGAGGGGGTGATAGGAGTCGGAGTCTGCGCAAAAACACCTTGTCCAAAGAATCCTGCT
>CAYSOB010000040.1:0-5854 GCA_964432575.1 uncultured Candidatus Saccharibacteria bacterium
CTGCTTTTAATCCATAAATAATCGAGCTAATTTAATGTCGTCAAAACTATCATCATACCCGACCTTGTCCAAATATCGTTTAATTGGTGTTAGTTTCATATCTGCTATCGATTCGTTTTCACTTCGCAGTGCTTCATGAGCATCGCGTACACGCGAAAGAAGTTCAGAATCTACGGACAGTTGCGGGAAATCGCGCAGCGATTTCCCGCTGTCTTTACATTTTTGTAAATGCTCGATAACGGTACCCAGCTGTAAATCTCTTTCATGAACAATTTGTAATAATGTTTTGCCTGATTTTAATAAATCAAACGTTGTCTCATGTGTTTTTCGATTAGAAAGTTTTTCATCCTTATTTTTTTCTCGTTTTCCTTTTTTCTTTACTGCTATGGTTCCACCAGATTTTACAATGAACTCCTCGTGAACCTTTTGTAACTGATCTGCAGAAAAATCTTTTAATCGTTCAACAGCACGATCTGAAACTGTTTGTAACTGCTGGTCTACAGATAAAATTCTTGGATCAACAACAAGGGATGATTCACTGAACCCAACTAAATGTAATCCTTTCAATGTTCTTACCCGAGAAAGCGCCACATACCCCATTCCATATGCAAATGACTTTGAAAGGTCTACAACCGCAGCATCCAAACTCATTCCTTGCGATTTATGAACGGTGATAGCCCACGCATGTCGTAATGGTATTTGTGTTATCGATGCAAGAATTTTTCCATTATCTTCGACTGCCCATGTTTCTGTATCCACAGTGACCTCCCTTCCGGCAAGAGTCTTAACAACAGGCAATCCTGCATCATTAATATCAATTACTGTTCCACGAGTTCCGTTCACATATCCAGCTTCAATATTATTTTTTACAAACATTACTTCTGCGCCAATTTTTAACTTTAAGAAGGCAGGCGCCAAGCAACTTTTTTTAAGTGTCTCTACCAAATTTTCTTTACCTTTACTGGTCATTTCATATAAAAATTCTTCTTCTGAAATATTGGCCAATGCTTCAAAATTAATAGTATCTACATCGGCATTATGAGTAAACAGTTTTGTGATTGACTCAAAATCATCAGCGTCATATTCTCTTAATCGATCATTCAAAACTTCTAAGTGATATTCAGTAATAGCATTCTTTCGAATTGCATTTAAAATTTCAGTAAACGCTTCGTCATCCTGGCGGTGTTGTTCAGTTAAATAACAAATTACCATTCCCATACTTTTCCATGCCTGCGAATCAACTACTTGCGATACAACCTCATCACGCTTTGTTACTGGTGGTAATTGAAAAAGATCTCCACATAAAATAACTTGAATACCCCCAAATGATACTTCAGGTTTTCGTTTAAATGAACGACAAATACGATCCAGAGTATCTAAAAATTTTCCTGACAACATTGAAATTTCATCAATGATTAACACCTGTACCTTGTCATATCGATCCCATAGATATTTCTTTTCCTCAAGAGATTCAATATCCCAATCTGAAAGCGTTTCCCGAATCCCCATTCCACTCCATGCATGAATAGTCATTCCACCAATGTGTGTTGCTGCAATTCCTGTTGATGCCGTAATAGCAACTTGAACATCGTGTTCCCGTAAATAGGTAATATAAGAATTCAGTACGTATGTTTTTCCAGAACCAGCACCACCTGTTAAAAAAACATTTTTCCCCATTTTCATAATTGAGAGTGCGTCGGATTGCGTCATGATAACCATTATACCGTAACTGCCGTTCATTCAAACTTGACACAGACCAATTAAAAAGTATGGTATAGAAAAATATACCGTCATGAAAATAGGAAAAATTATTACCGCTGTATGTCTTGGATTATTTATCCTTTATACAGTACCTTTTATTACCGTCATAATCCTCCAAGAGCGATTGGACGATTTAAGAGAAGAACGTATGAGAAATCTGGAAGTTCTCTACCAAACCCAGGGTGCCGACCCTGAGTCACAAAGGGATGCTGTTCTAATAGATTATCAAATCGTTCAATGTGCCGTTAACCTGGAACGCATGCAACAGTATCAGGAAAATTGGCCTCTTTCGCTTTTTTCAAAAAAGGATGAATGAACTACGTAACCCCAGTGTTTCTTAAGTAATTAAGAGGCACTGGATTTTTTATTAATTATGTGGTATTATCCATTTCATGAATCCCGTACGAAGAAAAACAGGTCGCTCGATCAAGAAAAAAATGCAAGGGCCAACCATGTTTGTTAAAAATACATCAAAACGAAAAAACCCTCCTCGTAAAAAAACTATCAATCATTTTGCAAAAAAATCAAAGGCTACCAAGGATACTATTTTGCGCAGTATTCGCGATAATATTCGCAATGCTCCTGTAAAAACAAAGAAGGCTTTTAAAAAACGAACCACCTTTCAAAGTACTCTTACTCCTGGACTTGAACGATTAGAAAAATACATGGCACAAACAGGGATTGCCTCTCGTCGTGAAGCAAAGGACTTAATTAGTCGAGGTTTAGTATCGGTAAATGGAAAAGTAATTCGTGAGCCAGGTTTCGGAATCGATACAGTGAAAGATAAAATCAAAGTGACTGGTGGTGTGCTCGAATCAAAAGAAACATTACTGTTTTATAAACCCCGAGGAATTGAAACAGTAAAAACTTCACCTGACACTATTGATATTCATGACAAGTTTCCACAATTCAAACACTTGGCACCTGTAGGACGTTTAGACAAGGATTCAGAAGGTTTAATACTCCTTTCAAACGACGGAGTACTTGCCAAAACAGTAACAGGTGAACATTCAACTATAGAAAAAGAATACCAGGTTACTGTTCGTGAAGATGTTATGCCGGCATTGCTATCCAGAATGGAATCAGGAATCATGCTTGATAAAATAAAAACTCTCCCTTGTAAGGCAGTAAAAGTTTCTCGAAACGAATACCGGATTACTCTTCAAGAGGGACGAAAACATCAGGTTCGTCGAATGGCCAATGCATGCAAACTAACCGTTACTCGATTAGTACGTATCAGAATTGGAGATTTTACCATTGGTAAAATGGCGCCAGGATATTTTAAGAAAATACCAAACAATGTTATCGATCAAATGAAGAAACAATAAAAAAACCGCATTGCGGTTTTTTTATTGTGCAAATAACATATGAGTATATCCATTTGGTGTTTTTGTTTGAAAAGTCGGTGCTCTAAATATCTCGTATCCATACTCTGTGATTGTTCGTGAATAAGGTAAAAATTGTTTTTTGAAATCATTATTCACATTTGCAATATTTAATTCCTTATACCCAAGCATCTGAGCTTGTTTTGCGCGTTCTATAAAAACTTGAAGTCCAAGTTGGTGATACCCACGATTACATTTTCCGTAGGCACCAATGCAGGTATACTCATTCAAACCAATACTATATCCAACAACTTTTTGACCATCATATGCACAAACACCAAATACCCTTTTATCATTCGCATATCGTTCTAAAAACAGTTCGTCATGAAATATTCCAGACTTGAAATCTTTATTTTGTAATAGTTTTTCTTGTTCCCATGAATTAAGAAAATCAAAAAGTGCACTTTTTTTATTTTCTGAGTAAGGTATCACTGAAATAGATTTATTATTTGAAATTGCAGTTTCATACTTGTGCCGCAATCGATTTTCTGACAATTCTAATAATGTATCAATATCTATTATCACCTCTTCTGCTGAAACTTGATTTGCTTGCTGAGGATTGATCATAAGCAAGTTGTAACACATAAATGGCGGATTAAAATATTTCTTTAGATATTCTACTGCCTCGTCAGATATAATAGTAAACAATATTCTAATTTCTCCTGTGCGAAGCTTTTTAACAATCAATGTATTTACATTACCACCTTTAATATTCCATAATTCAAAATATTGATTATTAAAAAATATATCCAACATAATCGGAGACGAAAAAAACAACTCCATTTCTGAAAGCCTTTTGCCTACAGCGCTGCGGATATCATCCGCGCCAAGAAGTTGTTTTAATTCGTACTGCATATTATTATAATCCAACCCGTTCACGTACCAGTTTCATTTTTTCAGCAGCCTTTGCTCGGGCTTTTTCTGCACCTTGTTCAAGTATTTTTGAAACTAACGCCGGATCACTGGCATACGCTTCTCGTCGTTGTCGCATTGGTTGAACATATTCTAAAATATCTGAAAGTAACGCTTCTTTTAGATCTTTATATTTTCCTTTTTTCTCTTGATAAAGATTTTTTAACTCTGATTCTGATTTAAATAATTTATGGATTGCATATACATTTACTGGAAGATCTCCGCTTGAATCAGTAACAATGCTCATTACTGCTTTTTTAATTTCTTCGTCAGTTCCAAATAATGGAATAATATTGTTGTATGATTTTGACATTTTTTGACCATCCAAACCAGGAACAATTGCTACGTCTTTCATAATTAATTCCTTTGGTTCAACTGGAAATGTTTCCCCAAACTGCATATTAAATTTTCGAACCAATTCACGTGCCATTTCAACATGCTGTTTTTGATCTTCCCCTACTGGAATTATTTCTGCATCATACATCAACATATCAGCCGCCATTAATACTGGATAATCAAACAACCCGACAGAAGCTTCAATCCCCTTGTCTGTTTTATCCTTGAATGCATGTGCACGTGACAACCATGGAACCGTAACCAAACAGTTTAGTATCCAACATAATTCAGTATGCTGTGGAACATCTGATTGTTTAAACAAAATTACCTTGTCAGGGTCAACACCAATACCAAGAAAATCCAAGGCAACATTAAATGTATTATCGGCTAGTGTTTTTTTATCATGAACAGTGGTAAATGCATGATAGTTTACAATCATGCCGTATATAGTGTACTGATCTTGAAAATCAACCAATTGTTTCATCATGCCAAAATAGTTCCCAATATGCGGGGCCCCGGTTGGTTGTATTCCAGATAACATTACTTTTTTAGAGGTTTTCATAATTCCCTCATAGTACCATAATTAACCCTTTTTTCAATTAAAAAAGCCGCATGGCTATTTTTTAACAGAACGCTGTTTTAATACTTCGTAACATACAATCCCAGCAGTTACCGATGCATTTAATGATTCAACATCATTAGTCATAGGGATTCGAAGTAATGTATCACAATGTTCCAATGTTTTTTCACGAACACCTGCACCTTCATTTCCAATAACAATGGCAGTGTGGGTATCAAATGTATATTTCCATAATTCCTGAGTTTCACCTTTTTCATCATGTGAAGATAATCCAACTACCCAGAACTTTTTCTTTTTCAACGTTTCAACACATTGATTAATATTTCCAATCTGAATAATTGGAATTCTTCCTACTGTTCCCGCAGAAGTTTTAAATACCGCACTGGTAATTGGCGCTTGATGTAATTCGGCAACAATAATGGCATTAATAGACATCGCTGCGGCAGATCGAATAATAGCTCCGATATTTGCCACATCCATAATATGATCCAAGATTAATACTGTTTGCAGTTTACTGTCCTCATTAATAGTGTCCAAAAAGTTCGTAAGATTTTCATAGTCAAACGGTTTTGAAAGACCTAAAATCCCTTGATGATTCACATCACCCACCCAGCCATTAATTTGCTTTTCACTTGCTGAACTGACCAAAACCCCGGCACGTTTTGCAAGGATTCTAATTTCATCATATCCCGCTTGTTTTCCAGTTTCTTTAATATATAACCGTTTTAATGATTCTGGTTTTGTTCGCAATGTTTCAGCGATTACATGTTTCCCATAAATGTAGAATTCTTTACTCATAAACAACAAAATAGCATAAAAATTGTAATTTGTAAACAATGCTAGATTTTTCAATTATTTTGATATATACTGCCCCGTATTG
>CAYSOB010000041.1:0-2001 GCA_964432575.1 uncultured Candidatus Saccharibacteria bacterium
CCTTCCTCGTCCTTGATCGTCCAGGTCGGCACGCGGTACTTGAGCGGCTTGCCGGTGTCGTCGTCGACCTTCTTTCTGGACTCGCGCTCTTCGAACTTGCCCATCACCTTCGACCAGTCGCCGAACCACTCGTAGTTCAGCCGGTCCTTGGTCGCGCCGGAGGTGTGCACGACGGCGTTGACCAGCTGGCCCTCGTAACCCAGCGTGCCGTTGACGAGGTGCGTCTTCTGCGCCACCGCGAACGGGTTCATGCGCCACTGCATCGCCTGCATCACGACGGCCATGCAATCGCCCTTGTTGCCTGCCAGATGCTTCGGCACGGTCGCGCGCGCCGTGGCCATCATCTCGGCCAGCTGGTACATCCGCCCCAGGTTGGCCTCGTCCAGCACGAGGCTGGCCGTGCTGGTGTCATGCGCCTGCTGCGGCGTGGTCGTCAGTTCCGTTGTGCTCATGGGATCCTCGGTTGGTGAAGAGATGGATGGCGTCGAAGCGCAGCCGGTCACTGCGCGGCCTGCTCAACAGCGCGGCCTGCACGAGCAGTTCGCTCTGGTTCAACAGGGGGCTGTTGACTTCCTGGAACTCCCCGGTGGAGTCGTTGCGGTAGATCCGGTGGCCGGGCCGCCACCGCAGGCCGATGTGCACGCTCATGGCTGGATCCAGTGAGGCCAGCGGATCGACGCCGCGATCGAGACGACGAAGACGACCGGCCAGACGATCCACTTGAACCACCAGGGATCGCCGACGTCCTGCTCGCCTTGGAACTCCGGCTGCGCTTCCAGCGGTTCGGCGAGCATCGTCCAGGCGCCGAGGTCGGCCTGCTTTCTGGCGACGTCGTCTTCGGTCAGTTGGCCGACCGCCAGGGGCGGGGTATTCAGGTTGGTCATGTCGGCGGTCATTGCACGCTCCCCTTGAAGCCGCCGCGCTCCTTCATGTGCAGGCGGTGGAACTGCTTGCGCACGCGCTTGAGGTGCGCCCGCTCGAGCGCCGCGAGGTCGGCGGCGTCCGGTTGATTCGGCCGGCGGCCGAACAGGTACTGGCGGCTCACGACGGCGCCCCTTCGGCCAGCTTGAACCGGTAGGCATCGGGCGCGTACTGGTTCCAGATCATCCCGTCCGGGTCGATCAGACGCTGCGCTTCGCGCAGGGCCTCGAGCGATTCGCGGCCTCGATTCCAGACCCGCGAGTCGTCGCTGTACTCGAACGCCCAGTCGTGCGACTGGAGAGCCGATAGGTAGGCCTTCAGGTGCTGCTCGGTCACGGCCCCGGTGGACGGGGCGGCTGGATCGGTCATCGCATACCTCCTTCTCCGCTGCTGATCGGCATTGTTTCGCAGAACTATAGCGTAGCAAAACAAATGGCGCAAGCGGGGCTAAACACCGCCTCTGCGACAATGGGCCATGAAGGTCGCTTCTTCCTGGACTGTTCTGGTCGCCGTGGCGTGCGCGGTGCCGGTGTGCGCCGGTGAACTCGCGTTCAAGGGCGTGCCGATGGGGTCGCCGAAGTCGGCGCTGTTCCAGACCTTCGTCGGCATCAGCTGCCGGGTGCCCGGAGAGGCCTTCAGGGATGACGGGGAAGAGGTGTGCGACGCGCCGCCAGGGTCGATCGACTTCGGCGGCGTGCGTGCGGACGGCGTGATGTTCAGGATCGTGGCCGGCCGCGTCGAGGGGTTCGAAGCGACCTTCCCGTGGTCGTCCTACGAACGCATGCGCGACGCCGCGGTGGCGCTCTATGGCCCCGGAGTCGAGTCAGTGCAGATGCTGCAGGGGCAGTTCACGCAACCGTTTCCGTCGCGGATCTGGCGCGCGACGGTGGGCGGCGGCGCCTCGGTCGTGATCTTCGAGCGCGCCGGGGCCGGTCAGGGCCTCGCTTCAGGGGCGACCGGCGCGCTGAAGCAGTGGGCAGAACGCAACCGACGAAGACGAAGGCCCGGTGGAGATTGAAGGGTCACGCCTTCACTCGATCGACTTCGCAACGGGTCGGTCGATCGTGAAGTTCGACGCGA
>CAYSOB010000041.1:2101-3256 GCA_964432575.1 uncultured Candidatus Saccharibacteria bacterium
CGTCGTCGACAGCGTGCGCCGCGGATCGGTGCGTGGCATCTTCACCGATGCTTGTTCGGCTTTCGCGTGGTCGCTGCAGATGGCGGCCCTGCTGGATCTGGCGCAACGGTCGAAGGGATCGGGTGACACAGCAGGATGACCTGCGACAGCAGCGACGCCTTCGCCGCGTCGTCGCCGATTCGATCATAGGCTGAAGCGACGAGCCGCCCGAGCTCGGCGGCGATCGGGCTCAACGCCGGGTCCGGTCGCGCCAGTTCCACCGCCGGCGCTGCAGGCCTGCGGTCGTCACCGAGGGAACTGGCGAAGGCCTGCACTTCCTCGATGCTGGCGAACTCCAGATCCTGCAGCGCGTCGGACGTAGTGCCCAGCATCCGAGCCACGCCCATCAGGTGATCCTTGCGGATCTTCCCGGTCGAGCACCAGTTCGTGACGGCGCTGCGCGTGACCCCGATCCGCGCCGCGACGTCGGTCTTGCGGATGCCGCGCAAGTCGAGCAGCGTGGCGATCAGTTCCCCGATGTGTTCCATGCCCGCATCGTAGGGATCAGCAGTCAAGCACGGCTTGATCGTCGAATGTGCATCGCTGACCAGGGGCTTGCGCATTTTGTTGTGCGCCCCTAAACTCTCGGCCATGAAGCTGCAAACCTGGCTCGACGCAGAGCACGGCCGATCATCCAAGTTGGCCGAATTCCTCACCGCCGCCGTCTCACGTCACGGCGCGCAACGGCGCATCAGCCGCTCGTTCGTCGCGCAGATGAAGGCGAGCGACAAGCCGATCCCGGCGCACCTCGTCCGACCGATCCAGGACTTCACCGCCGGTGACGTGATGCCGTGGGACTGTCGGCCCGGCGACTGGTGGCTTCTCTGGCCTGAACTGATCGACCGCCGCGGCGCGCCCGAGCTCGTGCCCGCCGTCGCGCCGGCCGGTGTGACCGAACTCGCCCCAGCCTGACGCCTCGGGCGCTGCCGCTTTGCCGTGATGTGCCGTGCTTCCATGCCGTAAAGGTAAGGTGCAACAGCGGTGCTTTACAACCCGAGAACTAGGGGGGTGCTCATCCAATGAATTGCAGGCCGAACGACCTGGCGATGGTGGTCCGCAGCACCCGGCCGTGCCCAACCGCGGCGACATGACCCAATTCAAGGATTGGCCCGATGC
>CAYSOB010000041.1:3356-5728 GCA_964432575.1 uncultured Candidatus Saccharibacteria bacterium
ACCCGGCCGTGCCCAACCGCGGCGACATGACCCAATTCAAGGATTGGCCCGATGCAGCTTTCGATGTTCTCGTCGGAGGAACCCCTTGCCAGTCCTTCAGCGTCGCCGGACTCCGCGCTGGACTGGATGACCCTCGTGGCAACCTCATGCTTATCTTTGGTGCCGTTGCTGCACGCTATCGGCCCCGCTGGCTGGTCTGGGAGAACGTCCCCGGCGTCCTGTCGAGCAACCGAGGACGGGACTTTGGTTCCTTCCTCGGGCTCTTGGGCCTCGTCGGGTATGGGTTCGCCTACCGAGTTCTTGACGCTCAGTTTGTGCGAGTGGACGGCTACGGGCGCGCCGTCCCGCAGCGACGCAACCGTGTGTTCGTTGTCGGACATCTTGGAGACTGGCGACCTGCCGCCGCGGTACTTCTTGAGCGCGAAAGCCTGCGCGGGGATCCTGCGCCGCGCCGACAAGCGGGGCAAGGCGCTGCCGCCCGCGCTCTACGCAGCTCTGACGGCGGTATCGACCGCGAGGACGGGCATACCCTGATCACCGAGGTCGTGGGCGCTCTGCAGGCCAACACCGGCCCGCGCGGGCACGGGTTCGGCGACTTCCTGAGCAACCAGGCGGTCAATGCCGGGCATCTGGTCGCCTATGGCGGCAACAACACCTCCGGGCCGATCCAGGTCGCGACCGCCGTGCGGGCCAAGGGCGGCACGGGGCACGGCGACTTCGAGAGCGAGACCTTCGTCGCCCACGCCCTGCGCGGCGAAGGCTTCGACGCGAGCGAGGACGGCACGGGCCGGGGCACGCCGCTCGTGACGGTCTACGACACGACGCAGATCACCCATCGAGAGAACTGCAGCAACCCGAAGCCAGGGGATGCCTGCCATCCGCTCGCCGCCGGCGCGCACCCGCCGCTGATCGCATTTTCGTGCAAATACTTCGGCGGGGATGCTCAAACCGACCACACCCCAACGCTGCGGGCGATGGGGAATGCTGGTTCGAACGCCAACGGCGGCGGCCAAATCGCTGTCGCGTACACATCCGACGGAGAGGTGGCAGACCCGCTATCGGCAAACGAACAACGCACCTATACCAATGAAGGTACGACATTCCGCCTGCGCAACTGCATTGACCACGGGGGAGCGCGGGTGCGCCGCCTGACGCCCGTCGAGTGCGCGCGCCTCCAGGGCTTCCCGGACGACTACCTCGACATCACCTATCGCGGCAAGCCGGCGGCCGACGGCCCCAAGTACAAGGCGCTCGGCAACTCGATGGCGGTCAACTGCATGCGCTGGATCGGCATGCGGATCGCGATGGCCGAGACCATCCTCGAGGGCCGGTTGGCATGAGCGTCGCGTCGAGACTCATCGCGATCGGCTCCGGCCGCCAACCCGACTTCGTGATCGGGCGGGGGTGCGAAGGTTGAACTACTTCGACCACCACATCGGCGACTACGACGAGGCGACGTCGCACTTGACGGCGCGAGAGGACGGAATCTACCACCGGCTCATCCGAAAGTATTACGCCAAGGAGAGGCCGCTGCCGGCCGACGTCGAGCAGATTCAGCGCCTGGCACGATGCCGGGACGACGAGGACCGCCAGGCTGTCGTCGACGTGCTGGCCGAGTTCTTCGTACTGCGCGAGGACGGCTACCACCAGAAGACGTGCGACGAGGTGATCGCCGCCTATCAAGCCGGAGAGCCTAGCCGCGAGGCCCAACGGGCCGCCAAGCAGGCGCACGAAGACGACCGCAAGCACCGGCACAACCTAGAACGTTCCAGGCTGTTCGAGGTCGTCCGAGGTGCTGGCCTTCACGCGCCATGGAACATCGGCATGGCGTCTCTTCGGGCTATGGCGGCGCGCGCGAGCACCGCAAATCCACCTCGGACGGCACCTGGAACGGCACCTGGAACGGCACCTCGGACAACCTCGGACGCACCTGGAACGGCACCAGGAACGGCCTCGGACGCACCTGGAACGGCTACCCAGTCCCATACCCACTCCCCAATAGAAGAGACAGTTACTACCACCGCAGCCAAGAGCCCGCCGCCTGACGGCGCCGGCAACGACGACAAGCAACCCGTCAAGACGACGACGAAGGCCGAGCGGGGAGCGCGGCTGCCGAAGGACTGGGTGCTGCCGCGCTCATGGGGCGAGTGGGCCCTGGCCAAGTACCCGCACTGGACGGTCGAGATCGTGCGCGACATAGCGCTCTCCTTCCGCAACCACTGGTCGGCCAAGACCGGCAAGGACGCGACCAAGCTGGACTGGGAACGCACCTGGCAGAACTGGTGCATGAGCGTGATCACGCAGAAGCAGTACCCGCCGCCGCGGGCCGGGGCACAGGCTCCGTTGTCGTTCCGCGAGCGCGACGCCGAGGC
>CAYSOB010000042.1:0-5725 GCA_964432575.1 uncultured Candidatus Saccharibacteria bacterium
TATCCGTGGAATGTTCATCAAATATATACGTCTTTCCATCCGTTCCGATGGCGCCAAGTTTTGCTGTATACGTGTTATCTCCGAGGGAGATAAGCTCTGAAGTGACATTCCACGGAGCGTAGGAAATTAGCGCTTTGTGTGCCCTTGTGCATATTCCCCACTTTCCAAGCTGCGTATCAAAGAAGAAGGCTTTGACATAAGGCTTGTCCAAGGAGATTGCAGGGGGCTGCAAGATGCCACTGGAACTCGTTGCTGGAGCTTGGTAAGCTTTTGGATAGCTTACAGCTACTCCTTTCCGAAGCAGCCTGTCATAGAAAAGATTATCTAAATATTCCTCAGTTATTTCTATAATTAGGTAACGTTCTGCAGCAGAGGATATTTTCAGGGGAATCTTGAACTGAGCAAGATAGTCTAGCAAAGCATAGTCAAGTTTCTGAATCTCATTCCCTGCGGACTGCATAAGCCCCGTAGGGGTGTAAAAATACGTTACACCACCAAGAATTCCAAGATGCCTCGGATCAGCTATGCCAACGGGATAAAGCTCAGCAAAATTAAACGAATTCTGCTCTCCGTTATAATTCGCACGAACAACGTTTCCACTATTGAACAGAGTGAAACCTTCTCCTGAGCCAATAGCTTGGATAATCTTTCCTCGGATAGATTCAATTCGCAGCTCATTCGCTTGAGTTGAGATGGAAGGAACGAAGTCCATGGGGTTTGTAGGCGAACTTAAATGAAGCGCTCCATCTGCTTTCCATGCTCCAAGCCTCCCACGGGCTTTGAAGATCCCGTCCACTTCAGCCATCTTTTGGCTTGTTGAGCTTATGACGGAGATAGTATCCCCAGTTTCTGTTCCATCCTTTGTGATAGCTACGGTTGGTGTGTGGCCATCAAAAGTAAGAAATTCTTTTGTGATGGTTGCGGTGAGTGTAGCTTCTGGATCAGCTGTCTTTGTTACAGTTGTCAGAGGATAGATGGCATGGAGTCCTGTGTAGATATGATCTGCAATTTGTTGGGAGGTTGAAAGGGAAGCGGGGAGTGGAATGCTAGTTGTTTCTATTGGGGAAGTTTCTGTCGCTTGTGTGAGAAGATTGAAGTTTGCTGCTTTCTGCCCGCCGTGACGGAAGGAGCTTAAGTTAAGTCCAGTACCTTCAGCATAGGGTGTTTTAGGGGGAGCTTGAAGCTGTAGTTTATCATATTCCATATATCCCGCTGTATGCACTCCGATATTTAGAGCAATAAGCAGAAAAAGCTCTTTAGTTAGCATATACGGATTTACAGCGTTATCTACCACGTTCCAGACAGACGACATATCAGCGTAGATACTATCATTAGTCACTGTATAGTTTGAACTGAATGTACCATTAAAATCAGAATCTAAATAGCAGAACCTAAAGTAATATAAAACACCTACAGTAGATCCAGCACCTAGGTTTATTTGGAGGCCATAAGGCGGCACATACTCAGAAACATGAAAATCTACTATTTTAGGAGAGTTAGGCCGAAGCCAAACGGCATACTGTATGCTGGGGGAAGTCGTAGGCAAGTATATGCTACAGGAGGGCATATCTACTACGCCTGGATTTACACTCAATTTGCCTGAAACTGTCCCAGTTGAACTAACCTTACTACTTAAATACAAATTTTGTGGTTTATATGCAGGTAAACTTGGCAAATACACTTTATGGGTAGGCGATATAAGCGGAAATATAGGCGTGCCTGAGGTATTTTGCTTAATTTTAACTAAGTTAGGTGTTACTTCTACTTCCATGTACCCCGTATAATTGATATCTGTACTCAGAAGGCTAAACTGCGCTAAGTTAGGGTCGGAGCCAAATAAAAGCGGATTAATAAGATCAACTAAGATATTTTTTCCTTCAGGCACAGTATTTTTAGGTACCAAGTCTATGAAAGTTAGGTCAGGGGGGATCACAAATTTATTCTGATCTGCAGGATAACCATAAGCGGTAAATCTACTTAATGAATCAATTAGGCGCACTAAGCTAGATGTATAAGCTATTCCATGAGATATGTTCAAAGCCGCAACGGATGTAATAGGTTCACCGTTAAATACATATGTGTGCATACTAAGTGTAAACCAACCAAAGTTATCTGAGCCGGCTCTTTTGAACATATGGGCAATAATTTCAGCAGAACGCACCCAATTCGG
This sequence comes from uncultured Candidatus Saccharibacteria bacterium, assembly GCA_964432575.1. GTDB lineage: Bacteria > Patescibacteriota > Minisyncoccia > Phycocordibacterales > UBA1006 > CALMMZ01. The sequence goes on from CAYSOB010000042.1 coordinate 2,171, forward strand.
AGATGTGGGAGCGTATGCACTACTCACATAGTAAATACTTCTGCCAGAGTTATAGAAGCTTATACCTAGTGAAATCATTTCAGCCGTTCTATTAGCATTAAGCCAGGGCACTACAGTTGTGTCAGGAGAGCTTAGCGCAGAAACCCAATTGTCTGGGCTGATATAAATGGCACCATTTGGTGCCGTTATGGTCACAGGAGCAGTAGGGTTTTGTAAAACAGGTCCGCCCGTAGAAGAGGACACTATTGGCACCGCTTCTGCAGACATACTAAAAGAATCAGGTGTACTTGAAATCGGATAATACTGCATTACAGGTATTACCCAATCTCGCATTCTTCCTGTATACGGATTAAAGAGGCCTACATAGCCAAAAGCATAGTCTGCTTCAACATCTTCCAGCAAGGTTCCATCCACCGCTTTAATTTCAGCGTCCATGCTGAAAACACCTGCAAGCTCAGGAACATCAAAGTTCCACTTCCCTTGTGTCACCGTCAAACTCTTTCCACTTATATCCCCGCCACCAATAGCATCTCGAATCTTCTCCACAAAATCATCAACATCAGCTTCCCTGCTCACATATTTAGTGAAATAACTTCCATCAATCTGCACGGACTTATAGCTTGAATTTCCAAGCTCCAAATCCAGTTCAATTTGAATCTTGTGTTGCTTTGCTACTGCGCTGATGATATAAGTAGGCTCCAGCTTCTTGATAGTGAGATTCCCCGCACCAAGAGATTCCACTTCAAGAATATGCCCCAAGCCCTTCGCATAGAAGAATGCTCTGTTATTAAGCAAAACCTTAGTCCAAAGTTTCCAAGGACTTGCACTAGCAAGAGGAACAACCTGCGTCCAAGAAAACTTACCTAGAGGAAATGCAACGGTGTATTCTGTTGAAGTTTCCGTAATTGTAGCGATTCCATCCCCCTCCGCTGCACGCACCCACAAGCCATCCCCGCAAAGGCCCAGAAGAATAACTTGTCCAAATTCCGTGACAAAGCTAACAATTTCTTGAATTTCTGTGGAAGGTAGCGTCGAATCCCCGATTCTATTCGATATGCCAAAGAAACTCTTATACCCTTCCGCCGTTGGAAGAATATTTTCTCCGTCATATGCAACTAGCTTGCCTTCTGGAAGCTGTGGAATTTTTTGAGGTTCCTCAAAAAGAAGCCCCTGAGTAACATCTGCGGGAATGTAGTTGATGGCCATAGCATTTATCCAAAAGAAAGCTGAGTTGCAGTAGCTAACGCATCCCATTTTGTAAGTTCAGAGACAAGCACTTTGCCGCTGGAACCGCTGGCAAGAGCTACTGCACTTAAGTATGCCCCAGGAGCTTGAAGCACATAACCTAGAGTTCCAACACTTGGAGAAAGTAGAATTGTATTGGGAGAAAAAGCTGCTCCAGTTGCTTGGGCAAGGGATATGGGAGTGGATTCAAAGCATAAGGCAACCGGAGCATCCAACACTTGGAAAAGATAAAGACTCTCAGGGAGAAGTGTCCAAGGAGTCCCCATTGTGACATCCGTGAAACTTAACAACCTACTACTGATAGGTTTCCAGACATCGAGTGGAATTGCCGTTTCTTTCAAGGATGCTAGTGGATAAGGACTCTTTGGCATGGTTTATGCTCCTTCTCCAATAGCCCAAACTGCAATCCCTTGTGTAGTTGAGCTATTATTTTCTATGACCAATTTGATCCACTGAAGTGGAAAATTTAGGGAGTAGACTCCAGATGCCTCATATGATCCAACAAGTTGCCAGACAGGTGAAGTTGCAGGATGCGCAGCATAACCTGCATAAAGTGTAACTTCTCCAAAGGCAGGAATATGGACGCCAAGCGTATGGCTGTTTCCATTTCCAAGTTCAAGAATGAAATAGTCTCCAGTAAATCCGGTTTCAGTTACCACGGTTGTTTTAAGCATAAGTCACCTCGGAATTTCTCCATTGATTGCCACTTTGTGCATAGTCTAGGCGAACTGGGCCATAGATTGTTTTTCCATTTATGCCATTTATGTACTTTCCTTCTATATGCGCATCAAAACAATCAAATAACCAAAAGCCTGAAAGCGGGCTGTCACCAGTAGCTACAATACAGCCCTCTGCCCAACGGAGCTTTCCTCCAAAAGCAAGGCTGGCAGCTTTATTTCTAACAGTCTGATACGCTCCAACTGCCCTAGCGTCTTGTAAAACCCCAGCAGAAAAAGCCCAAAAGTTTGAATATGAAATTGTATGCCTATTATGGTTGTCGCCATAAGCTAAAAACAAGTGGCCATTTGTGCCATTCAAGTTAGCCCTAGTTAGCATATCTGCGTGCCAAGCACTAGCTTCTGTAGGATATCTGTCATGCCAAGCTTGCCCGTACTGGGAAAATCCACTTTCAAGTGTAAGGAGCTTTAAAGGATGACTTGAAGTATCTAGGGCAGACATCATATCTGTAATCTGTTGCGATCCAAGGCAGGGACCTGGATCAGCTGTTCCTGCCCAAGCAGTAGAGTGTAGCTGCATATCTGAAAAGAATATTTTAACAGGACCATACTCAGCGCTAGAATATAATACTCCGGAACGAGACACGGGAGGCCCAATAGCAGCAATCCAAGCTTGGACTTCAGGTAGAGCAGCAGTTTCTATTTGAGCTTCTGTCCAACTTTTTCCATCTGCGGCAACTTGAGGTACCCAATAGTCTGTTCCTCCAACTAAGGAAGGCCCGCGTCTGAAATTAGCTGCAAAGCCATGATCCCCTACAGTTGCGTGGGAAGGCACATTTCGATAAACCCACTGTCTATCTTCATCTTTTGCCCATTTAGTGTAATGGTTAAACAAGCCCAACCACTTCGCCCATCCTCTAGCAAAAAAGTGACTTTGACACTCAGATTGCGTATTGTATGTTTGGGTAGGCCAGCCAACTATATTCGTTTTACTTGTATCAACATATTGTGGATCATCTATGTGCAGCATGGCAAAAGGAATGCCGCCTTTAGCATAATTGCGGGCGAGGTTTTTAATGACTGCAAATGGCCTACCTGTGCCCCACATTTCATCTGAATCGCAAGTGGAAAGAATGAAGGCACACCTATAATCTGACGGAGCCGTAGTAAACTGTCCTGAGATCGAAGCTTCACTAGTAGAAAAGATTGTATATGTATAGGTTGTATTTGCTGTAAGGCCTGAAAATTCCACGTATCCAACGCCTATAAAATTTCCTCCTCCATGCCTGTCTACGTACTGAGTAACGGTAGCTGCTCCTTCAGGAGAAATGGCGGCAGAAAGTACTCCAGGGATTAGCGAAGCTACAAGCAGCTTTAAAGATACCTGAGTCGCCCAACCAAGTTTTACTACCATTATAATACCCTTACAAGCTTAAAAGCTCGGGACAGTCCATCAAGTTACTTTGATTAAGTCCTTGCATAATTTCCATGAGATTCGTTGGAAGATTCTGCCCGAAATTGAAAATGCGCACACGTCGAATAGAGTTCAGGGCACAGTTATTAAACGCTTCTGTTGGTCTAGCTATATATTTAGCTCCTACAGAAAATTTAAGCCTAGTAGGATCAATTTCTC
>CAYSOB010000043.1:0-5627 GCA_964432575.1 uncultured Candidatus Saccharibacteria bacterium
TCGCAAGTACTGTTCCCATTTCTGCACACCAATTCACCTCGGCATATCCTTCGTATGCGAGTCTGTAATTCATTAAAACAATTTGTTGTTCACTGCTTGAAAAAGCTTTCCATTCTTTTGCTGAAAACTGCGCAACATCATTTCCAGTTACTGCATGTACTTTACTATTTCCAGATGTTTCAAATAGTTTTACTAGTTCATCGATTTTACGAGCCTTGTTTTTTGACTTGTCGTACCAACTGTTATAAATCTGCAAAAAGATCCATTGTGTCCATTGGTAGTAATCCGGATCATGGGTCGCAATCTGCCGTGACCAATCATATGAAAAACCAAGAATTGAAAGTTGTTCACCATACCGTTTTACTAATTGATCTGAAACGGTTGCAGGATTTTTCCCTGTTTGAATTGCATATTGCTCTGTTGGTAACCCAAAACTATCAAACCCCATTGGATGAAGTACATTAAAACCATTCATGCGTTTCATACGCGCAAAAATATCTGACGCAATGTATCCGCGAGGGTGACCAACATGTAGGCCTGCACCTGACGGGTACGGGAACATGTCCAATACATAATATGGTTTTAGTTTTTTCTTGATAGCATCGCGAGCTGGCAATGTTTTATATACCTGATTTTCGTCCCAAGTTTTCTGCCATTTCTTTTCAATTTTTTTGTGATCGTAAGGTTTCATATAGTTATTTTAAGATTGAAGGAAGCATATGAATTTGATCTGGCGAAAAAACAATATATTGATCACCAAACTCTGAATCGTGCTTTATTATAATTCCATCATAATCATTCATGAGTGATTCTCGAGTAGTTCCTGAATAATGAAGATTCATGAGTTCTGAATGATTGTTTAGTATTAATGGATGCTCTATCTTTAGAAAACAAGAAAATGTTTTTACAATATTTTCATTACTATTAAAATAATCATTTAATTCATTTATCTTTTCGGGATCAAACCTGGAACGCCATTCTTGAGGAATACTATTATACTTATCAAGCTCATTTTGCATATCTTCATGGTATTCTCGAAAATGAGCTTCAGTTTTTTGGCGATTCGAGGAAAAATAAATCCCGTACGAATTCCAGTTATTAGTAGTCTTGCTTCTTTTCAGTGAAGTTCCTTCAAAATTCTTAATCGTAGAAGAATGATATGTTAGTAAAGGCTTACCAGTTTCATCAACTACAACACTATTACCGAACCAATTCTTAAATTCAAGGGAATTGATCAATTCTTCATAGTCTCCAATTTTCGTGACTTTTTCTGTTTTATTTAAAGCCTCCAAGTTCATATTCCGCCACTATACCAAAAAACCCTCGAAAAATCGAGCGTTTTTATTATTTAGCATCAGGCTATACTCTCATTCGTTTCACTGCAAGCCATACCAATGCCGCCAAAGCAAGTGCTAGAATAATCACCTTAGAAATATTATTTGCATCTGACCAATAACGTCCTGACGCAATGATTAATGACACAACACCGGCCCATGTAAATCCAAGTGATAATACATCAATTGAAATAAACAATCCGATACCGATGACAACAATACTAATAATAATTAATGCGAGAAATACATTACGATTGTAAATACTATGTGCACTGTCATAACTTTTTTGACATGTGAAATTAGGATCACAGTAACCAAGAGGTTGATTCGCTTTTACGGCTTCAGTTATTTCTTTTGGTGCCATTTGATAACTTGACCATTGGCCACCTGCGTTCACACATTGTTCAGGTGTAGTGTATTGAACATTTTGTACTGGGCAAAATGTTTCAAATTTTGGCTCATGATAAACTGTTGCAATCGCGTAGTAAAAAAATAAGTTAGTAATAATAACAATAGCTATTGCTACAGCCCACGACAATAAAGAGAAATTTCGTTTTGTTTCCATATTATGATTATACCATATACGCGATAACAATACACAAAAATTGAAAATGAACTTAAGTATGGTATCATACAGAAATATGACAAATAAACTCCTCGAAAAAATTGCTATCCGCGCAACACGCTGGGTTGGGTCAACCCAATCTCTCTTGGTGCATACAGTATTATTTATTATTGCTTTCGTTTTAGTCTGGATTGGTATTCCGCTTGATCGGGTATTGTTGGTACTGACTACTGTGGTATCTCTTGAAGCAATTTACTTGTCTATTTTTATTCAAATGTCGGTAAATCGTAGTGAGCGTCGTATTAAACATGTGTCCCGTGAAATTCAAGAAATTTCAGAGGACGTTGAAGGTATTGAAAAAGATATTGATGAAATCCAAAAAGATGTAGAAGAAATTTCTGAAGATGTTGGTGAAATTCAAGCTGACGTAGAAGGTATTGAAAAAGATATTGATGAAATTCAGCATGATGTAGATGAAATCCAAGAGGACGTAGAAGGTATTGAAAAAGATATTGATGAAATCGAAAAAGATGTGGATGATATTGCAGAATCAGACGACCAAAAACAAGATAAGACACTGCAAGATATTCAAAAAACACTCCAGGGATTAATTGAACAAATCAATAAAATGAAATAAATTATTAAAAAAACCGATCCATCATGAATCGGTTTTTTTATTCAATTGTAAGGATCAGAAGTTTATTGATCCCGTTGTCAAATTAACCGGCAATACCTTTGGTGTCATTTGTCCGTCAGCCTGTGCAAAATAATAGAAATTTTGAACAGATGCCGCCATTTGACTTTTGGCTGCGCCAGCATCCCGGATAACCATAACCTTTGTCATAAACTTCCAGTAATTTTCTCCCTGCTGACCAGTACCCGCCGAAACTATCTGCAAACCTTTTGAATAGGTTGCATAATTAGAATTAGGATATTTCACCAGTAATGATTGATCCATACTGAATGTAATATCCAGTCTGGAATGCAACGTATATGTTACGGTGAACTCCACTGCCTTGGTGTTGGAATAAGGTAAATTTGGATAACCAGGAATTTCCTGATTATTTACAGAACGAACCGATGCAGTTGCGTCAGATATCCACAAAGGGGTACCTATGGAGACTGTATCAATAATTCTGATTACCGGAGGAATTACCGGTGCGATTTCCTTTTCTTTTTTGCATCCCACCGCAAGCCCTGCGAGAACTAATGCGAACATAAAATTTTTTCTCATCTTTTTTTGTTTTTATTGACACCATTATAGCATATTTATTATATTAAGTCAATATTTCTATAGTAAAAAATAAAACCCTGGAAGGGTTTTATTTTAACTTAGATCGTAAAGTTATTAATATTATACAGGTCACTGTTTTCATCTTGTTCCACCTCTTCGCTTGATCGATCGTCCAGCATTGCTGCTTGTTGCATTTCTGGTTCGTTCTGTGCCAAATAGGACGGTTCAATAGTTGGAGACTCTAACTCTTGATGTGCAATGGTCATTTCGTGACTTCCCTGCGCCTGGTACGCCGGTAATTCTGGTTGGTAGATTTCAGGAACCGTAGCAACTGGTTCTGACGTTACTTCAGTAGCCTGTGCAACTGGTTGTGCATTTATGTATTTTTCAAGCATTGCATTTTTATTAGTTCCATTATTCTTTAATAAATCCAAAATAGTTTCTAGGTCATCTGGTGAAAAATAGTCAATAACAATTTTCCCACCAACATCACGTCGCTCAATATGAACACGGGTCCCTAATGACTCTGCTAATTTTTCTTCATAATTTGCAATTTGTGGATCATGTTCAACATCTTTTTTACGGACTTTGTCTTTTGCAATTCCTCGAGCTAATTGCTCTGCTTCACGAACGGATAGTTTTTTAATAACAATTTCTTTAAACAAAGTAGTTTGTTCATCTGGTCGATCAGACAACATCATCAAAGGTCGTGTATGCCCCTCTGAAATTTTTCGCTCTGCAAGTGCAGTCATAATCTCTTGAGGTAGTGCCAGTAGTCGCAAACTGTTTGAAACATACTCGCGACTCTTCCCCATTTTCTTACCAATTTCAGCATGAGTAAACCCAAATTCACTATGCAGCCGCATAAACGCCCAAGCTCGATCAATTGGATTAAGATCTTCACGTTGCAAGTTTTCAATAATTGCAAGTTCAAGTTTTACTTTTGAATCCTCTGCACCTGAACGAATAATAACAGGAACTTGTGGTAACCCCGCAATACGTGATGCACGAAGTCGTCGCTCCCCAGCAATTAATTCATATTCAACAGAAAGTCCATCAGGCTTTTCAATTTCATTACGTGTTACCACCAATGGCTGCAATACACCATACTGTCGGATTGAATCTGCCAAATCTACCAGTGCACGTTCATCAAATTCACGACGTGGTTGATACGGGTTTGGTTTAATTTTATCTGTCTCGACCCAAAAAATTGAATTTGTATAATTTTGCATCATATAAAAAAGATTATATCACCAAGATATCAATTCACCAAAATTTGAAATTATTTTTAGATATGATACTATGTTGACATTGCAGAAGAAGGCAGGTTTTAAACACACAGATAGAGCCTGATATTCAATCTGTTAAGTCGGGAAGTTTCTTTCCCGACGCTATTTGCCCGAGTGGCGTAATTGGTAGCCGCGTTCGACTCAAAATCGAATCTCGTAAGGGGTGGAGGTTCAATTCCTCTCTCGGGCACAAAACCGTTAATAAAAAGCCAAATCATTGGCTTTTTATTGTATTTGTGATTAAGATACTAATATCACCATGAAAAAAGTTATCGTCATCTGCGGCCCCACCGCAACAGGAAAATCAGCACTTGCAGTAGAACTTGCCAGACAATGGGGTGGCGAGGTTATTTCTGCTGACTCTCGACAGGTTTATACAGGTCTTGATATTGGGAGCGCAAAAATTACCCATGATGAAATGCAAGGTATCCCCCATTATTTAATAGATATCGCACACCCAAATGATTATTTTTCTGTTGCGGATTTCCAAAAACTTGCACAAGAGAAAATTACAGATATTCATAATCGAGGAAAACTGCCCATTATCTGTGGCGGAACTGGTATGTATATTGATGCAGTGGTGTATGATATGCAGTTTCCAGAGGTAACCGCAAATCCAAAACTTAGAACAGAGCTTGAGCAACTTTCTGCACCAGAACTATACAAAAAACTACAAGAACTTGACCCAGATCGGGCTTTAGAAATTGATGAACATAATCCTGTTCGATTAATTCGTGCCATTGAAATTGCAACAACTCTTGGAAGTGTGCCAAAAATGAAAACAAATAATTCACAGTACAACACTTTTTTTATAGGACTTGAATTACCAAAAGAAATTTTACAAGAACGAATCCAAGCACGTATTTCAAATAGAATTCCTGCTTTGTTTGATGAAATAAAACAATTACACGACTCAGGAATATCTTTCGATAAATTACATTCATTTGGATTAGAATATCGATTTGGATCTGAATATGTTCAAGGATTAATATCGGTTGATGAATTTAAAGAATTACTTGCAACAAAAACATGGCAGTTCGCAAAGCGACAAATAACCTGGCTTAAACGAAATCACAATATTCATTGGTTCAACCCAATTCATGACAAACAAAAAATCCTGAAACTGGTTCAAGACTTTTTGAGGTAACCTAAATTGAATAACGCTTTTCCTCATTAACTTTTAATTTTGACAACACTGGATTTTG
>CAYSOB010000044.1:0-5239 GCA_964432575.1 uncultured Candidatus Saccharibacteria bacterium
CGATTGGGACGATCAGGGGTTCCGACATTTACCACAGTAGAAACTCCATTTGAAATTGGAAAAGCACAGACTGTATACGAAACAGAATCTGCAGATGTAACAATCATTGCGTGTGGATCGCTTGTCTATGAAGCACTCCAAGCTGCAAAAACTTTGGAAGCACAGGGAATTCATGCGGATGTAATTAATGTACATACTATAAAACCAATTGACCGTGCTGCAATTATTGCGGCTGCAAAAAAGACTGGTGCAATAGTAACCGCAGAGGAACATCAAATTATGGGTGGAATGGGTAGTGCCGTTGCCGAGGTAGTGGTAGAAGAATTCCCAGTACCAATGGAATTTGTTGGCGTACGTGATTCATATGGACAATCTGGAACACCCGAGGAATTGTTAAAATTTTATAAAGTAGATCGCGATGCAATTATGGTTGCAGTACAGGATGTGCTACGACGCAAATAAATATGATCAATCCTGGAATTTATAAACATTACAAAGGAAATGTGTATCGAGTGATTGGGTGTGTAAAACATTCTGAAACATTGGAAGATTTAGTATATTACGAAGCGTTATATGAAAATCCTGAAAGCAAGTTTTGGGTGCGACCATTGGATATGTTTTTGCAAAACATAGAAATAGAAGGGAATATTGTCCCACGATTTGAATTTATTTCAGATAACTAAAAACACCTTGCGGTGTTTTTAGTTTAATTGTGAATCATTAGGAATAATTGTCTTTATTGATTCATATTGTTTCCGTAATAAACGGAGCGCTTCTTGTGTTTGTACTAATTGCGACCGTACTTGTTTTAGGATAGGAGTGATTTCTGCACGGTTACGTGATGGAACAACAATCGCATTTGGTTCATTTTCAAATTGACGAATGATATCTAGTTCGCGACGAAGATTTTCCATTTCTTTGCGTGCATCACTCAATAATGTTTCGTATGTTTCTATTAATACTTCAGATTCTGCTACCATGTCGTAAGGATTTACAGAAGGAGTATTTTCTGGAAAATTTTTAAAATTCATATTCATATAATAGTAGTATACCCAAATCTCAACACCTTGCAAAAAAACCCGTTTTGACTAAGGTGTGAATATATGTCACGACCAACATTACGGGGAGATCTTGAATTTATCAAATCAGAAATTCTATTAGGGATTAACTGGTTGAGAAAATATTTTAAAGACAAATCCGATGATAATAAAAAGGCTCGCATTGTTTCCATGATAGAATTTGGGCCTTTTAATGGTTTACGGTTACTGGTCGCAGTTATTATTACCTTGGTTTGTTTGTTTTCATTTTCTCTCTATCGATCGGAAACTACATTTTGGGTGCTGGTTTTTATCTTTCTTTTTTCATATGACTTCTTTCTTGGAAAAGGCTGGATGGTTCCTTGGGTTAAAAAGTTGGGGAGCCTTATGTATTCTATGGTTACAACCCTTGGTTTAGAGATGATTGCTTTTATAAAAAGCGTCCTTATGGGGACAAAGGATATGATACTGGACATGTTTTCTATCAAGAAAAAAGATTAAGAGAGGCCTTGCATTTTTCAATTATTGTGCTATGGTAATTTGGTATGCACCAGAGACGGCTGGGTGTGCGATGGTAACATCGTGCTGAAATATCCCACCACAGGTCGAAATGACTCATGCATTATCTTGTCTATAATGGACTTGATTATTATTGGATAGACTTAGATACATCTGTATCATATAAATATTATATGGCACTTACTAAAGCGCAAAAAGTTACCGTGTTGAAGAAATTTACGGATGTCGTAAAGGATTCATCATCAATGGTATTTTTGCATATCAAGGGAATTAGTGTAAACGATACAAATCAATTACGATCACAATTACGTGAAAGTAATGGTGGATATATTGTTGCTAAAAAGACTCTTTTGTTAAAGGCATTAAACGAATCTGCAATTGCAGGTGAAATGCCAGTATTATCTGGAGGGGAATTAGCTGTTGCATATGGTTCTGACCTTATTGCTCCGGCTCGGGAAATCTTTGGATTCAAGAAAAAATTTGCTGATAACATCAAAGTTGTCGGAGGAGTTTTTGAAGGAAAATATATGAGTGCTGCAGAAATGCAAGCAATCGCTGAAATCCCATCACCACAGGTGTTACGAGGAATGTTTGTAAACGTGATCAATTCACCTATCCAGGGAATGGTTATCGCGCTTTCAAAAATTGCAGAACAGAAAACTGCTTAATTTATTAATTTATTGATTATTTATTTTTTATGGAAGACACAAATGTAAACGTAGAAGCTTCACATGTTGAAGTTCCTGCAAAATTCAAATCAATTGTTGAAGCAATTGAAAATATGTCAGTTTTGGATTTAAACGAACTGGTTAAATTATTTGAGAAAAAATTCGGCGTTTCAGCTGCAGCGGTTGCTGTTGCTGGTCCTGCAGCCGCAGGTGCTGCTGAAGAAAAAGATGACTTTACTGTTGTCTTGTCATCAGACGGAGGAGCTAAAATTGCAGTTATGAAAGTAGTTAAAGAAGCTCTTGGACTTGGCTTGAAAGAAGCTAAAGACATGGTGGACAACTTACCAGCTACTTTGAAAGAAGGAATGAAAAAAGACGACGCCGAAGCTTTGAAGAAACAAATCGAAGAAGCTGGAGGAAAAGTAGAATTGAAATAATTCTCTTAAATAAAAAACACCATTTGGTGTTTTTTATTTAAGATATTCTCAAATTGTTGTCAATTTGCAGTTTCTTATTTGTTTCCTGTATACTGGTCCCATATGAGCAATACTATAGAAATATTAGGAAAAATTATGGGGTCACCGGCACGGGTTAAACTAATGCGATTATTTTTGTTTCACCCAGGGCATGGATTTACCAAAGAAGAACTTGTTAAAAAAACAAAAGCCAATCTTGCCACATTGCGCACTGAACTAACTCTTCTTGAAAAAACGGATTTCATTGTTAAAAAAGAAGTCATGCGTGCGTTTGCGTCAAAAACAGGAAGCCTATCAAATCGAAAGAAAAAAATGGTTGTCTATGTATTACAGTCATCGTTCCCCTTATTGGAATCACTACGTGTTTTGTTACTAGAATCCGAATTGGTAGCACTTTCTGATTTACCAAACCGATTTAAGTCTGCAGGGAAAATCAAATTATTAATGATTTCTGGAATTTTCATGCGCGACATGGAACGATCATTAGATTTGTTAATTGTTGGTGACAAATTAGATTCGTCAATTATTCAAAAACAAATTGCCATCATTGAATCTGAAATCGGAAAGGAATTACGATACGCAACATTTACAACAGAAGAGTTTATGTATCGAATAAAAATGTATGACAAATTGATCAGGGATGTTTTTGATTATCCACATCAAAAATTAATAAATCAGCTGGCAATTACAGAATTGTCATAACGGGGTTTTATTGCTTGCATTGTTTTTATAGAATTTGGTATACTATACGTGTCTATGCCCTGGTATCGGGCATGGCAGATTACTCATAACTGTCTCTCTCATTATTTATGTTACTTCAAACAAGCGGTCTTGTACTCGCACAATCACTACAATCAATTTGGTTTGGTATTATCAGTTATCTGCCTGCAATCATTTTTGCATTGGTTATCTTTGTTATCGGATGGGTATTGGCTCATTTGGTAGGGAAATCAATCAAACATCTTATCGACCTAACAAAGGTAGATTCAGTTCTTGAAAAAACAGGAATCAACGAGCCGTTCCGTCGTGCTGGATTTCATTTCAGTCTAGGACGAGTTGTTGGTGGTTTGGTTAAATGGTTTTTGATCATCGTATTCCTTGTTGCGGTATTTGATATTCTTGGATTATCAGAACTTAATGCATTCCTACAACAAGTAGTATTTGGATTCCTTCCAAGTGTTATCGTTGCAGCATTGGTAATCTTGTTAGCATCTGTAGTAGCTCGTGCTGCTGGACGTGTTGTTTCAGGATCAGCAAAAGCTGCAGGAGTTCATTCTGCTAACTTTGTTGGATCACTTGCAACATGGGCAATTTGGATCTTTGCATTATTGATCGCACTTTCACAATTAGGAATTGCAGCTTCACTTATCCAAACAATCTTCGTAGCTATTCTTGCTATGGTTGCATTGGCAGGAGGTCTTGCGTTCGGATTGGGAGGACGAGATCACGCTTCACGTGTTTTGTCTGATATCGGACGAATGATTAGTAAAGACTAATCAATAATGTCCTTTATAGGATTTGTTTAAAAAGCCGCTGAAAAGCGGTTTTTTAGTTCAGTTTTTCCTGTATTTCTATCTTTTTTCCTATCTATTTAAAAGAGAAAAACAGGGGAGGGAATTTATCCACGGTATTCCTATAAAATCGCTTGACTTTATTTCTGTTTCGGCTATACTCGCCTTTGTGATTGTTTTATAGAACGTGCCTCTTTTCGGGACACGAATTCAATAGTTCAGTCACAGTACATTGTCAAATGAATGCCTTGCGTGTCTAATTTTATGAAATGCATCTTCGGATGTAATTCCTGTTATCCCAGACACAGCAAGGATATGTAACATATAGGTAAGTATTTTTATCGAGATCACACATAACTCGAAAAGAAACGTTACTGTATTAACATTCTTACAAAAGTGCATGACAACGTGTCATGCGATGAATCATTCTGTTTAAAAATGATTTAGCAAACCATCATGCTTTTAATTCTTCAGCATGATGAAGTGATATATAGATTTCCTAATAGGAAGTTTAAGGGCGTATAGTGAATGCCTTGGTTCTTGATGGCGATGAAAGACGTGAACTGCCTGCGATAAGCTTCGGTGAGGTGGCAATTAACCTGTGACCCGGAGATCTCTGAATGGGGAAACCCATCCGTATTTAAATGACGGATATCCATTGTATGATGGAAGCAAACCTAGGGAAGTGAAACATCTCAGTACCTAGAGGAAAAGAAAACAATTGTTATTTCCTGAGTAGCGGCGAGCGAAACGGAATCTAGCCCAAACTCGAATAACCTCGCTGTGGTGAATGCAGCAATGTATTGAACATAGCGAGGTGTATCGAGGGTTGTAGGACATTGAACGTCGTAAGACAAAAAGTTACAAATTTTTTGCATAGGTGAAACATCTGGAAAGGTGTGACAAAGAGGGTGACATCCCCGTAACCGAAATGTGAAAAACTTTTACAATGCTCCTGAGTACTTCGAGACATGAATAGCTCGGAGGAATCTGCCGGAACTAACCGGTAAGGCTAAATACATCAAGAG
>CAYSOB010000045.1:0-5171 GCA_964432575.1 uncultured Candidatus Saccharibacteria bacterium
CCGATCAGCGGTAGCAGCCATGCGAACTCCCCCATCCCGACCACATCGCCCGCGCCCCTTTCTCGCGCTAGCCCGTGCGGTCCCACTGGACGATCCAGTAGTCCCAGGTGTAGGTCGTGCCTGCGGAGAGCGCCGTCGCGATCGAGAGCAGCACCGTGCTCGTCGTCTTCGTCGACGCGCGCAGCGGGAAGCCCACCGCGCCCGCGTTGACGTTGCTCGCCGTGACCAGCACCGCGTAGCTGGTGCTCGACTTCGGCGAGGCGAACGTGAGCGTCACCTGCCCGCCGGAGGCGATGCCCGCCCCGTTCGGCACCAGCGTGATCGTGCCCGCCGTGTCGGTGCCGCTGACGCTCGCCGTCGCCGTCGCGCCCGCGTTCGCGTTCGCCGTCACCGTGGGCGTGCCGCGCGGCAGGGCGTAGGCCACGCCGACGCGCTGCTTGAGCTGCCCGAGCGGGCGGGTCGCCTCGTCGATCCCGGCCAGCACGTCGCGCTGCGGCAGCGCCCCCAGCCGCCGGTCGACGTGCTCCTCGATCTGCTGCGTCGGGTCGATCATGCGCCGCATCAGCTCGCCTCCGTCGCGTCGCCCACCAGCGTGGCGACGCCCGTCTCGGCGTCGACGGAACGGCCCACGACGCGGAAGTCCCAGAGCGCGTTGCTGCTCGCGCTGACGACCCGGATCGTGTCGCCCTGCCGCACGTCCAGCAGTTGCGGCTCCGTGTCCGGCACCCGGATCGACGCCGGCGCCACCGGCAGGCTGGCCAACACGAGATCCGCCTTCGCCCGCCCGTAGAGCGCGGGGCCGGTCGAATAGCCCTGGTACCGCACCGTGTCCTGCCGCCGCCCGTAGGTCAGGATGGAATCGGGATCGGTCGCGATCGCCGCCGCCGCGTCCTGCCAGTCCACGTCCGCGCTCACCGCCAGGCGGTCGTTGACGAGGTTCGCGATGCTCGGCGTGAGCGAGCCGTCGACGATCTGGTAGCCCTCGATCAGTGCCACGTCGCCGCGCCGGTCCTGCCCGACGCGGTGCCGGAACGCGAACGCGACCGCCCCGTCATCGTCGACCGTCGCGTCGAACTCCGCGTCCGCCGTGCTCGCCAGCCGTTGCGTCAGCCGGAGCAGGTCCTCGCCCCGCCAGCTCACCTGGAAGAGCGGCCCGTCTTCGTCCGCGCTGAGCGAGTCGAACCCGAGCGGGGCCTCGTTATCGGCGTCGGTCAGGGCGCGCAGCACCAGCGCCCCGGCCGGCGCGCTTGCCTGGACGTACTCCTTCGCCGTGCGCCGCTTGCTGAGCAGCGTCAGGAACGACGCGCAGCCGAGCTCCAGCGTCCCGCGCCCGAGGTCGTACGCCGCGTCCTGCACGACGCCGCCCCACGTCCCCATCGTCGGGTGATCCCACCGCACCCACAGGCCGAGCCAGTCCGTGATCCCGAGCAGCCAGGCGTCCCGCGCGTCGACGAACGCCGACAGACGCGTCACGCGGGAGACGGCCCACGCGGCGGAGACGGACGCGACCCGCACCTCGCGCAGGTCGCCCCAGCCCGGCTCGGCGACGGTCAGCGTGGCGAGCGCGGAGAGCGGCATCAGCCCCACCAGCCCGGATAGAACGCCGTCGCGACCGTCAGCGAGCCCATGCTCGTTTCACTGATGTAGAGGTTCTGTTGCCCGAGCGAGAGCGCGTCGAAGTAGATCGTCCCCGTCGCCCCCGCCGCGCCGTAGACGCCGACGCGGAACGTGATCGCGGACGCTGGCGCGGTGAACGAGAAGCCGCCGACGTACCACGTCCCGGTCGCGGCCGCGACGTAGTAGCCGAGGTCGTACTCGGTCACGCCGTCGTCGACCGCCATCCAGCCTTGCAGATTGGTGTTGGTCGTGCGGAAGGCGAACGCCACGTCGTACGTCTGCCCGGTGACGACCGCGATCGTGCTGGTCGTCATGTACTTGGAGAAGTAGCCGACGCCGGGCGCGGCGCTGACGACGCACTTCAGCGAGCCCGCCGCGTCGTAGAACACGCCCGCGTCGCGACTCCAGGTCGCCGTGACGCCCGCGTCGTCTTCCTGGTTGCCCCAGCCGGTCAGGTTGGTGGCGAACGTCGGATTGCTCAGCAGGTTCGTCCGCGCCGGGATCGGCATGAAGTCGCGCGAGACGAGCGCCGTGTCGACGCCCTCGATGTCCGCCTCGTGCCGGTAAACCCGCACCGCCCACGGCGCGCGGTACTGGAGCGTCGCGCCGCTGTAGACCGCGGCGAACGGCTGCGAGGTGAGCGGGTCGCAATTGATGACCAGCGACTCGCCCGACTTCAGCCGCAGGTAATGGCCGCTGCCGCCGGTCAGCGCGCGATCGTACGGCGGCGCCTTGACCGACTCTTCGCCGCCGCCCAGCCGCAGCGCGACGTTGAGGTCGTAGATCGACGACTCGCTCCCTACCGCGTACACGCCGTTGGTGAGCCCGCCGAAGGCGTCGGCGTCCAGCCAGAGCGTCAGCGTGTTGTCGGTGCGGACCTCGACCTCGTCCGTCTCGGCTGCGCTGCTCGCGACCGCGACCTCGTCCGCCGGCAGCACGCCCATGAAGATCCGGGTCGGGTTGTCGTAGGCAGAGAGGTCGACGTTCTGCGCGGCCACCGGCGTGAGGCTCGCCTGCGTCGTCGTCTGCTCGACGAACGTCGCCCAATCCTCCCCGCCCGGCTCAAGGCAGGCGAAGACGATCTTGCCGACGCCGTTGACATTTTTGTATTGGTAATCGAAGGTGATCGTCTGGAACCCGAATGCCGAGTAGATCGAGAGCCCGTCGCCGTTGCCCTCGTCCTTGTAGCGCGCGTCCTGGCTCTTGCGCCGGCGCGCCCGCAGGAGCGGCCAGTAGTTCGCGCTGTGCCCGCCGCCGCTGCCGGTGTCGTACGCGCGGAGCTGGCTGTAGTCGTCGCTGTTCGGCAGGTACGTGGTCGGCTGCCAGCCGCCCGGCACCTGATCGCCGTACCAGAGCCGCGACGGCTTGGAGTAGTACTTGTTGGCCCGGTAGAGCCCGCGGTGCGCCGTCTCGGTCAGGACCGTGTCGACGACGTACTGCCAGACGCCCTGACGCTCGATGTAGTACACGTCATTGAGCGCCGGGGCCGTCATTGTGTCGCTGGTCGTGATGACCGTGGCCGTGTTGCTGGCGATGGTGAACGGCCCGATGCCTTTGGTCACGTTCCAGAGCTCGCCGCCCGCCCAGCAGTTCGTCGCCCACGATTGCGAGCTATCCGTCAGCGTGGTCGTCGTGCCCGCGCCGGACGCGCGCCCGCCGTCGACCGCGATGCCGCTGTTCCAGACCACGAAGACGCTGGTCGCGTCCGGCGTGGTCGTGAAGTTGCGCGCGACCGTGAACGTCGTCGTGCCGGCCGCGTAGGCGGTGTCGCTGATCCGCCGCCGCTGCCCGCTGCCGGTGCCGGAGACGATCTGGATGAAGCCGTTGTTCCAGCGGTCCGTCTCGACCACGCCGATGCTCGCCGTCAGGGTGCTCGCCGTGCCGCCCGTCGCCGTGCCGCTCACGCCCTCCAGGTCGAACGCGACGTAGGTGTCGCGCGTGCCGGTGCGCGTGCTCAGGTTGAGCGGCGCGGTCGCGCTGGCGTTGCCGTACCACACGTCCAGCGTCATGGTCGCGCCCGCCTTCAGGAGCGGGATGACGACGTGGCAGAACGAGCGTTTGGTATTGAAGTTGGTTAGGGTGCGCGGGAACTCCGTGCCCTGGTAGCGCACCCGCACGTCGTCGCCGTCCGCCTGCGCCTTGCCGCCGCTGACCCACGCGGCGGTGTCGCCGAGGTCGAACGTGATCGGCTCGTCCCGCCAGTCGCGATCCGTGTTGTTGGTGATCTGCACGACGCGGAGGTAGCCCCAGCCGATCGTGCTCGTCTTGCTCGGGCGGCTGCCCGGCGTCGCCGAGATCGTGAACGTCGGGTACGCCCGCGCGTCGCCGTCGTTGGTGATCGCGACCGCGCTGTTCGTCGTGACCGTCACGCTGGAGGTGGTCGCGGTCGTCTTGCGCCAGTAGGGATCGGTCGTGAAGAACGAGACCTCCAGCGTGTTGACCTCGCCCTCGCCCAGCCCGACGCCGCCGGGGATGGTGACGATGGCTTGGCACTGCACGGTCGTGCCGTCGTTGAGCTGCCCGGTCAGCGTGCGCGCCCGGTCGTTCGCCGGATCGAGGATGCCGAGCAGTTGCTGGAACGCCTGCTCGTAGGTGAGCGAGCCCGTGCCGTCGTAGCCGAACGTGCAGGGGATCGGGCGGCCGCTGACCGTCGCCCCGGTGTACGCCCCGGCCACCGCGCGGCGCGGGAGCACCTGCGGGTTGAGACTGAAGTTGCCGAGGTTGGCCCCGTCCGCGAGCGCGGCGTAGTAGCCGCCGGTGCTGAAGGTGTATCCAGCGAAGGCAATTAGACGCATCTACCGTGCCCCCGCCAGCGCCGCGCCGCTGATCGCGCCGTAGGCGTCCTGTCCCGCCGGGTAGAGCGTCACCGGCCCATAGATCGCGAGCCCGACGTCGCGCGTGCGCCCGCGTAACCGGCTCTTGGTCGCCTCCGTGTGCGTCACCTGCGCGCCGTTCGGCAGCCAGACCAGCTCTGGCCCGCGCTCGCCGACGATCGCGTGCGTCCCGCCGTCCGAGTAGTGCCGAATGCCGGGGTAGATCGTTGCCCCATCCGCGGCACCGCGAAATCGCCCGCCGGAGCCGGGGTCGCCGCTCGACTGGTAGACGGTCTCGACGACGGTCGTCACGCTGCCGGGGATGCTGTTCAGCCAGTTGTAGTAGGTGATCAGATCGGCGATCGATTCATCCGCGCGGCTGAGCAGGATGTCGGTCTTCACCTCGTCCGGCACCCCGTCCATCGCGAGGATGAGGTCCTGGATGGTGCGCGTCAGCCCGTCGACGGTCTCCGTGGTCCCGGCGAGCGTCTGGTTGAGCTTGTCGCCCTGCTCCATGTTGAGCAGGTATTGCTGGGCGAGCATGCCCTGCGCAACGGTCGCGTCCTCGATCCCGCCCTGCCCGCGCTCCAGCGCCTCGTTGTAGTTGTTCATGAAGTCGGTCTGCTCTTGGGTGAGCTGCCCGCCCTCCTGCTGCCGCTGGTTGAGGATGTCGTACGCGGCCTGCATCGCGTTGACTTGGCCCGTGTATTCGCTGATCTGCTGGCTATAGGGCTGCTCGGC
>CAYSOB010000046.1:0-5020 GCA_964432575.1 uncultured Candidatus Saccharibacteria bacterium
ATATGTTTCAAGAATTTTGTTCCTAAACCTTTTCCTTCACTTGCGCCTTCAATTAATCCTGGAATATCTGCAATAACAAATTCATAGAATGCACCAAGGTGAGGATCAAGTGTTGTAAAGTGATATGCTGCAACTTTTGATTTTGCATTTGTCAGTGCGTTCAATAATGTTGATTTACCAGCTGATGGTAATCCAACTAATCCAATGTCTGCAAACATGCGAAGTTCAACATGGAAATCTGCAAATTCTCCTGGTGCTCCAGGTGTTGATTCACGAGGCGTTGTATTTTTAGATGATTTGAACCATTCGTTACCCAATCCTCCACGCCCACCTTTTAGAATTAAAATCTTTTGATCAACATGATCTAATTCAAAAGTTTCTTTGGTGATCATGTTTGTAATTACTGATCCAATTGGAAATTTTAATACCAAGTCATCACCTTCGCCACCTTGTCGTCCAAAGTTTGCACCTGCTTCACCGTCTTGAGCTTTGAACTCTTTGCTGTTTCGATAAAAATCAAGATATCCAATATCAGAAACGGCTTCGATATATACATCTCCACCGGCTCCACCGTTTCCACCACCTGGGCCAGACAATGGTTTGAATTTTTCCTGGCGCCAACGAACAACGCCGTCACCACCGCGTCCTGCAGAAATATGAATTTGTACCTCGTCGATAAGTGCCATAAGGTTTTTAAAATAGCACACTTTTCAGAAAAAATCAAATCTATACGTTCTCTATCGCTATTTTTGCAAGTTTTATTGCACCTTCTTTACTTCGTGCAGCAGCAAGAAATAGTCCTTTGTGACAAAATACCGCATCAGGTACTGTTGTTACGCGTGCCAATTCATCATCACGTAATCCAGCCCATGACTTAGGTAAATCTTTTCTGTTGATAAACTCAGAATCCTCGTTTTGAACAGTCGAAACCATCCATGTTTTGTCGATATGGTTTGGAAATATTACATACAATGGTTCAGGATGAAGACCTAATTTGCTTTTTCCTGGCGAATATTGATCCAAGATAACAACACGTTTGTCTTCAGCATTTTTGTAACCAATTTCAACAAGGTCTTCTGCTTCTTTAAAATCTGTTAGATATATAATTTCTCGTTTTAAAAATTCTTTTGCAATAGCGACAATATCTGAAAACCCTTTATCAAAACCATCTTCGTCTTCATGTTTCCATGAAGGTTTAAAACTTGAAGCCAGATCTCCAAAAGTTAATGGAGTTACATCAGGAAAAATCGGTTTTGTAATCGAAATCCCATTATCAATTGCGTCGATACCACTTGCGATTTTCATATCAATTTCTTGTGCAATTTCTGGTTGGCATAATTCATGTCCAAAATGTTTCCATACTAAACCAAATGAAGCAAAAGGTATTCCATTAGGACGAACGCCTGCACCTTCAGGTTGATGATGGTCAAATCGATTGGTTTCTGGGTTATAGATTCCACCAACATCAAATACATAATCGCCTTTTTCTATAATTGACATGTTACGAGTCCTAATAATTTTATAGGGGGTATTTTTTTTGTCTAATACCAGTTGTAATGTTGCACATGCAAAAATATCATCAAGATGAAATTTACTGTTATGAGTTACCAGGGTTACTTTATTTTTAAACAAGGATATTAAAATATTTTTTACGTTCATATAAAATTATCATATCACACAACAAAAAACTTCCCTACGGGAAGTTTTTAAATAAACAAGTCGATGACCCACATAATAACGGACACTACCACTGATCCGATAAGGGCTGGGACAAATCCAGTAATAGTGAATCCAGTAACTACCAATGATGCAAACCAGAAGAATAATCCATTTAAGATAATTCCAAACAAACCAAGGGTTAATATATTAACAGGAAGGGTTAGGATTGAAATAACTGGCTTGATAAATGTATTAACCAGACCAAGTACCAAGGCTACAAATAATGCAGTAACAAATGTTGCCACTGAAATTCCAGGAACGAAATATGAAGTTGCAAGAACAGCGAGTGTTAGCGCAAGCCATTTTAAGAGAATTTTTACCATATCAGTGTTTATGATTGTGCTAATAATTCATCTACTAATTTTTTTACATCGTCACCATCTGCTTTACCTTGTAATTCCTTCATCACCATACCTACAATCATTCCCGCCTTTGCACTACTTGCATTTGTTTCTGCAATTTTTGCAAGGATGATTGGAATGATTTCCTCATGCGACATTAATGTAGGAAGAAATTCTTGAAGAATTACCAACTCTGCCTGTTCATTATCGGCTAATTCCGGACGGTTTGCCGCGGTGTATTGCTCGATCGAATCTTTTCGTTTCTTTGCTTCTTTTGTAATTACATTTAAGGTTTGTTCATCTGTTAATTCTGTTTGGGGTGTTCCACCATTAGCTACTGAATAGTTCATAAATGCAGTAGATAGTCCACGCAATACGTTTAATCGTACGGTGTCCTTGTTTTTCATAGCATCTTTTATGCCGTTTTTAATAGTTTCTTGAAGTGACATATGGTTATAGTATAGCACTATTTTGTATTTAAAAAAGTCTGAGCATCATACAATACTCAGACTTCCTGATTTTTCTGTTTGTAAACGTTAGGTTAATGTGAGCAATTTTTTTGCAGTATCGCAGAGTTCTTTCATGGTAACAGGGATAATATAGAAATCCTGGTGCCTGTTCATAACTTGGGCTGCTTCTTTTGGGTTTCCTGCTAATTCCAACATTGCTGCGTAATGTTCTTTTAGGAAAAGCGCATTACCTTGTGTTGCAATTTTGCGACACCATTCTATGAATCGTTCTAAGGATTCTCTGAGTGTCCCGAAAATAGGTTTGCTTGCTGTGCTCATAACTTCGTTTTATTTGGTTTAAAAAACTATATACCTATAAAATAGGAACGTCAAGTGTTTTTCAAGAAGTGTTAATTTTGGTATAATCAGCTTATGACTACTATTACTATTATTTTAATGATCATCATTATTTGCCTTCTGGTTTATGTTGGTTTTTTAAAACGTCCCGATGAAGTAAAACAGGATGATACGGGGTTGAAATTGATTTTACAGCAACTCAATGAGGTGTCGCGAACCGTTGATGACCGTATGCATAAAATGTCAGAAGTTGTTGATACAAAAATGAATCGATCAAGTGATATTGTTCAAAAATCACTTGAAAATCAATTTTCAGAATCCCAAAAGCTTATTCGAGAGATCACAAAAGAATTAACCGAAGTAAAAGAAACTGGAAAGCAGGTTATGGGGTTTGCAGATCAATTGCAATCATTACAGGATATTTTAAAAAACCCAAAACAACGTGGGGTTCTGGGAGAATATTATCTGGAAACACTTCTTAAAAACGTATTACCGCCAAATTCGTTTCAAATGCAATATGGATTTTTAAATGGAGAAATCGTTGATGCAGTGGTATTTGTTAAAGATAAAATTATTTGTATTGATTCAAAATTTAGTTTAGAGAATTATAACAAAATGGTTGAAATGCATGATCCTGTTGAAAAAGAAAAACTTGAGAAATTGTTTGTGAATGATTTGAAAAATCGAATTGCCGAAACTGCAAAATATATTCGACCAAATGAAAACACTATGGAATTTGCGTTTATGTTTATTCCCCACGAAGCTATCTATTATGACTTATTAACAAATAAGGTCGGTGCACTGCGTGAAGAATCCGAAAACCTAATCCAGCGAGCGGCGTCAAAATATAAAGTCATCATTGTATCGCCTACCAGTTTCCTGGCCTACCTGCAGACAGTTTTGCAAGGTTTAAAGGCAATGCAAATTGAAGAAACAGCAAAAGATATTATCAAGCGTGTGGATGAACTTGGAAAGCATTTAAAAGTATATGAGGATTATCATGGGAAACTTGGCAACTCCCTATCTACTACGATAAATCATTTTAATGCATCTAACAAAGAGCTTCGAAAAATTGATAAAGATGTTATGAGAATTACTGGAGAAAGTATTGGAATTGAACCTTTATTGGTTGAAAAACCTGAAAGCGAAGAATAATAAAACCACGAATTTTTCGTGGTTTTATATTTACTTTTTTAAGTTCAGAATGGTCTTTGTTGATTTGGTTTAAATATCCAGTCATTTAATTCTCCAATAAACATAATTAGTCCCAGACACTCAAATAATTCTTGTTTTCTGTCGAGTATTTTTGCGGTTAACGCAAAAATATGAAGGAAAAATATTAGAAGTAAAGAGATAATTGCTATCAAGAGTCCTATTCCAAGAGTTATTAAAATACTTAAAGGAATCGAAAGAATGGCGCTTATAGGCATTATCCAGAGCAAGTTCCAATAACTATTTGTTATACTTGAAAAACAATAAATCAAAGATCCAATACTGATAACGATAAATACATAAAAAATGTCATGTATCGGTGCGTGCTTTATTTTCATGTGTATTTTATTTTTATTAAACTGTATTATACTTAATTATAATGACATGTCAATAGTTACAAAACCTTTATTTTATGCTATTTTAGCCTAGGTCAA
The DNA here is from genome assembly GCA_964432575.1 of uncultured Candidatus Saccharibacteria bacterium. Lineage (GTDB taxonomy): Bacteria > Patescibacteriota > Minisyncoccia > Phycocordibacterales > UBA1006 > CALMMZ01. Next base: position 4,513 of record CAYSOB010000046.1, read on the forward strand.
TTATTAGATATTACTCTTGATTAGTAACCCTTTCCCCTTGTTGCCATGGTTGCGGAAAGAACTTTTCGAGGAAAATTATTATGTCAAACACAACAGATCTTGCCGAAATGATGAAAGGAATCATGGCTGGTGAGGCTTACAAACCTCTTGTATTAGGGGATTTATTGGAAGGAACTGTAATTACTACATCAGGTATCACCATGTACATTGATTTAGGAATTTACGGAACTGGTATTATCTACGGACGAGAATTCTTGAATGCAAAAGACATGATCAAGAATATCAATGTCGGAGATACAGTAAAAGGTAAAATTATCGAAACAGAAAACAAGGATGGATACATCGAACTTTCATTGAAAGAAGCTCGCCAAGCATTGGTTTGGTCAGATGCGGATAAAATTATGAAATCAGGTGAAGTTCTTGAACTTCCTGTCAAAGAAGCAAACAAAGGAGGATTAATGGTGGAATGGCAAGGTATCCAAGGATTCCTTCCTGCGTCACAATTAAA
>CAYSOB010000047.1:0-5001 GCA_964432575.1 uncultured Candidatus Saccharibacteria bacterium
CGAACCTCTATTAAGAGCTTAGAAGTCTCCTGTTCTATCCATTGAACTACAAGGGCAATGGTTTTACCTTACCAGAAATTCGGAAAAATAACAAAATTCTTTTACATTAGTCTTTGTTTGTGCATACTGTCAGTATGAAACCGTTAGTGCCAACAATTTTATTTGAAAATGAACATGTCTTGGTAATTGATAAACCAGCAGGATTGATGGTACATCCTGATGGGCGACGCGAGACAATCACACTAATTGATTGGTTATTAGAAAATAGACCATCCACAAAAGGGGTTGGGGAACCATTAGTTATTGACCATAAGGGTGAAAAGTTAACAATTGAACGACCAGGAATTGTTCATCGGTTAGACCGAGAAACATCGGGGGTTATGATTATTGCAAAAACCCAGGAGTCATATGAATCATTAAAAAAACAGTTCCAGGATCACCTTATTCGCAAAGAGTATGTCGCAGTGGTTTTAGATTGGGCCAACGATCGAGGGACTGTTGATGCGCCCATAGGTCGTCATCCGAACGATATTCGAGTCTGGACTACCAGTCGGGGTGCTCGCGGAATGTTGCGTCAGGCGTTAACCAGATATGTAACATTGAAAAAATTCGCAGATACAAAAGGAAATCGGTATTCATTGGTGTCATTATTTCCAGAAACCGGTCGAACGCACCAGTTACGTGTGCATATGAAATCAATCCAACATCCAATTATTGGAGACGGATTGTATGCCCCAAAAACAGTTGGTTTAATTGGTTTTAATCGAGTTGCTCTGCATGCCCGAAAAATAACCTTTTTAGATATTGATGGATCAGAGTATTCTATCGAGGCCCCGCTGCCAAAAGATTTTGCAACTGTCTCAAACCCTTGATTTTTTACCAGTATCGTGCTAATGTCAGCAGGTTATTATTTTAATTAAACACGTATGGCAACAGTAACCAATACACAATTCATTCCTGCCGCCCTTGCTAACCGCAAGGAGATGGATTTACGAACCGGGGACACCGTTCGAATCCATGTGAAGATCGAAGAAAAGGGTAAAACCCGAATCCAGATGTTCGAAGGTCTCGTGATTGCTCGCAAACACGGAACAGAAGCAGGTGCGACATTCACCGTTCGCAAAATTTCTCACGGTGTAGGGGTAGAACGAATTTTCCCGCTTTATTCTCCAAGTATCGAAAAAATTGAAATCATCCGTCGAGCAAAAGTACGCCGATCAAAACTTTACTTCATCCGTGAAAAAGTTTCAAAGGCTATCCGACGTAAAATGAGAAACTTCAAAGACTTTTTCTCTTCATCAGTTGATTTGGCTCAACCAGAAGACATGATGGAAGAAGAGATAGTAGAAGTTCCAACTGAAATTGTTGAAGCAACTCCAGAAGTTGTTGAAACAGTTGAAGCAGCTGAAGAAAAATCAGCAGAATAAAAAGTCGCCTTATCGGCGGTTTTTTATTTCTTAAATTATTCAAATAGTACCCTTGAATAAAAGTAGTAAATCCGTATACTCGTCATTATTGCGCGGGTGTTGAAACTGGTAGACAAGCTACCTTGAGGTGGTAGTGGCTTCACGGCCGTGGAGGTTCAAGTCCTCTTCCGCGCACCAAACAAAAAAGCAGGGAAACCTGCTTTTTTGTTACCATTTTATAATTAACAATGGGGCAATTCGTAATTTTTTCAAAATATACCAAAGAATAATTACCAATACTAAAATGATAATAATTGGGTGAATTGGTGAAAAAATTTTCATTAATTGCCAAACACTGATCCACTGCATTGAAATAGACCCGTTTACAGTTTCAATATTTTCAGTAAATTTTTTGTCTTGGGTATTAATATCTTTAATAGTGTTGTTTGTACTTGCGATTTTATCAACCAACATTTTGTTTTGGTTTTGATAGTTTGTGTTTTCGTTGTCTATTTTCTGTTTAATCTGCGCCTCTTCGTTTAGGTAAATTGTTAGCTGTGTGTTTTGTTCGGCAAGGTAGCCAGTATCACCAGATGGTGGTGGTAAATATGCTGCGATATTACTATTTACCATTGCTATTTTCTTTTGCGTTGCTGCCAGTTCGCTTTTTAAGTTTGCGATAGTTTGGTTATGTTTTTTTGTCAGAATGCTCTGTGATTCTTGTAGTTGTTCAAGAGTTGTTGCAGCATGACTACTTTGTTCTTCTATGATCTGTTTCTGGTTTAGTAAATTTTGTGACGAAGTATTTTCCACATACAGTTTTTTATGTGTAATACTTTCAATCTCATCTCGAAAATTGTTAAGGTTAGATTTTGGAATAACAAAACTTATTTGGCCGTACTGTTCGTTTACGGTTTCGTTATCAATTCTTCCTTCCATGTCACGAATTATTCCACGTACATCACGCGCAACATCCTTAACGTCTCGAGTTTGTATTGTTCCTGAATAATTTATTTTCATGAACTGACGGGTATCCGTAATTGAGCCATTACCATTTTGATAATCTGGAAATACTGTACGGTAACTGTTACTTTCTCCAATATCAAAACCAACAACACTGCTTGAAACCGAATCCCCTACACTAACACCGTTTGATTTACTGTAGTCAAGTGAGCGCAGGATAAACAGTGCAATTATAATGATTACTGCCAAGGTAACAACCCATTTAAGGAGTTTCTTTATTGATATTGTTACGATTTTCTGTTCTTGTGTCATATATATAAAAATTATTGAATAATATATCAAGTATAGGTGTTATTTTGATTTACCGCAATTCTGACTTCGAAAATTGGCATTTGGATGATATAATGAACACATATGATTTCTTACAGTATTACGATTTTTTTTGCATTAATAGGTTTTATTATTGCTGCAACCATTAGACACAAGAAGAAAATTGGACAACCGTTGGTATGCCCAATTGGGTTTGATTGCCATTCTGTTATTTATTCCTCATACAGTAAATTTTTTGGAATTGACATTACTACATTAGGGGTGGGGTATTATGGCTTCATTGCTGCATTGTATACATTGTTTTTAGTTTTTGGTGCAAGCTTGCCTGACTATTTGTATGTTATTGGTTTCTTGTTTTCGGTGGGAGCAGTTATCTTTTCTTTTTATTTAATCATTGTTCAGTCGTTAGTAATTAGGCAATGGTGTCTGTGGTGTGTATTGTCTGCAATTACCTCCGTTGCGTTACTGGTTTCTTCTGGTGCAGCACTTGGATCCCAGTTGCATGTATTTTTACTTGAATACAAAACAGTTATTGTTATCTTTCACGCATTGTCTGCAGCATTAGGAATGGGGACAGTAATGGTGACCGATGTGTTTTTCATGAAGTTTTTGAAAGACTATAAAATTACCCGAGATGAATCTGATATTTTAGATACATTATCGCAAGTCGTTTGGTTTGCACTTGGTATGTTGATTTTAACAGGTGTTGGTTTGTTTTTACCAACTTCTGCAGCATATTTAGCAAAAACAAAATTTGTAGCAAAGCTAATCATTGTTGGTGTGGTGGTTGTTAATGGGATATTGTTGAATTTATTGGTGGCACCAAAACTGGTAAAAATTTCATTTGGTGAAGAACCGGTAGAATACCCACACGAGCTCCATCATTTACGAAAACTTGCTTTTGCATTTGGTGCTGTTTCGATTGTGTCATGGTTTTCGACGTTTGTTCTAGGATCATTACGCTCGTTACCGTTTTCAGTCGCGCAATTATTAATAATATATATTGTAATTGTGTTAGGTGCTGTTATTGGTAGTCAAATTTTTGATTATAAAATTACTCATCGAAAGTCATAATAATTTAAAGACTTTTACATATGCCCTGGATTTTTTAACGGGGTTATGGTAAAGTCTTTTTGTTTTACGAGATGTGGTGTAACGGCTAACATGCCTGCTTTGGGAGCAGGTGACTCAGGGTTCGAATCCCTGCATCTCGACAAGTTGTGTATCAACATTTCCACACGTTGGACATATGGGGATTATGGTGTAACGGTTAACACTCGGGTTTGTGGATCCCGCAATTCGGGTTCGATTCCCGATAGTCCCCCACAAACAAAAAAGAGCCAAAAGGCTCTTTTTTGTTATTTTGTAAACGTATATCCACGTCCTGGATTTGTTCTGATAATCATTTTTCCATCGGGTCCCAATTTCTTCCTGATATTTAAAATGTGAGTCTCTATAGTATTTGTTCTAACATCACATTCTTTATCCCAGATGTGATTTAATAACTTTTCTTTCGAGGTTACTTGTCCGGCGCGATCTGCTAAAAATTCCAATAAAAGAAATTCTTTTTTAGTAAAACCAAGTTTGTCATTACCATTGTAAACAACGTGTTGATTTCTATCAATTTTTATAGAACCGATTTGTATTATAGATTCACGCAGTGCGTGTGGTCTGCGCAAAATTGCACTAACGCGCGCGTAAAGTTCTTCGATGTGAAATGGTTTTGTAAGATAGTCATCAACACCAGCATTAAATGCTTGTAATTTATTTTGTAGCGCCGAGATGGTGGTTACCATAATAATGGGAACATGCTTTCCATAGGCACGTAATTGTTTGCAGACATCACACCCATTTTTCTTTGGAAGTGTTTGTTCGATTATAATTACATCATAGTCGTTTGTTGTTCCCAGAAAAAACCCATGGTCACCACAAGTGGCAATATCAACCGAAAACGATTGTGCCTTAAAATGAGGAACAATCATTTCGTGAACAGTAATATTGTTTTCAATTAACAATAAACGCATAAGAGTAATAGTATAAAATATCATAAAAAACTCGCAAGGGTTTTTGTAATACGCTTTCTATTTTTCAAAAAATAAGGTAGAGTCACTAACATTATGGCAAAAGACGAGATTATCGCACGATTTGAAGATGTATCATTTGAATATGGAGCAAACAAACCAATCTTGAAAGAGGTTAGTTTTGCGATCCGTCGAGGACTTAAAATTACCTTGATGGGGCAAAACGGTGCTGGAAAATCAACATTATTTGGACTATTAACAGGAACTCTACAACCAGAAGA
>CAYSOB010000048.1:0-4832 GCA_964432575.1 uncultured Candidatus Saccharibacteria bacterium
ACATATGCGCCATCGCCAGCGTGCCGCGGTTCACCGGCAGCCCGGCGCGCTGCAGCGTGGCCGCGTTCAGATTGGCATACCAGTCCGCACCGATGGCCGATCGCTCTGGATCGGTGCGCGCGGCCAGGATCTGCGCGTCGTCCATCCCAGCGAACAGGTCCGGGCGCGCGCGGGCGAACTGGCGCCATGTGCCGTCGATGAACTGGAACGGGCCCGTCGCGCTGCTGCGGGGGTTCCGCGCGTTGGGGTTGCCGCCGCTCTCCGCCTGGGCCAGCGCGGTCTGATACTGCGAGCCCGGCCCATATCCGCCGCCACCCGGCATCGCGACCGGCGCCATGGGGGAGGACGGCGCGGAAGGCCCCTCGCCCAGCTTCGCCAGCATCCCGCCGGCGGCTTCCGTGGGAGGAGCGCTCGGGGCTGGCGCGGCGGCAGGGGCAGCGGGAGCGCCGCCCACATCCGGCACCAGCGGCGCGTCGTCCACCGGTGGGAGCGGTTCGGAGGTCACAGGCGCGGCGGGCGCGGCCGGTGCCGCCTGCTGCCCCTGCTTCGATCCGATCAGGGACTGCTCCACGCCGCGGCGCATCGCAGCGTCCACCTGATCCGCGCGCGCCCGATCATCCGTCGCCTGGAACCGGGCGTTCTGCCGGTCCCATGCGTTCATCGTCCCATTGGACTGGATGAAGCCAAGCGCGTTTACCGGCTGCGTGCGCGGGAGCGCGGCGGGAGGAAGCACGCCGCGGGGGCGGCGGGAGACGGTGCCCGACATGCCGATCAGACCATCCTATCCGTGGCGGAATACTTCTCGCGGTTGCTCGACTTCATGCTGTCCGCGATCACCGAGCCGAGGGCGCCGAGGGCGTCCTGGCCGAGCATCGTGTTCGCCGTGATCTCGCCGCTCGCGATGGTGCCCTGGTTGGAGGCGTCCTGCGCCATGGCCGCGCCAGCCTGCTGCACGCCGGCGCCCTGCGTCGCGCCGATCTGCCCTTCGGTCCCGGCCACCCGGTTCCCCTGGCCGATCTCGATGTTGGCGAGCGCCCGGCCCCGGCCCTGTCGCGCGGTGGCGAGGGATGCCGTGGCGCTGTCGGCGCGCCGCGAAGCGTCCTGCATCGCTGCCAAGCGCCGATTATCGTTGTTCTGTGTGGCATTCGCCACGAACCGGCGATCGGTGTCCATCACGGCCGAAGTTGCCGCGCGACCGGCGCCACGCAATCCAAGGGCGGAGAGGCTTGCCAGCGCGTTCCGCCGGATGTCGCCCCGCGCGATCTGCTCCGCGTCCGTCAGGCCGCGATAGGTGGGGAGCATGATCGGGTGAGGCGTCGTCAGCGGCGCCATCGTCTGCTCGTAGCGGTCATAGCCCGAGTTGATCGCATCCGTGCCGCGCGCGGTCGCTTCCCGCATGAGCGCCTGAGAGCGGGCGAGGGCATCGGCTGCGATCTGCGCTGCCTGCGTCGAGGAGTTCGCGGAGATCTGCGCGGCGCGCGTGGAGGCGTCGCTACGCTCGTTCGCGGCGAGGTAGTTGCCCACCGCGCCAAGAGCCGCACCGCCGAGGCCGCCGAGGAGAGGCTGGGCGTAGCGCGCTGCGTCGGACCACCACGAGCCGCCACCGCTGCCGCTGCCACCACCGGATGCCGCGCCTGACCCTCCGGACCACCCGCCACCGGAGGGGCTACCATCGCCGCCGGTCCAGCTGCCGCCCGAAGCGCCTCCATCCCAGCCGCCGCCGGACACGCTGCCGTCGCCGCCCATCGCGGCCCAGTCGATGCCACCGCCAGAGCCAATGCCAGCGTCGCCAATGTCGGCGCCGTCCCACGCGCCGCCGAGGTCGCCCCAGCCCGCGTCACCCCAGCCGTTGCCCCAGCCGGCATCGCCCCAGGAGGCTCCGCTCCAGAGGTCGCCAAGTCCCCAGTCATCCATGGTGCGTCACCCCATCGCCGGAGGCTGGCCGCCCATGCCGAGCATGTTCGGCAAGGCGTTCTGCTGCGCGATCGGCGCGGCGGAGGCCTTCATCGCCTGCGCCAGCAACGGCTCGATGGCCGGGCCGAGGATGGCCAGCAGCGCGGAGGAGATCATCGGATCGCCGCCGAGGATCGTCATGGCCATCTGCTGCGCTTCCGGCGGCAGGCCGTTGAAGTTCTGCATGACCTGATCGCCGGTCACGCCCTGATTTTGGTCCTCGGGCATGAAGGGGCTCTGGCCGCATTCGGCGTCCGCATAGGGACGCTCCATACCGGGCGGCGCGTAGGGGTCTTCCTCGCCTTCCTCGCCGCCCTCCATCATCGCCTCGAAGGGATCGGGCGGCATCATCCCGCCACCCGGAGGCATCACCAGCCCACCGTCGCGATACTGCGGCGGGTTCGCCATGGCGCCGCGGATGTTCTGGTCCGCCTGCTGCAAGCGGGGGTCGCTTGTCGGTCCCTCTCCGCGCGCCGCGGCGAGCGAGAGCATGTTCAGCGCGTCCGTGCCGACGCGGCCACCGTCGCCGCGCGCCGGGGGCTGACGCATCCCACCACCACCCGCGCGTGGCACCGGGGGAGCAAAGCCGCCCGTGCCCATCTCTTGCCCCTGCGCGCCCGTTGGCATCGGAGGCATCATGCCGGTTGGAGGGGGAGGCGCGTTGATGGCCGGCGGCATGGGGAGCGCACCGGGGGCAGGAGCCTGCGGCACGGGGTTGATGGCAGGAGGATAGGCGAGCGGCATCGGGCCGGCTCCGGGAGCGGGGACTGCAGCACCCGGCATCGGCGCGGGCTCCGGCGTAGGGACGCCAGCGGGAGGCATGGGGACCGGCCTCGGCAGCGGCGTGCCGCGCTGCTGCTGCCCGCCCGCAAAGATGGTGGCCCCGACCGGCGCGTTGGTGATGCGCGACCGCGGATAGCCCTGGTTCGATGGCATCGGCGGGATCGTGGGTTCCGCCTGCGGTGTCGGGTAGGGGCGGAGGAACGTGGCGCCGACCGGATCGTTTGTGATGCGGCTCACAAAGCCGCCTTCGCGGAAGGCGGGCGGCTGCGTAAGCGCACCCTGCGGCAAGCCCGGCAGTTCCATGTTGTTCAGCGCCTCAAGCAAGGGGACGCCGTAGGCCTGCACCGCCTCTGGACGCATGACGAACTCTCCTGTGTGAAGCGTGGCCGGGACGGGCTGCGTGGTGTCGGGGGTGCCAGGGCCGGGAACGATCCCGCCCTCGCGGCGCGAGAGGAACGAGAAGATGGGCGAGGGCGCCGAGGGCATGGATGCCGGCGCGGAGGGAGCGGGGGCCGATGCGGCTGGCGCGCTCGCTGCCGGCGCGGCCGCGCTTCGGTCAATGCCCACGCTCGGCGCCTTCGCCGCGGTCTGCTGCTGTGCCTGCTGCTGCGGAGCGGCCGGCTGCTGCCCGGCGGACTGCCCCTGCTGCGCGCCAGCGGGCGCGTCCCAACTCATCGTCTGCGGGTTCCAGGTCTGGCCGTATTTCCAGTTCTGGCCGTTCACCGAACCGGGCGGTTCGCGGCGCATGTCCACGAGCTCGCCTCCGCCATACTGCGTCCAGCCCACATCGGGGTTGGCCGCGTCCCACGCCCCCCACTCCGCCTGCTGCCGGGCGAGATCGGCCTGGTAGTCCTGCAGCGATCCGCCTGTGCCGCGCTGGCGAACGATGCCGCGCGCCGCCCAGTCCTTGAACGCATCGCTCATCATCCATTCGAGCGCGGTGCGGCCTTCCCCGCCGCGCCCATCGAAGCCGCTCATCGGCTTGGAGAGATCCTTCCCATAGAACTGGTAGGGATCGCGGATGCCGTACGGGTTGTTCTCGGTGAAGTAGAAGTAGCCTCCGTCCGGATGGTTCGGGCCGCCGGCGTAGTAGCCCACCTGATAGGTGTCGCCGCGGATCGCCGCGCCTGGATCGAACTCGTAGCCCTGCGCGTCGATGTATTGCGTCATGGCGTTCAGGAAGCGGTCACCGAAGGCCGCGGCGTTCGCGCCCTTCCCGCCATTGTCGCCGCCGGCGTGCAGCATGTGCATCTGCCCGGTGTTCGGGTCCATGCCGTAGATGGCGCCGGCGTTCGGGCCGACCGTCGCCATGGGACCGATCTGCCCGCCGATGGCGCCGCCGACGATCGCACCGAGCATGGGGCCGACGATGGGGACCGGGATCAGCGTGCCGGCGATCGCGCCGATGGTGGAGCCGATCTGCTTCCCGGTGGGGTCGCGGCGCCCCTCCATGTTGGTGTTGTTGACGATGTACTTGCCGGCCATGCCGCCGATCGCATTGCCGGCGATGTTGCCGATGCTGCCCCAGGACGGCAGCCAATCCGCGAGCCCGCCGCTGCTGCCGATCAGGTCCGCGCCGTCGCCCACGATCTCGGCGCCTTCGCCCAGCAGCCCGCCATCATCGGTGCCGAGGCCAGGCTCCAGCGTCCGGGGTGGTGCAATCTCTCCGCCGCCCGGCGGGACGGTGTAGGGCTCCGTCGCCTCCCACGGCAGGAGATCGGTGGTCTGCGCCATGCTGTCCGTGGCAGCGCCGAGGGCCGCGGCATCCTCACCGCCGGTCAGACGCCTGACGCCTTCCCTCGCCAGTTGCGCGCCGCCGCGCACCGCGAGCGTGGCCAGCGCCGACGCGCCGCCAGCAGCCGCCGCGCCAGTCAGGTTCGTCCGCGACGGAGAGGATGCCGATTGCGGCATGGAGGTGGAGGGTGCCGTCGCCGCCGAGACAGATGGCCGGCGCGGCGCCTTGCCCGATCCCACATCGCCCGCCCGCGCGAGCTCCGGGTCACGCCCGAAGGACGCCGACTGGTACGTCCGCCCACCGCGGCGGTTCAGGGGGATCTGGTTCTGAGGCACATACCGCGCCTCCAGAGAGGCCAGGA
>CAYSOB010000049.1:0-4251 GCA_964432575.1 uncultured Candidatus Saccharibacteria bacterium
AACCATCAATGATGCGCCCGACAAATAGCCATACAATCGATGGTGCCCACGCAAACACCAACCACCCAATAGAACTACTGATGATACTGGCAATTAATACTGGTCTGCGCCCCAGTTTGTCTGACAACGCCCCCAACATAGGTGCCGATACAAATGCCAGCAACGCAAATACTGCAACCAGTAAGGTTACAACAACATCTGTTGCCCCAAATGATTTAATGTAATACGGAAGTACGGGAATAATTACCCCAACCCCGATAATATCGATAAATACCGTTAATAATACTAATGCTTTTACGTTTTTCATAGGATGCCATTATAGCACAGAACAATTTGTAATAAACTGACGGATAATATCACCTACTTGACATAATTAGCAATATTGATTACTATTTCCGGTAATAAAAATTAAACACATGACCACCATTCCATTTCCATTGGTTACGGATGAAGTCTCCAATTATAAGCGTCAAATGATTCAAGTTCTAAGAGATTTACAAAAAGATCTTTGCTGTATAAAAACACCTGACATTCGCGAACATTATTTTCAACTGGTCCAAGACATAGTTGCTAATATTGAAGAGATGCAGCGTGTCACTACCCGAAAATCTTTTGAAGAACTCTTTGTTAAAAATGAACAACTAATAAAAGACTTTGGAGAACATCCCCAAACAATAAAAACTGCGTATTTTACATAACGCAGTTTTTTGTTACTTGATTTTTTGGTATGCCTGCCACACCGGATCATCAACAGATTTCCATCCACGTGCCTTGCCTTCTTTGCGGCCATACTCCTTGATAGCATATCCTGCACGCCGCCAATCCTTTTTAGGAATGATTTCCAATAATTCCCGTTCAATACGATCGGGGTTGGTGGATTTAGATAAATGAAATCGTTTTACAAAACGGATAACATGCGTATCAACCGGTATTCCAATATTTTTATTAAACGCATTTGATAACACCGCAACAGCAGTTTTTCGTCCCACCCCTGGCAATGTCTGTAACGATTGTGCATCATCAGGAACAATACCGTTAAAATTTTTTACAATCATTTGTGCAGTTTTAATTATGTATCCTGTTTTTGCACGATAATACCCTACCGGCCGTATAATTTTTTCCACATCACGAGGGTTTGCTTGCGCCAAGTCGATTGGACGTGGATATTTTTGCCACAGCAATGGTGTGATTTTATTTACCCCATCATCGGTTGTTTGAGCAGACATAATAACCGCAATCAGCAGTTGAAAATGTGTCGTGTAGTCCAAAAATGTTTTGGTGCGTTTATAGTGCTTTGAAAGCGTTGGCCATATTGCCTGCCAAATATCCACCGGTTTTTTCATGATCCAAGTATACCACAAGCAAACGACCTGCAATTGACAGGTATAGTGGTTTTTGTTATATTGCCCCGTAACCAAAACCAGAAAGCCATGCATAGTATTCCAACATTGTTAATTGTTGTTGGATTATTATCCGGCAACAAACCAATCATTGTTCTTTCCTTTCATAAAACAACTGCCCATCAGTTAGATCGTTCGCACAGTATGAACATTACAACGGACGAAGGAATCATTGAAATAAACGATTCCATTACTATCGGCGAATTCATTCGTGGATATCAATGGTTTTCAACCAGAACCTGCAGGCTTGCTGAAAGGCCGCATATGCGAAAATACAGAACTCGTAAAGGGTATCTGACATAGGTGCCGTTACGGGCACAAACACATTCCACTGATCTGAGTAGAGACTAGATCATGTTAATTTAAAAATTTGTAACATTTGTTTACGGCAAACGCGCACCCATGGAAACATGGGGCGTTTTTTTAATAAAAAAACACCAGTAATGGTGTCAGATTAATCGATAAACAATGTTCCAGCTTCGGTATTATTTTCCGCAAATGTCATACGGTTAAATACTGCACGAGTGGTATCAACATCACGTTTGCAGTATTCACAGATTTCATCAATTTTTCCGGCTTTGAAAAAATTATAAACTTCTGAACCGTCGATTCCCTCTTTTGGAGTTGGGATACCCATTGCAAGTGCAACGTGTTCCAATCCAAGTTTTTGATTGCCCCAATTTGACCATTCTTGCATGGTGTCAAAAATAGGAAGATTTTTATATCGTGCAAAATCCAAATACTTAACCATGTCCCATGGTTTTTTCCCAGGTTCCTGAAAACGACTCCATGAAGGTTTTACCCCCAACACCATTGAACGTTGCAATAAAAATCGCAAATCAAATTCCATGATGTTGTGACCGACAAATTGATCGCACTGTCCTGCTACATACCAAAAATCTTGCAGAGTTTTTTTCTCGTCATTAGGATTACAAATACATCGGATAGATTCATTATTAACCGCATATGCAATACACAATACACGTCCATAAGATCCGTCGAAACCGGTTGCATTTACAAACTTATCAAAATCACCCAATTCAACTATGGCAGTTTCCCGATCAATTGATTTTTCTTTCATTTTTTTCTCTACCTTACGATCATATAAATACTGTAACGCAGGCAACGATTCATCACCTGCGGGAATTGTTTCAATATCAAAAAAAAGTTTCTTCATACCATTTCAGTATATCATATAATAAAAAACTCCCGAACGATGTTCGAAAGTTATTATTCCTGAGTAGTATTTCCTCCTGATTTAAATACCGCTTTTGACGGCAAATAAAGCAATGGGTCAAGATACGCATTAATCGGTGCCAATGGCATTCGGTATGTTTTTCCAGTACATCCAGTAGACGGTCGTTCTGCAATGCGGGCTCCTTCTTCCCCATCCACACCATTAGATGCGTAGACGGTTAAGTGCAAGTGAGGCCCCGTAGAATGCCCTGTATTGCCACTGTATGCAATCAAATCACCCTTGATAACCGTTTGTCCCGGAGTTACCTTTATCAACGAGAGGTGGCCATACGCAGTTGAAAGCCCATTATTATGCCGAATGAAAACCCATTTACCAAACGATGCTTTTGGACACGTAGTATCGGTGTCACCAGTACCTTCCACCGTTCCATCTGCAACAGCATATACTGGTGTTCCTACCGGCGCACGGAAATCTATACCACTGTGCGAACCTGAAACATACAACCGTTTTGCATCGACGGTTTTCCCAAATCGTTGAGTAATTACCGCATCTGCAACCGGCCATGCCAATACCTGCGAACCAGAGGCAGGTAATGATTTGGTATTGATTGAGAATTTCAATTTTGACTCGTAATCACGAATTTCTGCATTAATTTGTGAAATTTGTTGTTGCAGTGTTAATACCTTTTTTTGATATTCGCTTTCCTTGTTTTTTGTTTCTTTTAACAAAACGTCTTTTTGTTTTCGTTGGCCGGCAATGATTTTTTCTTGATCAGTTAATTGTCCTGACAATGATTGTAATTCTTTTTTTCTATCAGCAAGATCTTTTTGTGCAAGTGCCAGTTGTACACTGCGGTCCTGCATTACCCGAACGGTCCCCCGTAATTTATTTTGCAGTTGTGTTAAGTCTTGATAGTCCTGTAAAAAATCGGAAACTGTTTTATGTTGCAAAAACAATTCAATAGGACTGCGTTCATCATTCATTGCAATCTGTCGAATGGATTGAGCAATCGCCCCACGGTTTTCATGAATTCCTTCTGATAACCCTTGGATTTCTGACATGTTTTTTTCAATTGTAAAACTGGCTCTTTGTAATTTTGTATTTGTCGTTTTAAGCGATGTTTCCAAAATTTTCTCGGATGTTCGCAATGTGGTTACCTCTTTATTTAAACTTTGAGCCTGATTAGCAACAGCATTGATTTGATTTTGATATTCATTGATCTGACGTTCCAGTTCTTCAATTTGGCGACTTTTTTGATCAATAGCTGATTGTATATCATTTGAGTTTATTGCCTGCGCAAATAACAGTTGTGGCATCACAAGCGAAACAGAAATAATTATTAAAAAAAACAACTTCACCGTAAATTTCATATTGGTTTAGTATATCATAAAACACCCTTTTCAAAAGGGTGTTTTATGATTAAGCGCTGTGGGCTGCAATTCTTTTTAATGTTTCTTGTTTTCCTATGATATCCGCTAACACAAACGGGTCTGGTGATTTATCGCGCCCGGACAATACGTAACGCATTGGCCATAACACATTTCCACGCCCTACTGTTTCTGCGTATTCCCAAATTACTGATTTTACACTGTCTGCATTCCAATCACCTGTATAGTCATTTAATAATGCATATACCTTTTGCAGGTGTTCTTT
>CAYSOB010000050.1:0-4181 GCA_964432575.1 uncultured Candidatus Saccharibacteria bacterium
AGGGTGCGGGAGGAGGCACGGCGGACTTCTTTTTTGGATTTTTGGTGGGCGGGACAAAATAAAACCGCCTATTCGTATAGTCGGTTTTCATATGAGGCTCTGCTTCCTCAAGGCTCTCCATTTTATTGTGATGAAACGGGGACAAAATCTATACTCATGTCGATGACAATTGCTCAAGAGTGTGAGGTTCATACTACTATCGCAAGTATCCGTTTGGAATAATATCCATAACTCTACAAGGAAAGAGTGTTATGTCTTTCACTTGTTCATCTTGGACAAATCCGACAAGGATTTCTTGTGCTTGAACAAATTTTGAGTCAACAGTATGAATGAATGCTCGGTCGGCAGGACGAACAGCGATACTCACTCGTTTGGAAATAAGTTCGGAGGGGTCGTCTTTCTTTACAATAACCAATTGTGCTTTTTGGTTATGTTCAGATAATACAATCTCTTGCTTAAACAGTATCTCGCAAGTATTCATTGGAAGTATTGTTGTTTCTTCCGAGATTTGAGTGAAAACCACATGTTCTTTGCCAGTGTCTATGATATGCATAATGTACGATTTTTTGTTTATCTTATTATATCATATACAATTTATTTGTCAATTTTTATGTGTCCTTTTCTGAAATAATGTATTAATCTAATTTAGAGATTTCTCTTTCAAATTCTAAAAGTAATTCTGATGGATAAAATTCTTCTATATCAAAATCAATTATTTTAATATTTTGTTTTGTATAAAACCCTGTTTTCCTTATACTTTAGATTTCATTGAAACAAGATTGTAACAAAATCAATACCCCTTTTGTTAAATACAAAAAACTATGTGAAGTGATTTTTTTATGATGCGTGCAAAATTTCGTAATCTTCACTATGGTATGCAAACTGATAATCCTTAAGTATCTGAAGGACCTGTTTTTCGTGTTCCCCTAAATCTGAAAACATTTCAATCTTTTCAAGAGAGTCTATGGGTTGAGAAATGGTGTGAACCTGTCCATCGCTTTCAAATTCAAGAGTTAATATTCCATCATTAACTTCTGCCTTTTTAATAAAGACACTCCAGCGAGTTTGTGCAACTTCTTTTGTATGAAGAGCTCTGTCTTTATCTGTGTATCCAAGGAATAAAGTATCAATACCAAATGATCTACCATTTTCACTTTTATAAATCATTGTTGCTATCTTATTATCTGAACCTTCAACTGATTGTGGCGGCATTG
Source organism: uncultured Candidatus Saccharibacteria bacterium (assembly GCA_964432575.1). Classification (GTDB taxonomy): domain Bacteria; phylum Patescibacteriota; class Minisyncoccia; order Phycocordibacterales; family UBA1006; genus CALMMZ01. Next base: position 1,215 of record CAYSOB010000050.1, read on the forward strand.
CCATATCAAAGCCCATACGAATACCTTTTCTCTGTACCACATCTGCATACAGGTCTTTTCCGACTTCTGTTTCTATTCTGTTTAGTGCTTCGGTATATTTTTTATTTATATTAGCTAATTCTTTTGCTTCAATTTCTACATCGGGAAATGTCTGTTTAAGAATATCTCGCACAACAATCTTATCAGCTTCACCAAAATCTTGCGATTGTCCAAATATAACGAGTTTGCCATCTTTATTTTCAATCCACCCACCACCGAGTACTTTCAAATTTTTGTGATAGAGTTTTCGACAGAAGTTCGCAATATCACGATGGTAAGCACGCTTCGTTATAGGAAGCGCAATGACATAATCTCGCCCATCTTCATCGCGCATATGAACAAATTTATCTGCTTTGTCAGGTTTGCCGAGTTTCAGCAACACTTTTGGTGTATTGATGTTTTCGGGAATATTACGAATAATTCCAACACGGCGAAATAGTTCTTCGTCAGATTCTGGCTTGGAATAGAACTGCTCAATTTGTTCGTTGAGTGAGAATTTATCTTTGAGGTTTTTGTTATATTCGGTATTTGAGAGTTTTGGGAATTCCATGAATAAATTTAGTTATTAGAGTTTGATCTTGTTTGTAATTTTTGTATTTCATCATAAACCTGTTTAAATTCTTTTTTATCAACATTTTTGGGGTTATTTATCATGAAATTAAGAATATCAAATCTTGATTTCATGTCATCTGACATTGATTCTTCAGTCTTAAATGATAATCCCGATGTTTTTAATTCATTCAACCTTTGATTAAAATAATCCGTGCCATGATATTTATCAGCTTCCAATGCATGAGCTAAAACAAAGAGTCTCCATTTGTTATCCTCGTCAGGGTTATTTTCCTTTTCAGAAAGATTTTCAGTATCCTCTTGTCCTAAATTTAACCATTCTTCATTGGTAATAAAGCCATCTTCAAAATTTGGTCTTTTGTCAGTAAATGTATCTTTATGTAAATAACCTTCATTTTTATATTTAACATAATCTCTGTGAGGATTATTTCCATCTTCATATCCTGCATAGGTTAAAAAACCACCTGTAGTAAGAACAGTTGTTGCAAAACCTTTGAGTAATAATAGCGTATTTCGAATTTTTTCTGGATCTGGTGTGCCATTACTATCTGTCATGTTTTCCATGATATTTTGAGCAATTTCACCTTGGTGGTTAAAGGCTCTGTCTACCAGATAGGCACCCATGGCAATTCCAAGCATTCCTGCCCATGTACCTTTATTTTTCAATGCATTACCAATTTTTTCCAATGTGCTTGGTTTTGCGTTCTTAATCTTTTCTTCAACTGCATTAAGATCAATCTTTTTCAAGGTATCACTTTCTAGATTTTGAGGAATTTCTTGTTCCTTTTCTGCGCCGCTTTGTTTGAAATTTTCAAATGACATATATTTTATTGATTATCTTCGTCTAATAATGCTTCGACCTCACTCACGCCTTTTGTAATAAGCTCTTGAACTGTTTGCTTTTCTTCTTCAGTTGCAATACCTCGGACAACCTTCTCTATTATTTTTTGATATTCTTCTTCAGAATATCTTGTTTTATTTTTTATATTCATATTATTTATTATTTTTTTCTGTTAATGTTTCTTTATATTCTTCAAGCCTAGATCCTTCATCAACAAAATAACGAGAATTATATATACTAGGCAATTCAAAATCTTTTTTAACCCCTCTTTCAAGAGATTTATCAAATTTATAAATTCTTTCATTAACACCTAATGGGTTTTTATTATCTAAATTATGTTTATCTGGTTTGCCTGGATAAGAATAAACATCTAAATAAAATCCATCTCCCAAATCTTCAATATGAAAACTGGCTTTTGCTGATCGATGCATAATGTCTGACCATGTGGAATCAACACTCTCTGAACCTGTGTATTGTTTAGGGTTAATCATTACATTATTGTTTATTTTATCCCATACAAAAACCTGATAACTTTCAGTTGATGCATCGTATGGTTTATTTATTTTTTCCAAAACAACCACCTCTACTTTATCATCAGAAAAACCAATTTCACGAGAAAGAAGATTTGTATCATAGTATCCAAAATTTTTTGCATGGTTTCTAATCCATTTTTTAAATCCAATTACCGAAGGATTGTTACTCTCTTTACTTTTTTCATATTCTCGCATATCAAAACGATTTGTATCGATATTATTTTTTTTGTTATCAAAATTTACAATGTTTATACCGCCATTTCCATCTTTATAACCAAATTTCAATATGTTTAAATTCTCTGATAGTATTTTCATTTCAGAAAGAGCGTTTTCCCAATTATCTAGATCTTGTGAACGACCACTTCTGTACCTGCGAAGTGGTGATTCATAAACAGATTTACCATTTGAAGTAATCTTAAATCCATTGTAGTAACTCATTCCTTGACCAGTATTTTCAGATTTTCCAGTTATTTCAATCTCAAAAAAATCTCCTTTTCCATTATTTTTTGAATCAAGATATTCTTGCACTTCTTTAGGGAGTTTTATTATCTCCTTTTCATATTTTGATAATGGCTCAGATTTAAGCTGTATTTTTGGAACGCGTTCAAGAAATTCTGCTTTCAATTTTTCTTCAAATTCTTTTAACTCTTTCTGCTCTAGTTTATTTTCTTGATGAATCTTTTTTGCTTCTTTATACTCATCTGTTTCCTGTGCTTCACTCAAAATTTCCTGCGCCTTTTCAGAGTCAGTTTTTCTAATATCTTTTAAATCTTTCGCGAGATTGTCGCGATATTCTTTTGCGTTGAAATTTTCCATATGGTTTTTGTATAAAAAGTTAATAATATAGTGGAGAGACAATACCATTTTACTCTCCCATTGCGAAGTCAATGGTAATTCAATTCTATCATTTTTTAACTTTTAAAACCATAGTCCCGCCCACCAAAAATCCAAAAAAGAAGTCCGCCGTGCCTCCTCCCGCACCCT
>CAYSOB010000051.1:0-4136 GCA_964432575.1 uncultured Candidatus Saccharibacteria bacterium
TGGTGCGTGATCTAGGGATCGAACCTAGGACCTTTCGAGTATCAGTCGAATGCTCTAGCCATCTGAGCTAATCACGCATGTGGCTACAAAAAAACATTATACAGATTTCCCAAGTTTTTGCAAATAAAAACCCCGCCAATCGGAGTTTTTATTAAAATTATGCAATAGCAGTAATTTTGAATTTCATGTGAGGTTGTCGGTGTCCGTTTTTCTTTAGGTATCGTGATTTAGCTTTGTATTTTACTACCATAACTTTTTTATCACGTCCTGCTTCGATAAATTCTGCAGAAACTTTTGCACCAGAAACTGTTGGGGTTCCTACTTTCGCAGTTGATCCATCACTAGTAAGAAGTACTTGGTCAAAAATTGTTTTTTGACCTTCAGCAAATTCACCGTCCATTTTTTCAATAGTAATAATATCACCTACTTGAACAATGTATTGTTTCCCACCTGTTGCAATAACAGCAAATGGTGAATTTTCAGCGATAACTTTTTTTGAAACTGCCTTTTTTGCAGGAGCTTTTTTTGATGTGGTTGTTGATGCCATAATGCGTACCAGTATACATAATTTAAAAAAAAATGCAACCTCCCTTTTAGGGGTCATTATTATCTGTTAAAAACCCATAAAAATGGTATACTTTTGACTATATGATTAACCGACATGACATCTATGGAATTCCCTGGATTGACCTGGAAAACCCAACTACCGAGGAAATACATACTATTATTAATGAGTACGGAATCAATGAAACGTGTGCTATCGAACTAATGCGTCCATCCCTACGAGCAAAAGTAGTTCGGTATGATGATTACTTATTTTTTGCTTTGCATTTCCCTGATCATCCAGCAAAAAAAATTGGTGGTGCAATTGAAATAGATTTTGTAGTGCATAAAGATTTTATTTTAACCAGTCGGTATATTACTATTGATACCCTACTTGCCTTCGAGAAAAAACACACAGCAAGCGACAGATCTCCTATTAAAAATGTTCATGGTGGAACCATTTTTGGACTAATGATCAATGATCTTTATGATGGACTTATCGAAGAGTTAAGTTTTATTAAAAAAGATATTGCAGATGTGGAAAACAGAATTTTTGGTGAAAATGATAACGGAATTTCAAAAACTCTAATTACATTACACCGAAAATTGTTGGATTGTAAATCAGCACTGCGCTTTCATAACGAAATTCTCACTTCATTTGAAAAAGAATCGCTTGGTTTATTTGGGGCCGATTATGAACCCGTTAGTCATTCTATTCTTCACCGATATTATCACCTGACCACCATGGTGGACAGTGCTCGTGAAATTATTCAAGAGCTACGCCAAACCTATGATTCATTGTTAGCAAACCGGACAAATGATGCCATGAAAACATTAACGCTGATGTCATTCATGACATTCCCTCTGGCATTGTTGGTTGCCGTTGCAACATTTCCAGGAGCTCCAAAATCTTGGCATACTGAACATGGATTTTATATTTTGATATCAATTATTGCGGCAGTAGGAATTACTATGGTTCTCTTTTTCAAAAGAAAAGATTGGCTGTAAAAAACGTCCTACATAAAATGACCCCTGAACAAGGGGTCATTTTTCTTTTAATCATCACGGGTTATTTCCAGTTAATGTGGCCGGAATACTTTACCGATGGATCATCCACGTCTTCCGCAGTGAATTCCAGATAGTAACTTACCCCTTTGTTAGCCGGTATAGCCGATGTGATTTTTAATTTTTTAAGTACTTTTTTAAGTTTGATGTCACCACCAACTTCTTCGTCTTCATAAACGTTAAACGTGTCGCCTTTGGTGTATGAATCCAAAAAGGCTGCCTGGTCTCCGAAATTACTGGTAGTAAACATTTTGGATCCTGAGGATAAATTAATGTGCATGGCTTATTTTTTTGATGAACAATGTTCATCATTATATCTATTTTAATAAATAAGTCAAGTGAGTTAATTGGTTATTTTTGGTAGTATGGTGCATATGTCTACCATTTTACTCACTAACACCCTGTCAAAGCAAAAAGAAGTTTTTACACCTATTACCCCCGGTACTGTTTCTATGTACCACTGTGGACCAACGGTGTACGGATCAATCCATATTGGAAACTTGCGGGCATTTTTACTTGGCGATATTGTACGTCGCGTATTTGAATATAATGGATACGAAACAAAGCAAGTTATGAATATCACCGATATTGGACACCTGGTTTCAGATGGTGATGACGGCGATGATAAAATGACAAAAGGTCTAAAGCGCGAAGGAATGGAGGTAACGCTTCCAAACATGCTGCAACTGGCCAGAAAATATGAAGATGTTTTCGTGAACGACATCACAGAAATGAATATTCTGCGTCCAAAAATCCTACCACGAGCAAGTGAACATATTGATGAAGATATTGAAATTATAAAAAACTTGGAAGAAAAAGGATTTACCTATGTAATATCTGATGGAGTATATTTTGATACAGAAAAAATGCCAGATTATGGAAAGCTTGGCGGATTATCCCACTCACACGAATCACGCATTGGTGAAATTTCTGAGAAAAAAAACCCACGGGATTTTGCATTATGGAAATTTGACGAAACAAAAGGTTGGCAATCACCCTGGGGACAAGGTTTTCCAGGTTGGCACATCGAATGTTCTGGAATGGGAATGAAATATCTGGGTGCCCAATTTGATATTCATACCGGCGGACACGACCTTGCAAGCGTTCATCATAACAATGAAATTGCACAGTCTGAATGTTCAACTGGTCATACCCCATTTGTAAACTACTGGCTACACAATGAATTTGTAAATATTGGGGAAACAAAAATGGCAAAATCTGGCGATAATTCCATCACCATGGAAACAATTCGTGCCAACGGACACAGTCCATTAGCATTGCGTTATCTATACCTGCAATCACATTACCGATCTCAGATTTCATTTTCATGGGACGCATTGTCTGGATCTGAAACAGCATTAAAAAAACTACAGAACTATATTGCCAACATTTCAGAAACTGGGACCATTAATGAATCATATCAGATATTATTCCGAGACATGATCAGTGACGACCTTAACACCGCAGGAGGACTTGCCATTGTTTGGGAACTGATTAAAAATCCAGATATCAGTGATGCAGACAAAAAAGCTACTATCCTGGATTTTGATCGCGTACTTGGATTAAAATTGAACGAAGCCCAAGCCGAAGATGAATCATTTGAAATTCCAGAACATCTGCAAAAATTACTGAAGGAACGAGAAATCGCCCGTGAAAAACAAGACTGGCACACATCGGATTTGATCCGAAACGAAATCCAAGCAATGGGTTATATATTAAAAGATACCGACGAAGGACAAAAAATTAGAAAAATATAAAAAAGCCTTTGAAAGGCTTTTTTATATTTCTTTTCTTAACTCTTCAATAATTTTCTTTGCATCTTTAGATATTTTTTTCGGCATGTCGATATGAGTCACAATCAGGAAATCTCCGTTTCGCATAAACCCTGCAGATACCCCTTTTCCTTTCAATTTAATAATATGACCCACTGGCATTCCCTCTGGAATTTCAATGGTTTCTTTTCCATCCAGCGTTTCAATTTCTATTTTTTTACCAAGTAATGCATCAACAAGAGGAACATGTAAATCCATAACCAAATGCTGTCCTTCCTTTCGAATGGTTGGATGTTTTTCAACGATTGCAGTAATGAACAATTTTCCTGGGCGACCATCGGTAACCGTTTCACCCGCACCATCCATTTGCAATTGTTGGCCGTGTTCAACTCCAGCAGGGATTTCAACATGAATTTTTTTATTTCCATGTTGTTTTCCATCTCGATAATCTGGAACTTCTATATCCCGCGAAAATCCACGCACAGATTCTTTGAATGTCATTTTAATTTGGACCTCAACATTACGTCCCCGTCGTACACGCCCGCCACCAAATCCAAACGCTGCACCAAACAGGTCACCTAAATCAATATCCCCCATATCAAACTGTGCTCCACCTCCCTGCTGTTGTGCCTGTCGCATGATGTCTTCCCATGAAAATCCACCAAAACCTCCCTGACCAAATGGATTACCCTGGTATTGTCCACCACCAAATCCACCTGCACCTGCGGATCCAAATTGATCATACTGTGCACGTTT
>CAYSOB010000052.1:0-4023 GCA_964432575.1 uncultured Candidatus Saccharibacteria bacterium
GCCAGTGTAATCAGCCATTTCATTAGCCCTTATAGATGGTGCCTGCCTTGCAGTGTAAAGTAAATTCGACAAGCACTAAAGTGTCATAAACTATCTTATTTCCGTATCGCGTTAATTAACGATGTAATCTCTATATTTTTGGGGTAGCCTATTCCCTTATTTTTGGGGTACCCTTATTCGTCGATATCATCAAGGTACCGGTATAGCAAAATTGGCTAGTAGTCTATATTTCATATTCAATCCCACTCAGTATGACGAGAGGGGGTAGGCTACGGGAAATAAAGGGATACCTTCACTCAATTCTATGGATACCTTAGAGGAATTAGCCCCCGGCTTACTTGATACCGGGGGAGGTACTAAAAGCCAAGCTAGTTTCTACGCATAGGCTTATAAACTCTATTGCTTGCTCTACTTGGCGATGGTTCAGAACTGGCAGTATCATCCTCAGTGCCGGTATCTCTGGATAAGCCTTTTGGCAGTTTGTTCAAAGCGCCAAGATTACCCAAGCTCTCGACGTAGAAATCGCCTACTTGCTTACCGGTTACTCCTAGCTTGGCTATAGACTCAGCCAAAGCGGGCGGCATCCGTAGCCACCTCTGGACGGTTTCCATCTTGCCTCCTTTCTCATTAGCTATAACCGCCTCTACGTTACCCTTAAGGCTTACTCTAATAATCGGTATAGCGCTAATGCGAGTAGTCAGATATCTAGCCCTAGAGATAGCGGCATCGCAATCAATCTTTATAGCCTTAAGAGCGCTAAGCGATAGATTCTCGTTCCGCATAGCTGCTAACAATCGTTGAGCATACGCATTAGCCAAGTTAAGCTCAATGACTAGCAGGTTAAGCTGAGACTGCGCGAGTGTTTGCAGTAACTCAGTGTTACCAGTTTGGTATATAGTTCTCTGCAAGTCCCAGTTTTCTCTTTTAGCCACTTCAGTGAGATGGTTCCGACTAACGCCATCAAATAGAGCGTATAGCTTCCTGAATGAGATATTGCTAGATACGTACAGTTCTCTAGCCGCTACAAGTTGCTTGGAGACTTTATCAAGTGATTTCCAGCTAGGTTCCTTCTTGTCTCTTGCTTTGGTTGTTTTTGGTTCGTCGCTTCCGTTCATTTGTTGACCTCTGGATTGATGTGATAAAAAGCACCGCCGCCAGTGCTTGGACTTGGTTGTAATTCGCTGATATAGCCACGCTCGTAAAGAACACCGAGGGCATCATTAAGTCGCGCTACGGGACACTTGCTAAACCGCCCGAGTCTCTGAAGCTCCCGGCGTGTCACCATGTCTCGCCCGGCAAGATGGGGGGCAATATAACGGGCATCACCATGCCCCGCCTGGTCGCCTGCCATCTGCCCGAAAATCAAAGCAGCGTGACCAATCAGCGCTCGGCATAATTCGACTGCTCCTGCCATCTGGCCGGCACCGATAACGGTATCACCGGTCCAATGCTCGGCAACGTGGAATAGCCCAGCGATACGTAAAGCTTGCCCCGGCAGCTTGGCAGTCCAATCTTGGAAGTCGGCGAAGTCGCCACCTACCCCTTGCCGGTCTTCGACCCATTGCGCAAAGTCGAAATAGACCTCCCTGGCATCGGCGCTAAGGTTCAGCCTGACAACTTCAGCGGGCGCAAGGTCGAGAAGCGCTTTTAGATTGTAGTGGCAAACCGCCTTGACGCCTTCGCCCACGGGCACGTATGCTCGAACATCCCGCTTGCCAATGTTCGACGGCGGGCAGGCGTACAGGAAGCGCCCAAGAGCGCCCTGCCCCCTGAGTCTCGCCTTACTGCCCCTGGCAAGGCTTGCCACTACTTCCGGTTGCACCATTAGCCCAAAAGTAAGCAAGGGGCACGCGAGAAAGACCTCGCGGCTTGCTCGGCTTACCCTGACAGGTGAGCCACACCAAGCTTGCAGAAGCGCGTCAATGTTGGCTTTTCCGTCGTTATACAAACCCGTGATGACATCGAAGATGCCACCTTCATCTGCCAAGACCGCCATCTTCTCACCATGTTTCGCTAACTCACCTTGGAGCGCTTCCGGGGTTATGTCTCCCACAAACAGCTTCGGCGCGAGCACCGGCTTGGCGTCAAGTTGTTCTTGCAAGCCTGCGATTTGCTGCAATAAATCAGTAGGGCTGGACTCCTTCGCTGCCTGAACTTGTAAATCCGCAAGGCGCTTTTTATTGATAACTCGCCTCGCCTCATCTTCATACACGAGAGTTTGAAGCTTATCTCTCTGGTCGCTCTCCCACTCGGTAAGCGGCGCACGCATGGCGCTAAGAATCGCCGTCTTTCGGCTACCGGGCGGCATTGAAACAAGCGCCCAAATGTTGAGGGATTCGACATAATCGGCACCGCCAAAAGGTGCGACTACAAACTTGCCCTGGCAAGCGGTAGCCAGCACTGCCAGCGCCATCATTACCGAAGCGTCGGCGGGTGTTTGCGTCGAGGCTGAGACTGCCCGGCAGTAATCGCCAAGCCACTTAGGCAGGCAATCAACTGGTAGGGGTGGCGGCGTTAACTCGCCATCGTCGAATGGTTGAAACTGGTTAAACGTGCCCCCTGTCTCATTTTTATCTATACGAATGTCTTTAAATTGTGGTATTATCTTCACCGGAAATCACCTCGAGATACGAATCATAAAAATCACCAAGAGCGCCCGGGGACTTGCATTCGCCGGGTGTTCTATTTTGTTGCTTTGCCCTGCGCATGAAAGCCACCGCCGCTTTTCGTCCGGCTTCATCAGCATCGGCATAGAAGTGCACGCGCCTAATGTGGTCAGGCAATTCCACAGACTCAGCCAGCGATGCCGATAGGCAGGACCACACAGGCTTATCGAAAAGCGCCCTAGCCGCAATTGCAGTTTCGATGCCCTCTGCCAATCCCACTTCATCACCTGCCAGGCACAGGCGAATAGCGCCACCTTTGGGCGAGCCGATTATCTTTCTAGGGCTTGCTACGGGTGCCTTTTGCCCAGCGAGCAAATATGTAAGATGAACAGCAATTATCTCACCGGCTTGGCTTCTGATTGGTGCCACCATTGCGGCATAGTGCCCGGTAATAACCGGCTTGCCATCTGCGTCTTGCTCATAATATGGAAGCCGGTCTACGCATCGAAGCTCAAAGCCAAGCAACTCGACAGGCAGCTTGCGAGTTTCGACGAGATAGCGCCAAGCCTCGCTTTCGGGGTGCAGCATCTTGGACTGGGCGATGATTTGCCGCGCCCTCTCAATCTTGGCGGTTGGGTCGGGTTCCTTGCGGGAAGCAAGCACCGGAGCGGATTTACTGACTATCCCGCCACCGATTTCCTGCGCCTCCTTGAAGCCACAGCCGTAGACTTTTTGAATTAGGTCTATAGCGTCGCCGCCACCGCACCCCCGGCAGAAGTGCCGCCCGTTGGGGAAAAGCGTGAATCGGTCACGCCCGCCACAGGCTGGGCAAGGTTTACCTTTTCGCGGGCTGTCGTCGATACCCGCCACCGCTAGCGATACCATAGGTCAAGCGCACTCGATTAGAAAAAGCGCCCGTGCGCTGTCCTTTTTGTACAGAGCATCGCGGATAGCCCGCCCGGTCTCGCCACGGGTCGAGTCGCCGTAATCCCATAACCAACGCCAGTTCAGCGGGTTTTCCTTGAGATGCAAAAGCTTCTCAAAAACGCCCGACAAATGGTCCGACTCGAAGGCGTCCCGCACCCGGTGCGCGGTTAGCGCACACTCGCGGGCGAAAAGTCCTGCCAAGAGCGCCTCCAAGTCGCGCACGTCGCCGGGGTAAAACCCAGCCTCGGTCAGGGTTCTGCGAACGCGTTTGCGGAATTCGCGCTGAACTTTCCGCAAACGCTTGAGGTTTGTTGCCCATCTCAAATCGTCAGCAAAAGCCTTCCACAACTCACGAAAAACCGCGTCATTAGCCATTCTTCGCAACCTCCGAGGTCGACGCAACCACGCGCTCGGCGAGGTATTTCTCGACTTCGGCAACGTCGTATAGCACCTTACGACCAAGTTTCACAAAGCGCGGGCCGCCACCGCG
>CAYSOB010000053.1:0-3902 GCA_964432575.1 uncultured Candidatus Saccharibacteria bacterium
TTTACGAAGCGATTCATGGATCAGTCCAAGTTATCCTAGATGGGGTTCGTGAGGTACTCGAAACAACGCCGCCTGAAATCGTATCAGACGTTATCAATCGCGGAATTTTCATAACCGGTGGCGGTGCTATGATTCATGGAATTGATAAAATTATTTCAGAATCGTTTAAAGTACCAGTACATATTCCAAAAGAACCACTATCAGCAGTAGCACGGGGATGTGGAATTGTTTTGGAGGATTTGGAACAGTATTCACAAGTGTTAATCAAAGAAGACTATGTCGCAACGTTTCACTCCTAACATGCGAATAAAGAAAGATAACCCAGGAAACCGAACATTTATTATTCGGTTTTTTGTCGTTATAGTATTAGTTATTATTTGGTTTGTTTCTGCAAAAACTATTTTCAACAGTATGTCAGCTGCAAAAAATGTAACAGCAGATATTTTAAGACAGACAGTAAATCTCTCTACGCCAAAAACTATTTTAATTGAACGACAAAACGCACTTCAACAAAAAAATGAATTGTTACAGCAACAGTTGGCTGGGATGCAATTAACCGAAGATGAAAATGCGTCACTCCGTCAAATATTAGATTATCCAAAAATATCTTATAATATGATTCCTGCACGGGTGATCTCAAAACCATCACAAAGTATTTATGATCGTATTATGATTGATCGTGGTAGTAATGATGGAATTAAAATTGGCGATCGTGTAATTGCAGGTGAAAATAGTTTTATTGCAACCATTGATGTAGTTACAGATAAAAGTGCAGAAGGAACATTAATTTCAGGAAGTTTTTGGAAAGGTGACGCGGTAATAACACGACTTGGTATTACGGTTCCAGTGGAAGGAAAGGGAAGTGGAAACTTTGAATTACATGTACCACGAGATTTAGATGTGCGAGAAAACGATGTTATGACATTGCCTGGATCACTTGATTTTATTTTTGGAGTTATCAAGTCTGTTCAGTTTGATGAACGAGATCCATACCAAACAGTTCTTGCCAGAACACCAGTAAATTTACAGGAATTGAAGTTTGTAAGAGTAGTGAAATAATATGCTTGAAATTGATAAACTATTAGTGTCACAGGAATCTATAGATCACAAAAAAATTCAATCAATGAAAGAACATTTAGAGACAGGTGGTATTTGGTCTGTTGAAAGATTATTATCATACAGCGAAAATCAATCATTAACTCGACATGGGCATGAAGGTATCCGTTCACCGCTTATTGCTATTACTCGTTTTGAGGATGGAACATTGATGGTTCAAAATGGACACCATCGAGTTCGTGCAACGCGTGAATTTCGTGAATTTTTATATGATGAAGAATATATCATTTCTGACTGGCAAACGCATGAATATTTGCAAATTAATTTCGAACGAACCTATGTAACTCCTTATGATCCGCGAACACATATTCGATTATTGGATTTTGGTGACTATAAAAGAAAAGTTTTGGAACTTGCTGCAATCGATCAGGAAATGGCAATAGAATATATTCGTGCCCATACTGCTGATTACTGCAAAGAACGAGAAATACATAAAGTAATGGATATGGAGATAAAATCTTATTCACGTGAGGATATATAAAAACCATCTGACAAACAGGTGGTTTTTTGGTAAAATATATATTATGAAACAAACAATTTTAATCCATGGCGCACCATACAAAGATAGGTTCTATGATACAGAAACGCCAAGTCCTTCCAATTCAAACTGGCTTCCTTGGTTGCAAAAACAATTAGCTATGAAGGATAAATTATGCCAGGCTTTAGAATTCCCAAAACCATATGATCCGGTGTACGAACAATGGGTTGAAGTTATTAATCAGATGAATATTTCAAGTGAAACGACGCTTGTTGGTCATAGTTGTGGTGGTGGTTTTTTGTTGCGATATCTTTCTGAAAATAAAAATATTAATCCTGGAAAGGTAATTTTGGTTGCACCGTGGCTCGATACGCAAAAAGAGCTTACGACTGATTTTTTTAAATTTGAATTTGATAAAAATTTGCCAAGTCGAACCAATTTACATGTTTTCATATCTTCCGATGATGATGAAAATGTTGATTCATTCGAGGTTGTAAGAAAAGAATTACCGAATGCTATTTATCATGAATTTACTGACAAAGGGCACTTTGATGGCGAAGGCTTGGAAAAATCAATTCCAGAATTATTGGAATTATTAAAATAATATGAAACACAATATATACATGCAGGAAGCATTGAATGAAGCACAACAATCATTAAATCAAAAATTGTTGCCCGTCGGTGCAGTGTTAGTTATTGATAATGAAGTTGTAGCAAAGGCTCATAAAGATGAAACAACAAGTTATCATTTAGATCACGCTGAGACTTTACTTGTTCGTGAATATTTCAAAGGTAAAAAGATTTATCGTGGTGATATAGATATTACACTTTATACAACACTTGAGCCTTGCATGATGTGTCTCGGTGTCATTTTACATTTGCCGATTAATCGTTTGGTATATGCGGCAAAAGATCCCTACGGTGGCGGTTGTTGTATTATGGATCATCGCGAAAATCTACCAATTCGACATCAAAATAATATCGAAATTATTGGAGGTATTTGTGAAGATGAAGCAAAAGAACAGCTTCGAGAATTTCTGAAGATAACCGAACAATCATTTTATAAAGATACTGAGAACCCTCTCGTGCATTATATTTTGAATTAAGAAAGACAATAGTCTTTCTTTTTTTGTATTCCTGAGTAATATAGAATCTATGTCAAAATTCAACTTTAAAATAACAAAAAAACTCGACGGAACACTTGCTCGTGTCGGTGAAATCCATACACCACACGGAATCATCCATACACCGTCATTTGTGACCGTTGGTACAAAGGCAACAGTAAAGGCACTTACACCTGAACAGGTGGCAGATTTGGGTGCACAGGTGGTATTGGCGAACACATATCATTTGTATTTGGAACCAGGCGATGCAATCGTTGCAAAACACGGAGGATTTCCAAAAATGATGAACTGGGCTGGACCAACTATGACTGATAGTGGTGGTTTTCAAGTGTTTTCATTAGGTGCTGCAATGGGTAAGGGAGTAACTAAGGTTGCAACAGAAGAAGCTATAGAAAATTTTATTCCAGAGGCACCAGATGTCGCAGATGAAAACGGAGGGCTCGGCAAACTTGCAACGATCGATGAGGACGGTGTGACATTCAAATCTTACAAGGATGGCAGTATTCATCGATTTACACCAGAACGATCAATGGAAATTCAGTGGAATTTGGGTGCTGATATGATTTTTGCATTTGATGAATGCACTAGCCCGATGGCACCGTATGAATATCAGAAACAGGCAATGGATAGGACTCACCGATGGGCACTGCGCAGTTTGACTCGACATAATGAATTGGATGGAGAAAAAGTTCAGGCATTATTGGGTGTTGTGCAGGGAGGGCGATTCGAGGATCTGCGTGCAGAATCTGCAAAGATTCTCGCAGAAATGACAACAGAAAAAGGTGACATGTTTGATGGGTTTGGAATTGGTGGATCATTTACGAAAAAAGATTTGGGCAAAACGCTCGAAATCGTTAATGCAATTCTACCGGAAAACAAACCACGACATTTACTTGGAATTGGTGAACCTATTGATTTTTTTCTGGGTGTTGAAAACGGATGCGATACGTTTGATTGCGTAGCACCAACACGGATTGCGCGTAACGGAGGACTTCACACAAAACAAGGAAAGATTAATATTAAAAATACGGAACATCGTGAATCATTGGAACCAATTGAAGTTGGTTGCGGGTGTTATACATGTAAATCATACACACGTTCATATCTGTCACATTTATTCCGATCAGATGAAATGCTCGCAGGAACGCTTGCATCTATTCACAATTTGTATTTCATTAATAAAT
>CAYSOB010000054.1:0-3725 GCA_964432575.1 uncultured Candidatus Saccharibacteria bacterium
TTTTCTGATCTTTTTTAGAATTAAATCCGTAAGCCAGCGCTGCTGCGGTTGGTTCGTTAATAATTCGTTTTACATCAAGTCCTGCAATTTTACCTGCGTTCACTGTTGCCTGCCGTTGGCTGTCGTCAAAATATGCAGGCACGGTAATTACAGCTTCAGTAATTTTTTCACCCAATTTCGCCTCTACATCGGCTTTGATTTTACTTAACACCATTGCAGAAATTTCTTCTGGACTTTTTCCTTCGCCACCTAATTGCACCATTACACGATCATCCGCACCTTTTTCAATTTTGAACGGTGAATGTGCAAGGTCCTTTTTTACAACTTCATCACTAAAGTGGTGACCCATGTAACGTTTAATTCCGAAAATGGTATTTTCTGGGTTGGTAACCGCCTGACGTTTTGCCAAAGCTCCAACCATTCGGTCACCGTTTTTTGCAAGGGCAACGATCGATGGAGTCGTTCGCGCACCTTCTGTGTTTTCAATAATTTTTGGTTGACCACCCTCGATGATTGCTACCGCCGAGTTGGTTGTTCCTAAATCGATTCCAATGATTTTTGACATATAGTTTATTTATTAATTATTCCAATAATTTCATCTACAACTTCGCTAAGTGGCTTATTTGTATTAACAGTAATGACTTCATATTCATTCATTTCATTTATAAATTCCTTTTGCCAATTGAGAAGCATTTTCTGTTCTGCCGGATCTTTACCAAAGTCGTTATCTTGTCTTTTGTTGATTCTTTGTATAAAAACATCTTCATCACATTCAAGAAGAATAATCTTATCAAACAGATCAAGAAGTTCTATTCTATTACCTGGCACTCCTGCGACAATTACATCATTATTATTTTTCATCAATTCAATGAGTTCTTGTTTGTTGCAATTAAATTTATTTTCCTTGAAGAATTGTTCTGAGCTACCTGGATACCAACGAACTTTTTCATTAGTCTCCAAGTTTACCCAATCACATAATCCTTTTACAGCATCCATGTCTATTGTGTAAAATCCTTTCTTTTCCAATTCTCGAGCAAGAGTACTTTTCCCTGTTCCAGGAACACCGGTAATATATATTTTCATAAATAAAAGAAATTTAACAAGATATTCGCGGTCGCGAAATACTTGTACAACTCATATTATATTCCATCCTTTTTAGGAGTCAAGTCCTTTGGTATAAGAAAAAAGCCTTATTTACAGGCTTTTTATCGTTCCCCAATTTGTTGTCGCCACATAGCGTGATATAACCCCTTTTGTTCCAATAACTGTGCGTGGGTTCCTGTTTCTATCAGACTTCCTTTTTCCAGAACATAAATCTGATCTGCATGCATAATTGTCGACAATCGGTGTGCAATCAAAATGGTAACGTGGGACTTTATTTCAGAAACGTCTCTGATTGTTTTTCCAATCTCTTCCTCGGTCAATGAATCCAATGCCGATGTTGCCTCGTCAAAAACTAAAATCTTTGGCTTGCGCAGCAACGCACGTGCAATCGACAACCGCTGTTTTTCACCACCAGATACTTTTACTCCACCTTCGCCAATAATTGTATCAAGACCTTTGCCTCCGCGTTCCAACAGATTCTGACACTGGGCTTTGCGCAATGCATCCAAGCATTCATCATCAGTTGCATTTGGATTTACGAATAATAGGTTTTCGCGAATTGTCCCAGAAAATAGTTGAGTATCCTGTGTTACAAAACCAATTTGTTTGCGTAATTCATCTTTGTCTATTTCATCGTAATTCACGCCGTTGTACAAAATATTTCCAGCAGTTGGAACATATAATCCAACTAATAATTTCACCATCGATGTTTTTCCTGATCCTGATGGGCCAACAAACGCAATCGTATTACCCTGTTTTACATGGTATGAAATATCTGACAATGCATGAGTGTTGGTAGAACCATACCCAAATGAAACATTTTTAAATTCCAAATCAATAATTTCACCAATTTCACGGGGATGTTCTGGTCGCGGTTCTGGTGCGGTATTCATTAGTTTTTCATAATTTGCAAGCGAAGCTTCTGTTTCGCGGTATGCCGCAATAAACGGAGCAATTGTTTGTAGCGGGAAAAACAACCAAAAACTGTAAATGTTCAACGAGAAATACTGACCAAGTGTAATAGTTTTTGTAAAGATTAAATAAAACAAAAAGAATATCAGTCCTGCACGTGCCGCATTAGTAACTGTCCCCTGCACAAAATCCAAACTGCGCAAATAGCGGAGTTTTTTAAGTTCCAGTTTCAAAATTTTATCAGTCGTAGTATTTAATCGGTCCACCTCTTGCCCTGCAAGACCAAGTGATTTTACCAATTCGATATTACGCAAAGATTCTGTAGTTGATCCGGCCAAAGCGGTTGTTTCTGCAACAATGGCGGTTTGAATTTTCTTGATACGTTTTGACATTACCATACTGATTGAACCAATCACCAGTATCATGCCAAAAAATATTACAGGAATTAACCAGTAGATCATCACAGAATAAACGGCAATAAATATGAAAATAATAAGCGAGATAAAAACAGTGTTTACAATTTGCAACATCAAATTTTCTGTATCCTGACGGGCTTTTTGTAATTTACCCAATGTTTCTCCAGATCGTTCATCCTCAAAAACACTGTACGGCAATGCAAGTGAATGACGAACACCCTCGCGATACATATCAGCACCAGACCTTTTTGAAACCGTGTTCAGATAATAATCCTGGAAGTTTTTTGCAACACGCGAAACAAATGCTGTCCCAACAAACGCAAGAATTAATAATCCAACGCCCCGTAAAAATTCAGATCGAGTAAACATATCAAAATGCATTGCATACTTGTCGATCAATAACTGGGTAATATAGGGTTCCAACAACGAAAACAATTGATTAATAAGGGCCAATAATAAAACCAATGCACAAAGTTTCCAATATTTTTTTAAATATACAAAGAAAATTTTCATATAAATTATTCTGCGGGCGCAGGCATATCCATACCAGCCCATAAATTACTGGTTCCAATTGTGTGATTACCTGAAGCTTTCACGTACAAGAACAACTGCATTTTATATGCAGTAATCATTTTAAGACAATCAAGTAAAAACAGTGCACGCGTTTGTGTCTGTCCCCATACTGAAATTTCCTCTGCCAAATTTTCTGGTGTAAACGTATCAAACATTTCTTTCATGGCGATTTCCTGTGCATCAATAGCTGCAGCAAAATTAGCAACGGTTATATCTTTTACTTTTTCCCCATAATTCATAAATGCAGCACCATCACCAGTAGTAATCACTGAAAACATCCCTCCTCCAAAAGAGGCGAGGTAATGCAATAACTCAAGAGTAGTCCGTTGCTTTTCTGTCGGTTTGTGATGTTCTCCGCCTGCTGGAATTTTTTCAGCCAAGTGTTTGATAATGCGGAATTCTTTTGTAAACGAATTCCATATTTGTTCTTTGGTATACATAGATATAATTTAAGATTATTTGGTAGGCAAAAATTATAGCATAATTCAGCTTGGACCCGCTATTCCCTTTACAATTAAAAAATGATATCTTTTAATAAGTTATGCAGAAAACCCCTAATTATTCTAAAAAAATCCTTAAAATCCTGTCGGAAAACAGGGCTATTTCTGTGCCAGATCTTGCAAAAAAAATCCTTGCCGACACGGAAAATGGGACTGTATCAGCAAAATATGCCCTGAATAGGTCATTGAAGGGATTATTGGATTCAGGGGCCGTAGAACG
>CAYSOB010000055.1:0-3514 GCA_964432575.1 uncultured Candidatus Saccharibacteria bacterium
CCGCGGTGAGGTCCGCCACCTCCTTGATGCGCGGGTCGCCGGTCGCGATCGCCTTGACCGTCGCCGCGTCGGGCAGAGGAATGTCCGCGTCCTCGACCGAGCGCGAGCCGCGCGCGCCGGCGTAGAACTGGCCGATGAAGCCCGCCTTCGCCTCGAGGATCTGCCAGTTGTAGGCGTCGAACGTCCCCTCGGTGACGTAGCGGTAGATCTCGATCTCTTCGTTCTCGTTCCCCTGGCGCCAGATGCGGCCGTCCCGCTGTTCCACATCCGAGGGGCGGAGGGGCGCGTCGATGTGGTGCAGGGCCTTGGCCAGGCGCTGGACGTTGGTGCCCACGCCCATCTTGGCGGTGGAGCCGAAGAGGAACCGCACCTGCCCGCTGCGCGCGCGCTCGAACAGGTCTTCCTTCTGCCCGTCCGTGTTGGCGTCGTGGATGAAGGCGATCTCGCTCGCCGGCACGCCGCGCGCCACCAGCATGTCCCGCATGGCGGCATAGACATTGAACCCGGTGTTGCCCCCCAGCGCCTCCATGGCGGCTTCTTCCGCCTCGGCGCGCTGCTGGTTCACATCGGCCTCGGGGGCAGTCTCCTCCTCCGCCGGCGCGTCGATCCGGGCGATGGTGCCGTCCTGCTCCATCGTGACGGTATCGCCCGCCTTCGGCTTCGCCGCGCGCCGCGCGCTGGGCGTGCCGAGGTCCGAGAACACGATCTGCAACTTGGCCTTGCTGCCTGCCGCGCTGCCCGCCTCGTAGATCCGCATCATGTTGGACACGGCCTCGGAGAGCTTCCCGCCCTCCCCGGCGTCGGGGTCCATGAGCCTCGGGTCCAGGGCGGACTTGCGCCCCTCCACGATGATCTTCAGGGCGTTGTCGATGGACGGGTCGGCGGGGAGGTTCGCGTACCGCTCCCCGAGTTCCCCGATCTTCGCCTTCTGCCAGGCCGTCGCCGGGATCGCGACCGTCTTCATGCCGCCGCCGGCCAGCTTCGGGCGCGGCAGGTTGAGCATCGCCGCGGTCTGCGTGTCGCACACCTCGGAGAAGATCGCGGCCAGTTCCGGCGCGTTCTGGAGCTTGGCGAAGCGCGTCGTCTGCTTGAAGCCCGAGCCCGTCACGTCCACCTCGACCGCGGTGGTCGTCTCCCCGAAGTTCGCGGCCCAGGCGTCGAAATGCTCGATGCGCCTCTCCTTCAGGGCCTCCGGCTGGAGATACCGCTGCATCGTGTAGATCTCGGCCATCGTGTTGCTGACCGGCGTGCCGGTAGCGAAGACGGCGGAGCGGCCCGGGTAGAGCTTGTCGAGGTGGCGGATCTTCAGGAGGAGGTCCACCGCGCGCTGGCTGGCCCCGGTGTCGAGGCCGCGCACGCTGCCCATGGTCGTCACCAGCCCCAGCTTCTTGAACTGGTGGGCCTCATCCACGAACAGGAAGTCGATGCCCGTCTCTTCGAAGGTGGCGCCCGTGTCCTTCGCCTCCTCCTTCGTGAGCGACGCCAGCTTGTTCTCCAGCGCCTTCTTCCGGCGCTCGATGTCCTTGACGGTGGGGCCGCTCTTGCCCTCCTCCGCCTTCACGGCATCCAGCGCAGCGATCAGCGCGTCCAGTTCCTCCTGGACATGCTCGGCGTAGGCCTCAGGGCGCATCCCCAGGCGGCTGAAGGACGAGTGCCGCATGATGATGGCGTCCACATTCGACGCCGCCACGCGGCCGACGAAGCCCTTCCGGCCCTTCGCCGTCATGTCCTGCTTCGTCGCCACCATGAGATCGGCGCCCGGGTAGAGCTCGTAGAACTCCCGCTGGAACTGCCCGACCATGTGGTTCGGCACGACGAAGGTGGGCTTCCGCACCAGGCCCAGCCGCTTCATCTCCATGCCGGCAGCGATCATCGCGTACGTCTTGCCGGCGCCGACGACGTGATTGAACAGGGTGTTGCCCTGCGCAATCACCCGGGCGACGGCCACGCGCTGGTGCGCGCGCAGCTGGAAGGGCAGCACCTGCCCGCCACGGACGATCTTGGTCGTGATGCCCGGAAGCTGGAGGTAGTCCGCCATCGCGTTCCAGTCGCGCGGCGCCAGATTGTTGAAGCGGTCGTTGTAGATGCGGGCCAGCCGGGACGCCCGGCCTTCCTCCGCGAAGATCCACCGCTGGAACTCGGCACGCATCTTGTCGCGCGCCTGCATGGCCGCTTCCGTCTCGGCGGCGTTCGTGACCTTGCTGCCATCCGGCAGTTCGTCCACGACCTTCAGCGGCGCGTTGTTCATCGCCGCGTCGAAGATCCTGGTCATGAAAAGGCGCTGGGTGGCCCAGTCTTCCGCCTCGGCAAAGCCATTCACGCCGCTCGGGATCGTAACCGTCCACCGCGCTGCGGCCTCGGTGTACACGATGCGTGGCTTGCCCCACACGGAAGGCAGCGTGCGTCCGCCGAGAAGGTGGGTGAGAAAGTCCTGATACTCTTTCTCACCGATCCACACCGCGCCCATGTTGGCATAGATCTCGTTGGCGTCCGGGTCCGCGCTCGCGACGAGATCGCGGGGGATCTTCTCCTTCAGCGCCTCGACATTGCGCTCATAGGCCGGGTCCAGTTCCGCCGCCGCCTGCGCGCGCGCCAGCTTGTCGCGCACATTCCCGGAGAGGTAGTCCGCCTGGAGTTCCCACCGCTCCCCGTCCGGGTTGCGATAGATCATCGCCCCGAAGGCTTCGATCGCCTCGGCCTCGGTCTTCCCCATCGCCTCGGCGGCATAGGAGAGATCGAAGCGGCCCAGCGCGTTCACGGACAGGCCGATGGCATCGACGGTGGAGGTCGCCTCGGACACCGCCTGGCGCTGCGCGATGATGCGCTCGCGGAAGATGGCGCGCTTCGTCGCCTTGCCCGTCTCCCGGTCGTAGTCCTCGATGGCCGCGACGCGGAAGAAGTCGGGCTCCGTGCCCAGGGCGCGCTCGATCTTGGAGTGCCAGTAGGCGGAGCCGTTCGGGGACTTGCGCTTGGTGGCCTGATTGATCGGGCCATGCGACCGAACGAAGTCGTCGTAGGCCATGTTCAACTGCGCGCGCAGCGGCTTGAGTTCCGCATCGCTGGCGCTCGCCGTCTCCGCCTTCACCAGCGAGCGCAGCTTGTCGCGCAGGCTGATGTAGGACTTGAGGAGCGGCCACTGCGCGGCGGGCGCCATCACGCGCTGGCGGTTCGCCACAACGTAGGGGGCGCCATTGTCGCCCATCCCCACATAGCCGTCCCGCTCATCCGCCGCGGCGAACTCCGTCACCGCCGGAGGGGCGGCCGTGGGCGTGTTCGCGGCGCGCTGCATGATGTCCTGCGGCAGGCGCGCAATGGCGCCGGCCAGGGCCTCCGCCAGATCCTGCCCCTCGCGCGGCTCCAGCGTCAGTTCGTTCCCGCCATACATGCTCCCCGAGTAGGAGAGCGTGCCCAGCATCATCTCCGGGTTCTCGGCATAGTAGGCGTTCACGGTCGCCTGCCTGCCGTCCGTGGTGCGGACGCTGGCCGTCTTGGTCCAGTCGAAGCCGCTGGCCTT
>CAYSOB010000056.1:0-3484 GCA_964432575.1 uncultured Candidatus Saccharibacteria bacterium
GGCCGCAACTGCACAGCCAGCTCGTAAGTAATCCAGTTCACAGTATGGCCGCAGTTGTAGCCACCTAAATCCCTCTCGGGTATATAATCCTTGTTCTTGCCAGCAAACTCACCTTTGCTTTTATTGGTATAGCCGCCGAACTTATCGCGCGGTGTGCCGAAGGCCTTGATCTCTTCCCGGGTAAATACCTTACCGTTGCGCTCTTGGCAGAACGGGCGACTGTGCTCCACCAAACCACCGGCATATATGCCATAGTTCAGGTCCAGTTCAGCAGCAAACACATCATTGTTGATGCGGTCAAAGCGGCTAAAGGTGTCATATACGTTGGTGCGGAAGTGTGCTTGCACGATACCCTCGCTCTGATCGCTGCCCTGGATGAGTGTGTTCAGCGTTTTATTAGTATCCTTCAGGCTGCTGCCTGCTGTAACAGCTGATAAAACCGCCTGCTTGACCTTCGTGGCCATCGTTTTGTCCTTGATGAAGCTATCAATCCATCCACCGGGCTTAGCCTTGCCCTTTTCATCAATGCCGATGATGTTACGCATCTTCGCATCGGTGATTTGCTTAGCCTTATTGAATAGCTTTAAGTTGAACTGGCCGAAATACTGCTGCGACAACTGGCCGATGCCGCTGTAACCGCTGATAACATTGGCCATTACCTTCGTTACATCGTTCTCAAACTCGGTAAACAGCTTGTCAATAGCAGCAATGCGGGCCTGATTGGCTTCGCTGTCATCAAAGTTGCCTTCGGTAGCGGTTAGCTGATTGATTACTTCATCCAACAATCGCGCATACAGTTTCTTCTGCAAGCCTGCTACATCGGAGGCAAGCAGCTTTTTCCGCTCCTCAATGAAGCGGTCTTTAAGGTCAGATATGCGCTTTAGTTCGTTGAGCACGATTACGGATTGTTAGGGTTCGCACCATCTGCACCACCAAAGTCAGGCACCGTAGTTTTCTCGGCTTCGATAGCTGCCAGCAGTTCATTGGCCTTTGCTTCCATCAATGCTCGTTGCACGGAAAACGGTAGGTCATAGAACCAAATCAGATTTGCCTGACGCGCCTTCTTATACTGCTCCAATACCGCGCCTTCCAGCAGATTTTCCAGTTGAGTGTTATCCAAAAGGCTCTCCTGGTCCAGCTCATCGCAGATCTGGTCAAAGTATGCGTAGGTGATGGCGTCCACCTTGCGGCACATGTTGCCGTTGATGATGGCAAGCGTTTCATTGGGGCTCTTACCCGCAAAGGGATACAGGCGCTGCTTCACATCGAACTTTAATAGCTCGTTCGGCATGTCGGCATAGATGATCTGTGCCTGGTCGCGGCTCAGCGCGGTCTTTACGAACGATGGAGCGCCGCTATCGTTAGCTGTTTTCAGATCAGCAAGCAGGTCAGTAAGACTTTTCAGCTTGAAATCCGTAGGGTAGATAAGGCGGTGGTTTGAATCCTGTGTAATGCCCTCATATTGGCTAACGATCTGCACGGTATACACCCAGGCTTTGCTGAGCATATTGGCATACTGGGACAGCGTATCATAAACGTTCTGCAGGTTGAGGTTAACACCGGTGGCGGTCTGTGCAATCTGGTCCTTACTAAAGGTTTCAGCGTTAAATACGGCCTTATAGCAGTCCATTTTCAAGTCCGTGATATACTCCTTCATCAATGTGATGCCTTCAACAGGAGGGAATTTGTACGCAATGAACTTTTCCAGATCGAAAAACTCGGTTGTGTCTTTTGGCATATCAACCTCAATCGTGTCGGTAGCCTTTCGGTGCAATGGCCTACCGGTACCGCCGCACTTTTTGCAGTTAGCGATGCTCTCACCGCTTAAACCGCACACGCCGTTCATATCGGTCTTACACTTCTCTACATATGCAATCTTCTGCGGGAACGCATGAGCCCACATACTTAAATCGAACTCGGTAACCGAGGTTATGGTTTTTAGCAGGTAAGGAACGGCTCCATAGTGAACAGGGCTAACATAGGTTTCGCCATCGGTTTTAAGGTCAGGCACATAGCCAACGCGATATGCGGGTACCTGCATGGCTGCATGCTCGAATACTTCCACCTCAAAGCTGCCTTTATCGTTGTTATAGCGGCCTTTGTTCTGGTCGATTTGAATAGGGCCGGTAGTTAATGCACCTGCTTTTTCAACCTGGGTGAACGTTACAGCGTATTGCTCAAAGTAAAGGAACAATTTCACTCCTGCTTCTGGTTTACCTTCCTTATTCATGTAGGTAATTTGCTGCTCTACCAATAACCATTGCAGCACACCATTGTCGTAACTGAAATTAACGGCTTCACAGCTGGGAACGACAAACGGGTAAATTTTACGGGTCTTATCCGCTTCCAGCTTAAACTCGGTAACTACAAAAGCGTTAGGGTCGCTAAAGGACAGATCATGCAACACGTCGGCCATCCAGTTTTCAAAGCTGCTATTACCGTGATACTTAGCCAGCTTTTCCTCCACGGTTTTGACCTTGTCATCTACCCCTTCACCGGCAAAATCAATCTGGCGCAGTATCGGCCGTGTTCTAACCACTTTCCGGAAGGCTTTATTCAAGCTATTCATTACGGTGCCTGTGATTGGTACCGTAATGTGCTCGATCTTCTCCAGTTCATCCTTCGATGCCTTGGAGAAATACTTCTTCAGCAATTCATCCTGGTCTTCACCCGTAATTAGCTGCTTATAAAGCTTAGCCATCTTAACGGTGCGGTCATAATGTTTGTGGGTGGTGCTGTTAGCTATGCGGTCAACGCACAGTTCGAGAGCGGTTTGGAGTGCTAATGCCATAGGTTGAATGTAACTTTCATTACAAAAGTAACTTTTTTTACATTCCTAACCTTTCGTGCGTTTATAAAGATCCTCCAGCGCTGATACAATCAGGTAGGTTAAAGCATCCGATGTGTGGCCATACTTCTCGTAACTGATGCCCAGCTGCTTGTCGGTAACTCTTTCTTTGTTCTTCCCCTCTATGCTGACCTTCACGTTCTCCATGTCCTTTATCAGCTCCTCGCAGCTGTCATCTATCTCGATGCTGATATGTGGCCAGTGGCCGGCCAGGATCAGGTTAATGAAGTCCCGGGCCTTAAACACATTGGGGTTCTTTCTGAGCACACGGTCGCTGGCAGCATGCAGCATACCGGCCAGTGCTTGCTCTATATCGTCGAAATTGCGTTTATTACCCTGGCCAGCTATACGGCTTTTGCCGGCTGCATCGCCGTATAGGAACACCATCGGCTTAAAGTGGCCATAATCGATTTTAAATGCGGTAGATATCGCCGTGCTGCTGTTATCCGGGTTCTTTAGGCAATACTCACGGAAGAAGCGGAACGTATAACCATTACCTTTGGCATTACCGATCACCTGACAGCACAGCAGCGTCATGTAAGGCACCACGTTAAAGTCAAAGGTAAGGTGCACCGGTAGCGACTTATCAAATACCAACTGCTTAACGTGCTTGCCGCGGTTAAAAGCATGGTAGAA
>CAYSOB010000057.1:0-3389 GCA_964432575.1 uncultured Candidatus Saccharibacteria bacterium
GAGAAGGAGATAATTAGGAAATCGTAATTATTATGGAAGAATTAAATGATATAAAAATAGATACAATAAGGCCATCTAAGCTTGTAAATAGATCTGAAATAAATGAAATTGATAATTTCTTTCTTACGCTAGGTCTTATTTTTAATGATCTAAAAGGCCTCATGATTTTTTATAGACATTGTGAAGAAAAATATCTTGTTCAGGAAAATGAAGGTTTAACATTTAGAAATGGAGAATTAGGTGGTTTAAAATTACAAGTGCATCGACTAATGATTGGATTGATTAGAGAAGCTATTAAATATATTCATAAGAAAAAAGATCTTATAAAAAGTATTGATTTTAAGTTGATTGAAAGTAAAATTCATAAAAATAATTTAGATTCATGGAATAAAATTTGTCTTATTTCGTTTTCTGAATTTGATAAAGATGATAACTCTTTTTTATGGAAGATTAAAAAAGTGCGTGACGAGATTTCTTTTCATTATGATGATAAGGAGATATTGAGAGACTGGTTTGTGGAGAAGTTTTATAACGAGGCAAAAAATGAAACTAACCAAAACTGTTGTTATGTTAATACCTTTCAAATGAGATCTAGCAGATTTTTTTATTGTGATGCAATTATTCAAAAATATTTATTAGATCAATTAGTATTAAGTGAAAAAGAAGATTATCTAAAAGAGATGGTTGAATTCATAGGTAAATTAAACGAGTCAATTATATTTTTAATGAACTCATATATAAATATAAAAAAGAACCGATAAATCGGTTCTTTTTAAGCGAGGCAATACCTTTCTGTCGCTATCTTGAAGTTGCTATTCTGAAATAATTCATTCTGATTTTCTCACTCCCTCAAGCTCTACATAAGCCAGTATTTTTTGCTCAAGTCCCTCTTTATTTTTTCTTCCTGTTGACTATTGCTGATCCAGCTACAGATTTTGTTTTTTGGCTTACTCGTTGATCCCGTAGAAGTGAAGATGCCTTTTTAGCAATATCTTTAGTGGTTCTTATTGAATTTTTCTTCATAGATATTATTATTACTCTAATAAAATACCAGATCGATCTTTCTGGATAATAGTATTCTACCATAGAACCATTGACGGTGAAGTGCATAGTATTGTGAAATAGGTGTGGATAACTGTATTGACAATGTGCGCACTATGTATATACTCATATACATGACTACTTTAAATGTACGAATCGATGAAAAATTAAAAAAACAAGCACACAAAACCCTTGAAGGGCTTGGTTTTGATATGTCTGGAGCTATTAAGGTTTTCCTGACACAGGTAGTACAGGATCAGGCGCTACCGTTTCGTCCTATGAAAGACCCAAAGAAAATTCGTGCACAGTGGGATCGTGAAGTTGCACAGGCTATTAAGTCTGGGAAATCTTATAAGAATGCTCGTGAATTGATAAAAGATTTGATATAATACAGGAATGTATTTATTGCGTACGACTAAAAAGTTTGAAAAATCATTTAAGAAAATTAAACGAAGTGGGTTGAAACCGAAAGCGTTTAATGAAATCGAAATAGTAATTAATCTTTTACAATCTGGGAAAAAATTACCTCAGAAATATCGCGATCACCAATTAACTGGTGACTTAAAAGAATATCGCGAATGTCACATTCAAAGTGATCTATTACTTGTATATAAAATTTATAATAATGAACTCATATTAGTTTTGGTTGATATTGGAAGTCACTCTGAATTGTTTTAGTGTATAGCATAAATAAAAACCATATTTGTGGTTTTTATTTATGCTATAATTTCAATATGAAAACCCTCTACTTCAAACGAAAATCTTACGGCTGGGGATGGACCCCAGTAACATGGCAGGGATGGGGAATTACGATTGTCTATGTCGTGATTTTGATCGTGTTGTCATCATCCGTAGACTGGAATAATCAAAAAGAAATCATGCTGATGTTTGTGTTACCGTTGATTATTTTAACTACTGCATTTATCGGTATTGCCTACAAAACTGGCGAAAAACCGCGGTGGCAGTGGGGGAATCAAAAGAAATAAATAAGTACGCAAAATAAAAACCACCATAAATAAATTTATTGGTGGTTTTTACAATCCTCTATTTTTTTGAAAGGACGGTCAGGCAACGCGCAGGTGGCCATAGGATTTCTTTTTTGATCCGTGTTTTGGTTTCTTTTTTGGACAAGTTTTTGATCGGTTTGAGTGGGTGGCATCAAATTCTACAAAAGAATCTTTTTTGCGAATTATGTTGCCTACCCGGGTTAACAATCGGACTGCTTCTGCGTGGGTTAGGTCATGGAACAAGACGCGCCATACGACGGTGTTGTATCCATAGGCGTTTGCCTTTTTCTGCCGGAGGTACGTAATGGTTTCGTTCAAAGTCATTTGTCTGAACAGTACGTGCCAGGCATCGTGACGGAACCTCCACAAGCGGAGAATGTTATTTTTCATAACAAATCCTTTTCCGTAGAATTTTTTAAGGCGTTGTCTGGGTATTAAATGATGTTTACTCATGATGCCCAGATGAGGGTGTAGTTTATTGTTTTTTGTAAGGGACATGGGGTACGATTTTTATTAATAAAAGTATACCTGGTTAATAGAAAGAATCAACTGCGAGTGGTTTATGATATACTGTCGGTATTATCCGTAACTATTAAATTTTATGTCACTATTACAACCAGGAATGATTGCGCCAGATTTTTCATTACCAGATCACACAGGTACCGTGCGAACCTTATCAGAATTCAAAGGGTCGTTTGTGGTGGTATATTTTTACCCAAAGGATGATACGCCAGGTTGTACCAAGGAAGCCTGCATGATCCGTGATATGTATAACGATTTTGAAAAAGCAGGTATTGTGGTATTAGGAATTTCCAAGGATTCGCCCGCTTCACACGCCAAATTTCGCGAAAAATATGAATTACCGTTCATGTTGCTATCCGACCCAGAAAAGACTGCCATAGAGGCGTATAACGCGTCTGGGATCATTTTTAGCAAGAGAATCACCTATGTTATTAACCCAGAAGGAGTTATTGCCACAATTTACCCCAATGTAGACCCGGCAAGTCATGCATTTCAGCTGGTGGAAGATATAAAAAAGCTTATGAAATAAGGGTTAATTGACAATTTTAACGCACTATGATAGGATAGCAGGGAAGTGAATAGTGCGGATGTACCAAATTTTTCATGAGTTGGATTTAATTAAGCTCAGATAGTCCCTTACCGGATTATCTGGGTTTTTTGTATATAAGAGGGGATTGACATATTTTAATTATGTGATAATCTGAACTCAGATAAAAATTTGTTAAACAATCTTAAATTTTAAAAAGTGAGTACAAAACAACCAAAAGCAACAGCAACATTTAACCAGGATGGTACACAGGTTACCATCACCGTTGAAGG
>CAYSOB010000058.1:0-3264 GCA_964432575.1 uncultured Candidatus Saccharibacteria bacterium
GACAGGATGGCCGCGAGGTCATTCTTTAGCGGGGCCAGTCGGGCGACATCGACGTGTTTTTCGACTGGTTCTATTATTTTTGGTTTTTCGATTACGCCGTCGAGAATCAGGTGGTAAATCGTGGCCTTGTTTAGCAGAATCGAGGCGTGACGCCACTTGGTTTCGCGTTCGGTCGTGGGGAGCTTATTATAGTCGTGACCCACCTCGGAAGTCAAGAGAATATTAGAGCCGCCCGCCGCGATATTCTTCAAGGCTAGAAATGCTTCGTTCGCTCCGTAATTGTGCAGCCCCTTTACGCCGCGCAAATACTGAAACCAAGACTTCCTCCACCCGTAGCAGGCCCCCAGCGGAACGTCAATTTCACCCGAGTCGAACTTCGCCCACTTTGGCTCCAGCCAGTCGTATGAGTCTGGCGTTTGGAGAATAGAGCCTCTTCCAGCAACCCCGTGACCGATTGCGTGACTTACGTGGCAGGTCTGAACGAAAGGATTCGCTTCGAGGGTCTGCCACATTTCGAGGTCCCACTGGTTGTCGTAAAACTCCATGTGCGCGTCGATGATAAAGATGAAGGGTTTGGTCGCCAGAGCCACGCCTTCTTCGATTAGCGCGTGTAGGCCCACGCGAGCGGGCATTCGTCTCAGTTTTGCGTCGTATCGCGCACATAGCGGCGCAAAATCCAGATCGGAATTATCGTCGACCACAATAATCTCGTGCTGGATCGCCTGAGTATTTCGTAGCGTTCGTAACGTTCGCTCAAAACGTTCAAGCGGCTCATTTCGGGTCGGGACTATGACAGAGACAGATTCCATGTCCGATGGTGTCAAAAAGGGTTGACTTTTCAAGCTGATAGGGCATAACTTCTTACGTGACTACTCCCCCGAATAAATTCGGGGGCTTCTATTCTAACCAAAACTGAAACCAGTTCCAGCAGAAAGAGACGCTAGCCCTCGTCTCAAAATGTTCTTGGCAGCGTTGACGTCTCGATCCTCTGTGTGGCCACAGGGACAGACATGCGTTCGCTCGCTCAAATCCTTTTCGACCAGCCTACCACACGACGAACACTCTTGCGTCGTGTATGCGGGGTTTACTCGGATGCACACCTTACCAGCGTTTTCAGCTTTGTAAGTCAAAAATTGACGTAACTGCCCAAATCCCAAGTCGTTATAGGTTCGGTTAATATTCGGGATTGCGGTCAGAAGATCGGCTAGGTTTATATCCTCGACGACGATTGTGTCGTAGCGATTTACCAGCGAACGGGAGAGTTTGTGGTTGAAGTCTTTGCGACGGTTGGCAATATTACGCTGGACCTTCGCGAGGGTCCGTTTGTGTTTGGCTCGCAAAGGACTCCCCTTCTTGGCTTTATGAATACGGCGATGAATCTTATTGTGCTCGCGTAGGGCGCGTTTTAGCGGTTTAGGAGCTTGAAATTTTTCGCCGTCCGAAGTCGTGATGAACGTCTTAAGACCAAAATCGAGACCGACATCCGCTCCTTGCCTCTCAACTCCAGTATCGCCAGCATATTCGTAATACAGATTGACGTAAAAGCGCCTGCCGCTCTTGGTTATAGATAGGCCCTTAACTTTCTCTGGAGCCCGAGGGGATAAACACGCGATCTCACCGACATTTTGAAGGTAGAGTTTGTCGCAGCGAATCTTGCATCCGTCTCCGTACGTATATTCTATCGTGCGAAAGCGATCCTTGTTTTTGAAGCGCGGGAATCCTGTGTTTTTCTTGAAGAACGCCGAATATGCCTTGTCTAGCCGACGAATCGTTTGCTGTAGGGAACTGTAATTAGAGATTGCGCCGCTATCTTTGAGGGGTCGGATTTCGGTTTTGATAAGGTCGTACGCTGACACGTTTTTCTTTTCTTCGGTCCAAGCCTTGATTTTCTTACTGAGACAAGTATTATACAAGAGTCGATGCTCGTCAAGCTGCTTCTGGATTAGCGTGGCCTGCGCTGGAGTTGGCGAGAGCATGATTTGGACGACCTTCACGACCTCTTCTGAGCCTCAATATAAGCTTTGACGACGGATTCGGAAACTTCGCCAACACTACCGCAGTAGTACGAGCTAGACCACAGGCTGGGGAGCTTGAGGAGTTGGGGGTACTTTTTGCGGAGAACGTTAGAGGTTAGACCCTTGAACGCTTTCACTATACGATGCGGCGAAAGTTGCGGAATGCTAGATACAAATACGTGAACGTGATCGGGCATTGCTTCTATGGCTTTGATTTCGAGTCCGAGTTCGGTAGCCTTTTGGACGATCAGCTCTTTGAGGTCGGTAGCGATCAACCCCTTCAAAACTGGGGCGCGACGCTTCGGGGTCCAAACTAGGTGGTAGTTTAGATTCCAAGCTCCGCAGCGACCTCTTTTAGCTTTCTTTTCCATGCTCACCCTATATTACACGCGCCATCTACAAAAAGGAAAAACTTTCTTCAAAAAGAGAGCGAATTCCCCACTCGTTTAAAAACGAGCGTCCCCTTCGCTGGAATTGATGGAAGTCAATATCGAACGCTGGATTTGCGACCAGTGCAAAAAGACCGAAGAAAGTGACGGCACGGTTTATTTTGGGGGCTCCCCCGACTTCGTCAACTGGCTCACCGTGACTCGCTTCCGCAAGCCCGAACATTCGTTCTCCTTTGATAAAGAGCGGCTTCATTTCTGCTGCCCTACCTGCCTTGGCAAATTCTTCGAAGAAAAAGTTTGAGTTCTCCCGCCGATCCGTTATTCTCCTCTCACCTAACCAAGGAAAGACCCGACATTATGAACAAGATCACCAGCTACACCATCAATGCGAACGTCCTTATGGCGTTCCGCGCCGACGGCTCGACCGTCGTATTCACTAAGGATCACCCCGACTTTAACCGAGTTCGCCTGTGTCTGCTTAAGGGGGACACGGAGGGAGCGTTGAAGGCTTCGAAGACCTTCGCGGAGGTTGTGGCAGACAATACCAACTTCCGCATCGACGGCGATGCTGTGATCTATAAGGGGCGGGAAGTGCCCAGCGCGGTGGCCAAGCGAGTGGTCGCTATTTATGCCGAGCGCGGCGACCTTAAGCCGTTCGAGCGATTCATGGACCGTCTCGCCGCAAACCCTTCCAGTCGCGCCGCTAATGAACTCTACGACTTCATGCTCTCCAGTCATCTTCCCCTGACCGAGAATGGCACCGTTCTGGCCTATAAGGGGGTGCGGGACGACTTTTGGTCCGTCAGCGGAAACCTCAAGACCCGCGTTCTGCGTGGAGAAGTCGATAGCGAGGGGCGAAT
>CAYSOB010000059.1:0-3193 GCA_964432575.1 uncultured Candidatus Saccharibacteria bacterium
GCCGCGATCTGAAGCTGCTCCTCGGACAGGGACCGGCGTTGCACCTGAGCCAGACGTCCGTTGGGACCGAGGGCAGCGGCTTCCTTCCTTCGCTCGTGGGCGACCCGTTCCTTGTACTCGCGGGCAAGCCACGCCAGTTCGAGAGTCTCCCGGTCCTTGATCGCCTTGGCGTGCCGGGCCCGCGCGAAGTCGTCGAGCCGCTGCTTGTCTCGTTCGGCCCTGACTCGCGACTTGTAATCGCGGACCGACCACCGCAGCTCGATCGCCTCGATGTCGGTGACCTTCTTGGTCGTCGCACGCACGGCGACGGCCGCAGCGGCGTGGGCCGCCTGACCTTGAGCCGCGTAGTTCCGCCCGAACGAAGCGGCCACCCGCTGGTGCATCTGTTCGATGGACCCGGCCGTCTTCAGGACGCGCCGCTCGAGGGCCTCCATTTCGGAGTTGCCGCGGCGGAAGACGCCCCGCGCCTGGGTATCGTCGATGGTCCAGCGAATCGAATAGTTCTTCGGCATATCAACCAAAACCTCTGAGCGAGGCCGCCGCCTTGGCCAGCTTCAGCTCCTCGACCCACTCATCAGCCGGTGGTGTGCCGTAAGCCCGGAAGACAATCGCGTCATGGTAATCGTCGAGCCGCATCCCATCCGTCCAGGGGAGGCACCCGGACGCCAGCGCGATCACTCTTCGCCAGCGTCCGAGCGTCCTTTTCCCATGCCGAGACAGACGGCCATGACTTCCTCGCGGATCCGCCAGCCTTCAGGATCGTCGTCCGACGCTCCGAACTGGATCAGCTCGCCGACCTGCTCGGGGGTCAGCTCGTAGTTCGCGAGGAGGACGGCACGAGCGAGGGCCAGCGATTCGGCCATCACGGGGGAGCCCGGCTCGACCGCCTCGTATCGACGATAAAGCGAGCCGTACTGGGGATCGTTATTGAGCGAGAGGACGACGGCGAACCCGGAATCCGTGTCCGCCGGAGTGAACCGCACGAGCGGCCGTCGAAGCTGCCAGGTCTGCCCGTCAGCCAGGACGACGGGCTCGCCCTCCACGAAATCCGGGCGACGGAGCGTCACTTCATCAAGAGGCATCGGGCGGGTCGTCCTCGAGCAAGTAGCCGAACTGGATCCCACCGTCCTGGGGTTCCCAGCGGTAGCGTTCCTGGCCGGCTCGCGGGTGTTCCTGGGGGAAGTAAAGGGTGACGTCGGCTCCCTCCGGACTCAGGAGCACATCCCTGCCACCGTGGCACTGCCGGGCGAAGACGCGGCGGCTCTGGAGCACGGGGCCGAACTGGGTCTTGTACCAGAGGAGGCGCTGGGCCTCCTCGGACGCGGCTTTCGTCGCGACCGCCATCGGCATGAGCACGGCATCCGGTCGGGCGATCGCAGGCTTGACAGCTTCGGTCATGGCGTCTCTCGGGTCACGCGGCAGCCACGGCCACAGGCGACGTGGTGCCGTCTGTGGAGTAGGTGCCGAACTGGTACTGGTTGGTGGCGAGCTGGCGGTGGGGGGCCGTCAGGGTCTGCGGTGCGAAGACCGCGTTGCTGATCGTGTAGATGATCGCTCCCTGCCCGGTCGTCGCGCCATTATGGGCGTCGTTCATCGTGAAGACCAGAGAGCCGATCGTCCCGGGTGCGATCGCGTTGAGTGCGGCCGGGTTGATGACCTCGATCGTCACCGTGTAGTCGATTCCGACGACGCCCGCGAACGTGTTGAACAGATCGCCGTCACCCGACCCCTTCACCTCCTGCGTGTTGGGATTGAGCGAGACGGACTGGACGCCCTTGATGTTGGTGAGCGATCCGCCCGAGGGGGTAAAGGAGCAGGACGTCACATTGATGAAGCGATTGGTCGCGGCCACGTGAGGGCCCTCCGATCTGTGCCGAGTGAGAACCGGGAAGGAGTCAGATCAAGACACGCTCACAGCCGCAAGCGACGTCACGGCGCTCGGTCCCGTGCTCGTCGCGGCGACGGTCACCACGGCGGCATTGCTCTCCTCGCCCGCCGCGCTAAAGGCACGCACTCCGACCTCGTACGAGGCTCCATCGGTGAGACCCGAGAGCGTCGCTCGGTAGGTTCGGCCCAGTCGGGAGAGATCGGCGGGGATGATGGCAAGGGACGTCGTGTAGTCGATCGAGGGCGTCCCCGCGTAGACGTGAAAGCCCGTGGGGATCGAGCCCTGACCGCCCGGGTTGTAGGTCCATTCGACGAGCACGGAACCGCCCGCCGTGGCACGCGCCGTCAGACCGACCGGAGCGTTCGGAAGGCTCGAGAGGTCGTCACCGTCGGCGCTTAGCCTGACCGAGATCCGCGCGTCGCCGTTGCCGCACTCCAGGCCCGTAACGGTGTCGTAGGCCCGGACGAGCCACTCGCCCGCCGCACCGCCTGGGAGTGTGTCGCTATCCCAGGTCAGGCCCGACACGGTATCGACCGGGGCCGTCAGGTCGACAGGACCGCCGGCGAGGTCGTTCTGGTAGATCCGGTACTCGATCGCCATGCGTCAATCAGGGTCGATGAGGAACGTGTACTCGATCTCCTCGACGAACGCCGCTCTGCCGCCTCTGCCGATCCCGGCCAGTTTGTACGGCCGCGTGCCCTCGCGAAGTGCCGTGATCTCATGCCCGGTCTGCCACCGAAGCGGCTGCCGCTCCAGGGCGCGCGGGTTGTCGTTGGGGCTGTCGATGGCTGCCTTGACGGCCGTGCCGAACGTCCGGGCGTCGTCCAGCGAATTGGTCACGACCACGACCGTGAGGG
This sequence comes from uncultured Candidatus Saccharibacteria bacterium, assembly GCA_964432575.1. GTDB lineage: Bacteria > Patescibacteriota > Minisyncoccia > Phycocordibacterales > UBA1006 > CALMMZ01. Next base: position 2,746 of record CAYSOB010000059.1, read on the forward strand.
TCACACTCGCGTCGTCGACGGCTCGCCCGGGAAGCGGCTCCGCGTAGTTGCCGACAACCAGGTAAGGCGGCGTGGCTGTCGCGGGTGCCTCATCCGCGTGGATTGCGACCTGCCCCCCATAAGGCCCCCGGCCATAGCCACCATCGCCGTAGCCCGGCGTGAACAGGTCCGCAACCGTGCTTTCGCTCAGGAGGTACGCGACCAGTGCCGTGAGCAAGTCCGGATATGTGGACCCCGTGCCCGGCCAGTAGGTCGGCGCGAAGTAGCTGAGCGGGAAGTAGGTCCCGGTAAACATGGTGGCGACTCAGGTTGGCAACGACAGGGTGACCGCCGTGCGATTGCCGTCCGCGTCGGTCGAGGCCGTGATCCGCGTGGTTGCGACGTTGCCCCCCTTGATCACAATCGTGCCGGTGCCCGCTCCGCTGAGCACGCCGGCCGACGCTGCCAG
>CAYSOB010000060.1:0-3115 GCA_964432575.1 uncultured Candidatus Saccharibacteria bacterium
GCGCGCTCGGCCGTGCCGCGGATTTGGCAGGCGGATAGCGTCTGCAGGAGCATGACGAGCCAATCGGCGGCGGCGAGGGCCTCGCTTTTCACTGCGGCCTCCCCGCGTGCGCCTGGGCCTTGTCCATGACCGTCGCCACGTCGGCGCCGGCCTCCCAAATCTTGATGACCCACTCGACGGCGAGGCCGTGCTGGCGGGCCTCGGCCCGAGCGCGCTTCATCGCCTCATCGAGCGACTGCCCGCGGGCCCATATGCGGAACACGAGGCTCGCCGACAGGCCGTAGCGGGCGCCCTCGGCATGGGCCTGGGCGATGACGCCGGCGATGGCGGCCTGGAGGGGCGTGGCGTGGGGGGCGGGGGTCATGCGGCCCTCGCGAGCATGAGGGCGTCGAGGAGGGCCTGCTCGCCCTTGAGGAGTCGAATCAGTTGCTCATGCCGGATGGGGTCGTAGCACCAGTCCCGGCACATCGCCATCCGGTGCTCCGTCCTAATGGCGACCCGGAGCCGGGCGACGTTGCGCTCGAGGTCCGCCGGGGAGGGCTCGGCCGTGAGGCACAAGGGAAGACCCGTGCGCCGAAGATCGTTCGCGCGCTCGTACGAACGCCGCGCGTCCGTATCGCCAGCCATCATGCCAGCGAGGGCCGTGGCTTGGATCCTCAAGGCCTCCAGAGCGTCCGTGTAGGTATCCATCGATCAGATCGTCCATTTGTGAGCATCCCTTGTGGTTGGGACGCCTGGCCCTGTTTCCGGCGTGTCGGGGGCTCCCGTGCTGAGGGAGGGGCTTGGGAGCCCCCGTCCCGCTGCCGTGCCGTGATTGGGGATTTGCGGCGGGTGATGATGAAGTAGAACCATTTTGGTTCATTGTCAAGAGAAAACCGTAATGGTAATTTTGGCGCACAGCATCGCGGATCTCGATCCCGACTAAGCCCTTTGCAACCGATGGAGGAGAAGGCAGGATGGGCGGAGGGCGAACGGCGCGGGGGACGCACGATGTCGGACGAGTCGGACACCGAGCCGCAGGCAGCGGCCGAGCGGTTGGGCGAGCCGATCCCGAACGAGACTTTCCAGGCCATCGCCGGGCCTGCAGTCTACGCCAACCGGTTCTACATCGGCGCGAGCGCTCACGGCGTGCGGTTGGCGTTTGCCGAGCAGATCCAGGAGCAAACCCCTTCGCTATTCCGCACCGCTCTGATGCTTCCCATCCCTGTCGCGATGGACTTACACAGAATACTCGGGGAGGTCATGGTTCCGCTCATGGCGGAGCTCGATGCCGATGGGGGCGAGCGGGCCAATGGCAAAAAGCCCAAATCCTAAGCAGCCGGAGTTTGGCTGGGGCGGAGACATTCGGGAGCCCCAGCCCGTTGTCGGCCCGCGGGCGACTCTTGAGCCCTGGAGCATCGCAACAAACTCGCCGGCGAGAAACCCCTTGCGTCGAAGACCCAGCCGCGCTGGGAGCACCTTGGAACTCATACCAGGGAGGCGGCGCATGAGGGGGTATCCGTTGAGCGAGGCCGACATGCGCGATTTGTCGAAGACGCAGACGATCGCAGCTATTTGCTTTTCAACCGCGGCCGGACTCCTTGGCTTCAACATCAACTTGGCGAAGGATCTCGCATTCGCACAGAACGTCCCGCCTCAAGCCCTTGGCTTTTGGAGCGCAATCTCGTGGGCTTGCTGGCTGGGTGTCATCGTCTCCACAGCATTCGGCTTGATGCAGTATTTCTCAGGAAAGGCTCGCCTCAAGGAGATCATGGACCAGACGACGCACGACGAATCGTAGGGGGGGGGCGATGGCGGCAAAGGTTCTATCGGCGCTCTTGGCGGCACTGCCGTTGCTTGGGTGCGGGAATGTTGAGCAGCGGCAAGAGTGGGCGGGGTGGTTGCAGAACGTCAGCCAACAGATGCGTTCTCAGCCGGCGATGTCTGCGTCGCCCACCCCCGCCCAATTTGGTCTTTTAGCCCTTCTCTTGACTAGTATGACCAATTCGGTTAACGTCAAACCATGACCCTCGCCGACTACCTCATCGCTGTGGAAAAGTCAGCGGCCGACTTCGCGAAAGAGGTTGGGGTTACCCCGGTCTCGATGCACCGCTACCTGCGGGGGGCTCGCGTCCCGAAGAAGGCAATCATGCAGCGTATTTGCCTGGCGACAGCCGGGCTCGTGACGGCGAATGACTTCATCCTGGACACCGAAGGTGAGGCCGCAGCTTAGAGATTTGCTCTACCCTGAGTGTCATTTGTTGTTCATGCAAGCCAACTTTCGCGGTTTCTGCGTTGCAGAGTGTCCCCGCGGCAACAGTCCCCGTAGCGTCCGTTGCGTCAGTCCCCACGAACCACCCCGCAACAGCCGGCTGTGCCGGCCCTTTGGGACGCGACGCATGCTGGATCTCAAATCACTGTTCGGGGGCGGGAGGCGGAGGCCACAGGGGGCTGTGCCTCCGCCTTTCCATTTCGATCTCCCGACCGTCGACCGCACTTATCGGATCTGGGTCGACGGCGATGACCAGGCGCACGCTCGCCGGGTGCTGGTGGCGGCCTGCGAGGTCTTCGCCCGTGAGGCGGGCCGGGCCGCCCTCCCTGCCCCGAAGGCAGCCTCCCCGGCCAGGGAGGCTCCCCCGGCCCCGGCACGGGTCGAGGGGGCGGCCCCGCGGCCCAAGCCCCTGACCCGCGTCTCGGCCGCTGCGGCCGCCGCCGATTTCGACCGGCACTGTCGCCAGTCGGGTCTCACCGGCCTGCAGACGGTCCAGGCGCTCGACCAGGCCTACCGCAAGCGGTGCAGGGCCGAGCGCGTGCATGCGCTGCCGTGGTCGGTGTTGGCGCAGGAGCTGCGGACCCTGTGGGGCAACTCGAGCCGGCGTCGCTGCGGCAACGACCGCAAGGTCACCTGCTATCACGTGCCGCCGCTGGCGGTCGTCCCCTTGCGGAGGGCGGCATGAAGACGTCGGCATGTGTCGTTTGCGAGACCCCCGTCACGTATGCGGGCAAGAAGCCGCGGCGATACTGCCGGGCGTGTCTGGCTGATCGTCTCAAGGAGAAGCAGCGCGCCTATTTCCAGCGGCCGGAGGTCAAGGAGAAGAAGCGCGCCTACGCCCAGCGGCCGGAGGCCAAGGAGAAG
>CAYSOB010000061.1:0-3055 GCA_964432575.1 uncultured Candidatus Saccharibacteria bacterium
AAGGGCAAAGGCCGGTGGCGGTTCACCTACCAGGGCGCGCGCGTCTCCGAAAATCGCGCCATCCGGATCGGGCAACAGTACGCGCGCGGCTTGACCGGCGGTCCTTCGGTTGCGGATGCGCCGCCGGCCACGAGCTCGTCCTTCCCTGGCTGGGGCTGGGCCGCGTGGATGGCGCTGCAGCCGCGCGGGCCGCGCACGCGCGGGCGCAAGCGCAGAAAGAAACGCACGCGCGTGCCGCAAATCTCGCCGCTGCCTGAGCCGTGGGTGCCGCCGGTGCCGGACACCGACACCAACGCGCAGCGCTATGATGACTGGGCGCGCGACTCGGGCATCCCGAACATGCCCTACAGCAAAGACTGGGGCTGGGAGTCCTTCACTGGCTTCCCGACGTCGGTGCCGAACCCCGATGTGGTGATCCCTCGGCTTCCGGGATGGGTGAAGACCCTGCCGTGGTGGTTCACCATCTTCGTTCCTGGCGTGCTGACCGACGATCCCTGGTATCCGCTGCCTCCCCAGCGGACACCAGGGCCGCGCCGTCGCTATCGGAACAAGCCTACTCGGCCTCCTGGCGCTCCAGTGCCCGCACCGCCCGCTGTGCCGCGATCACGGCCGAGGCAATTTCCCGTTCCAGATCGCGGACCTCATGCGCCACCCTTTCCGCTGCCGGACGAAGTAGCCCTGCCGACGCCTGAACCGACACCCAATCCGAGAACGCCTGCGCCTGCGCCAGGGCCGCGTACGCTGCCTCGCACGCCTCAGCCGACGCCCGCGCCTGCGCCTGGGCGGCCTGGAGGTAGTGGGTTACCCGATCCATTTCAGCTTCTCCCGTGGTTGTTCAATCCGGGCGGCACAGTGGACCGAAAGCCCGGTCGCGTCCAATCGCCTGATCCTATCGCCGACCCCTTGACGATGGGTCAACCCTATGGGGTACCGTCGCGACCTGGCACCGACAAATGCGAGTGCGCTGAGAAGAAGCGCAAGCGCAAGAGCCGGTGCAGCAACCCCGTCACGAGCCGACGCACCACAACGCGCGGCGGCCGACGGTTCCGCACCATCACTCGGAGGCTCGACTGCAAATGAGCGGCGTCATCCAGAAAGAAACCTCGGTCGCTGCGGCTGGCAGCAACGACAATCTGCTGTCCGGTTCCGCGTTCGAGTACCTGCGCGGCCCGGCGCTCGTGAGCATCGGTTGCGTGGCGAGCGCCACGGGCGCGTTCATCACGATCCAGGTGGGCCCGTCGATCCTCCTCGAGGAATCGCCGCCGACCGTGAAGACCTCCATGCCGACCGTGCCCGACGATTTCCTGTACCAGGCTTATGGCGCGCCCGGTGATCGCCTGGTGATCCGCTGCCGCAACCCGACCGGCGGCGCTATCACCTTCCGCGCTGTGTGCCAGGTCACGGACACCTGACCGTGGCCGGCCCGTTGACGATCCAGCGGTACCCGCGCGGACTGCTGGACTTGCTCGGAAGCAAGAGCTCGGGCGACAACCCAACACAGCTCTCGCCGGTCGTCGTCGGGCACATCGACCTGACCGCGCTGTACCAGTTTGACAAAGTCGAAGCGCGCAGCGCGACGACCAATGTCGCCAACCTGAACGGCGCGTGGGCCGTGACCGGCACGAACCTGACCGTGCCGGCCGGCGAGCTCTGGCTCCTGCACAACCTGAGCGCCAACGCGAACGCCAACCTGGCGGCCGGCGAGGCGTACACGATCAACGCGGCGATCTATCGCTCGCAGTGGTCGCAATGGCAGCTCAGCAAGGCCCAGGGCAGCGGCAGCGGCATCACCGCGCGGCCGGCCGTGGGCTGGCAATTCGACCGGCCCGAGATCCTGCGGCCCGGTGACTCGGTCGGCGTCTACGTGTCGAACATCACGGCCGGCGCGTCGCAGTTCACGCTGAACGCCTACCTGACCCGCCTGACGATCTAATCTCCCTGGCGCGCTCCCCGCGCCCCCTGGCCCCCTGGCTCACGCCTGGGGGCTTTTTTCTGCGCCCGTCAGGGCGCTCGGCCAATACCCTCTGATCGCCCCTCCGGGGCGCTCCGTCAGCCTGTGGACAAAGTTGGGGATATCTCCAGAGCGCCGCCAGCGCTCGCGCAAGGCTTTGCGCCGCGCGGCGCGGGCTCGGCGCGAAAAGGAGAGTGATTTCCACAGCCCATTGTTGTCAAATAGATACTGTCAACAGAAATTTGACATTCAATCGACAGCGTCAATCGGAGGTTCACAGTGTGGATCGTTATTTTCTGTGCCTTGAGTGCGATTGCTGCGCCCGTGCTGAGCTTCCTCGTTGCCCGGCGTGTGGTGGCCGATGCGGCATCCTCGGCTCGGTCGGCGCGCTCCGTCGTCTCGCGCGTCGAATTGCTCGAAGCGTCGGTCTCGGAGACGCAGGACCTGGTGAAGGACCTGGCGAACAGTCTGAAGATGGCTCGGGTGCGCCGTGCTGGGTTGACGCACGCGGCTGGCAATGAGCCGCCGAACCCGTACACTCACCCCGACGAGTGGCGCAAGTTCATGAACAAGCAGCGCGGCGCGAACGGTCGCGCCATGCTCGGAGGTGACTGATGGGCGGACTCCTGAACGCGGTGGCCTGGGGCCAGCAAACCGCAGCGGCGCGCCTGATGGCGGCCAAGGCGGCCGGCTCGCGCGGCGGAATGCGGAGCGCGGCGCGTCGTCGGCGCAAGTCGCGGACCAAGGCCGTGGCGCGCAAGCGCCGGCGCAGCGGCACGCGGCGCGGTCGCGCGCGCCTGGTGAAGGGATCGGTCGCCGCGCGCCGGTACATGGCGAAAATCCGGCGGATGCGAAAGCGGCGCTAGGTCGTGAGCATCGCCCCAGGCAAAGAGGGCGAGACGGGTAAACAGGTCGGGGACTCGTACTCGTCCGCGATTCCGTGGGTCGCCATCGCGCGGGCCATCGGTCGGTCGGTCGACTTCGGAGGCGGTGGCGCAAACCGTCGCCAGCGCCAAGATTTTCGCGCGGCCGGCGGCACGGTCGAGCATAAGGGCAAAGGCCGGTGGCGGTTCACCTACCAGGGCGCGCGCGTCTCCGAAAATC
>CAYSOB010000062.1:0-2946 GCA_964432575.1 uncultured Candidatus Saccharibacteria bacterium
GGTAGGGGTGGAAGTCTGTCATGGTAGCAATACCTCCAAAATGAGTGATAGGATGGTAACGGATGCGCCGCCAGGCAGGGCGGCAAAAAGGCGACTACGGAGGGGTTTCATCTGGCATAGTTCACCGGAGCACCTTGCCGACGAAGACGACGATGGCGATGGCAAACGTCAGATTGAGCAGGGCCAAGACGAACAGGGCGTAGGGGCGGTCGGGGAATGCTTTCATGCGGCAATCTCCAGCTCATAGGCATCTACAGCATCCGAGCTATGGCTGTTGCCATTGGCGGCAAAGGCAGTAAGATCGAACAGCGTTGGCGCCCGGTGCTCCTGCTCAATTGCTGTCAGGTAACGCACGGCAAAGTCAAAATAGTCCGGGTTCAACTCGACGCCGGCGCCCCGGCGCCCCATGTCAACGGCCACATAGGGCACGGTTCCGATCCCGGCGAAGGGGTCATAGACAAGCTCGCCTGGATTCGTGAAGCGATTGATACAGCGCCGCACGATGTCCAGCGGAAGCGGGCAGACGTGCTTTTCGACACGCCGGCGGGCCTGCTCCATGTTCAGGGTGCGCATGAAGAGGATGTCCGTCCAGATGTAATCCTCATGCGACTCCGGTGCCTGCGGGAGCATAAGGCCAAAGTGAGCCGGCAGGCGGTCTTTGCCACCATTTTCCAGAATCTCGCCGGCTTCGATGTGAGCAGGATGGTTGTAGGCGTGCGTTCGGCTGAATTCACGCCACCAGCGATAGATGGCGCCGGTGTCCATCCCTAACAGCTTTTCGGGGTTCAGGGCGATAAGTTCTTTCGGGGTCAGCTGGCGATCGCCGTCACTGCGCCAGAACGAATGTGCATCAATTTGCCATTCCATGCGGCTGTAGCTGTCCTTGCCCCGCCTGACCGGTACATCGGAATAGAGCTTGGTTGCGTTCGTTTGCGGCTTGCGGAACAGCAGGACATATTCCGGCATTCCTACCGACTTGGCAGAGCCGTCTTTGCACATTTCGGTATAGCCCAGGCGATAGGTAGAGGCGTTTTCCCGTACAACATCAGTAGCAACCGTTATCCGCCCGTAGGGGATGAACCCATGTCGCATAAACGCCCGGTTGCAGTCGTCTGAGAATGGGTAGATGATGGGCGTATGCCACTCGTTTTGATGGGCAAACATCAGCCGGTCTTTGACGTGGATGGCAGCGATGCGACCGGGGCGCAGGGCACGGTAGAGGTGCGGGATCAGGTAATCCATCTGCTGCCAAAAGGCGTCATCGTCCGGGTTGTGGCCGAAATCGTTGAGCTTGGCAACATATTCGTAGTGGTTGCCAAATGGAATCGAGGTCAGAATCATGTCCAGCGATTCATCCGCCAAATTAAATGACTCTGCCACGGTGTCATTGTTGATTAGCCAGGATTCGTCCCCGCGCCATTCCTGCCGATGTACGCCCAGGGTGCGCTGAAGACCAGAAACTAACGCCTCGCTGGTCAAACCGAACTCATGCACTATGCTGCGCATGCGGGCAATGAGTTCGTCATACCGGCGCCATTTGTCCATTAACGTCTGCACGACGTGATCTTCGGCGTCGGTATGAATCATGTGGATAACGACCGTCTGCGTCTGGCCATAGCGTTGCAGGCGATGCACCGATTGGATGAAGTCGCGGAATTTGAAATCAAGACCGCTGTAAATCGCCCGGTTGCAGAAAAACTGGAAATTGGTTCCAGAGCCGGCGAGCTGCGGCTTGGTCGCCAAGATGCGGTATTTGCCTTCGCTGAAATCGACGATGCGCCGCTCTCGTTCTTCGAGGTCTTGCGAACCGTACACGTCTTTTGCATCCGGCAGGGCCTTACGCAGGGCGTGGCGCTCGTCTTCCAGATGATGCCAGATAACCCAATGGGCGGCGGGGTCGTCTTCGGCAATGATCCGCATCGCCTCGGCAATGCGAATATCCATGCTGTCCCGTTTCTCCCGCGTCGCCTGCTGCACGCCGGCTGCGGTGTCTTTGAGTAGATAGTGTTGGCCGACGTTGTCGGTCAACTCCCATGCCTTCTCGTGGTCACTGGTCAGGCGATGCCAGACAATTTCAAGCTCCGGCATGACATAGCCGTCGTCCGAGTATCCCAGGTCGGATGGCTTGTTCACGAACAGCGCCCAGCTCGCGACCCATAGCCAGAACTCCCGCTCCATGTGCGGGTGCAGGCGCAGGTCGCCCGCCTTGTCGGGGTTGCGGCCAAACCAGCGGGTAAGCGCCTGTCCAGCATCCATCACGTCAAAAAAGTCAGCGAAGTAAATCATCTGGCGGTAATCGTTCGGCGCTGGCGTGGCGGTTGCGGCCCATCGGTACGGGACATCCTGGAAGATGACCCGGAACTGTTCAAGCGTTTTGGTTCCCAGGTTCCCCAGGATAGCGGCTTCGTCCATCGTCACGCCGCCTATTTCCGCCCTGATTGTTTCGGCGCTGATTTGCCCGTCTCGCACCCGCTCATAATTGGTGATCAGGTACGGGGTATCAGCGTTGAGCACGTCTTCATCGCAGCCGACATAGCAAAAGTCCAGCCCCATGATGGGGCCGTCCATCTTGGTAAACTGTTGCCGCACACCAAGCGGGCAGATAACAAGCATTTTCTGCCCGGTGCGCTCGTGCATGAGCCTGAGCATCTCGCACTGCACGCGGGTTTTGCCAAGCCCAAAGCTGGCGGCGATCAGGCCGCGGCCTTTACGCAGCGCCCACTTGACCATGACCTGCTGATGCGGCTTCAGTAGATGAGTCTGCAGATCGGCGTCATCGACGATAAAACCGGCTTCAGTGGCGACAGAAGCCTTTGCTTCCAAAAAGCGAATATAGTCCTGTAGAGATGGCATGGCGTGTGTCATCGTTCAATCCTCCGGGTGAAACCAGATGTCATCTGGCGAAAATGAGATGCGCCGGCGCCAGTCCAGGCGGCGGCGCAGGCG
>CAYSOB010000063.1:0-2914 GCA_964432575.1 uncultured Candidatus Saccharibacteria bacterium
CGCCAGGATATGGTAATCCTAAAATACGAGCAACTTTATCGAATGCTTCGCCAACGGCATCATCGCGTGTTTTTCCAATTATTTCATAATTACCAATTTCTTTTACTAATACAATTTCAGTGTGCCCACCTGAAATTAAAAGTGCTAGTGCTGGAAATTGAAAGAGCTCAGTTTGTACAGAAAAAGAATTTCCTTGATCGGAATTATTTTCTGGAACTAATACTGACAAAATATGTCCCTCCATGTGGTTCACGGGGACCACTGGAATATTCCATAACAATCCAAGTGCTTTTGCAAAACTAATTCCTACCCATAATGCTGGTTCCAGGCCTGGACCAGAAGTTACACAAATTGCGTCTATTCCTGGATTATTTATTTGTGTTATGTGTTGTAGAAATGGCTGTATCAATTCAGTTTCTCGTTCTAAAATAGTTTCGATTTCAGGGTTAGGATTTGCAGAATTATTTATTGGAGATGCTTTTTCTCCAAGTACCTTTAAAAGTATTGGGACCAGGTTTATTTGATGTTCTCGTTTTGCAAGTTTAGGGAATACACCGCCAAATTCCTGATGAATATCAATTTGCGAATATGTGACGGTGGTGTGAACAGTAAAATCAGTCCCAATATTTGTGGGTGTCGCCGTAAAAAGGGAAATACTTGTTTCGTCACAAGAGGTTTCTATGGAAAGTATTTTCATGATGTGTATCATAACATATATTGACTTTTTGTAAAAATACAGTTAGAATTAATTTCAAATAAGCACCTCGTCAAAAAAATAAACAATTTTGACAGGTGTTTTTTGTTTTAAACCAAATTTCAAAAACTATAAATTAAAAAAAATGGCAGAAAGAAAAGAAATCGCTATCGCACTTATTGGCCCATCAGGGGCGGGAAAAACATCTTTGGTTTACAGAGTTGTGCAAAATTTTCCAAAAACAAAACTTATTATTTCATACACGACTAGAAAACCACGTCTTCGACCAGACGGAACCATGGAGCAAGACGGAGTGGATTATTTTTTCGTCTCCAAGACAAAATTCAAAAAATTAAAATCACAAGGATTCTTTTTTGAATCAAGTGATCATCATGATGCTTCGTATGGAACACCAAAAGATCAGTGTACATTTAGTACACACAACATTATTTTTGATGTTGATCCAAACGGCGCCAGGGAACTCAAAAAACAAATACCTGATTTGATTCAAATTTTTATTCACCCTGAATCAACCCTTTCGCTTTCAAGAAGGTTGTATAAACGCGGAGGGTTGACCGATGATAAAATTAAATCAAGAATCAAACGGTACGAAGATTTTGAAAGACTGTACGCATCAGAATGTGATTATCAGTTCACAAATTATGATGGTAAGTTCAAGCAATTTTTTGCAAAAGTGGCCATGACCATTTTTAAGGAACAGGGTGGCTTCATGCTTTCATTGGATAGTTTGTCTGGCGCCGGTGGCAGTACCTTGGTATCAAACTTAATTAACCACTACAAAGGTGGTCGACACATTGACTCAGGTTCTTTTTACCGTGTATTGGCATGGTTATTGGGTATCGGAAGAAATATTTCACCAAAAGATCCATACCTGGAGACAATTTTAAAGGAAAACCATGCGACTTTTGATATTGATGCTTTTAATATTAAATCAAAAGTCTTTAAGTCCCCAAAAGTTGATGCTATTGTTCCACTATGGAGTCAGAATGCGCAAATACGCGAAGAAGTCTTCTGGCTCCTTATGAAATCGGCTTATCATAACGATGAGGTGTTTATCGTGTGCGAAGGTCGTGATATGACCAGTGAAGTTTTTTCTGAAGCACAATTACTGGTCTATTTGTCATGTTCTGCGCACATAAGAGCAAAACGTCGTCATAAGGATTCTGGATATAAACATCTTCCCTTTAATGAAGTGCTGGAAGCCATAAATAAACGAGACCTTGCCGACAGGACAAGAAAAGAATCACCGTTTAATGCGGATGTTAATCCGCGTGTGATGGAAATCAGTAATGAGAGAGATCCTGAATTGGTTTTACAAGAAACTGTGAAGTACATTGAAATTGCAAGAAAAAGTCTGAATGGTCGCAGGTCTACAGTATTGCAAGATTAAGATCTTTTTAAAAAACAATTTAATAAAAAACCGGACAATTTTGTCCGGTTTTTTAGTGTATATTATTGTTTAGGTATTAGAGTGTATTAATTATTTTACCAAGATCAACATAGTCTCCGTCTGATCGGACAATGATAAATAATCCATTGTCCAAAGGGTGTAAATAAGTTACAAATGCAGAATCTGACATAATATGGTTTTGGAAATCTTGAACACTTTTTTGTTCACGCAACGCATTATCTGTTACAACGATACTTTTGGCGTGCATATATGTCTTAATTGATTCCCAGTAGAACATATAATTTCCTCGATCTGCGTCCATAAAAATAAAATCAAATGTTGTGGTATCTGGAAGTGTTGGAAGAAAATGATTAATAATACCGCTATGGAAATATATTTGAGGAAAATAGGGCAGCAAGGTTTCTTTTGCGATTATTGATTTTTCCGGATTTCGCTCAACCGTTGTTAAGGTGTAGCTTGGTGAATTTTCATGTAAAGCAGCAGCAATCCAGAAAGTTGAATACCCAATAGAAGTTCCTAATTCTAATCCGGTACATAATCCAAGTTTTGTAATTAATGTATAAAGAAACTCACCAGTAGTTTTTGGGATGCTCCATGATCGTTCGCCACTTGTCGGGTCGCCGATTAAATGTTCACCCCGGGCAACCTGTGTGGGGGAATACAATACATAATTGTTTGCATTTTTTGTTATCGTTTCAAGTATTTTTATAAATTCAGGGTCTGTTTTATTCATGTGCGCAATAGAGGACTTGAACCTCTGACCCTCTCAACGTCAATGAGATGCTCTA
>CAYSOB010000064.1:0-2763 GCA_964432575.1 uncultured Candidatus Saccharibacteria bacterium
TCTTTATCTGAAGCTGGAATTTGTATATATATCATAGATTGAATTTAGTTTTTAGATAATTCGTCACGTTAGTAATGTTTCCAGCTGATAGAACGGAGTTATACAGAAGTACGTCTCCAATATCACCGTCGTATCCTAGTGTACCACCTGAATTGTTAAACATATATGTGGAAGTTCCAGCGGCAGGAGTACCACTTGCTTGGTCGGCTGTACCAGAAGCAGACCCACCGATGATAAAGTTAAAAGTTCCAGCAGATGTCCTTGTTACTGCTACTACATATCCAGTATTAAGTGCAATCGATGAGACAGCACTGACGGCTGTAGTAGTTCCACCATCTGACGAAGCTTTAAGTCTACTTGATGTTGCGTTTACATAAAGCAAGAATTTTTTGTTATCAATAATACGACCAGTGTTAGAACCTCCCCAACCTCTAGGTTTTATGACTACAAACAATGTCATATCTCCAGTTCCTATTATATCAGAAGTATTGTAGAGAGACTTTGTAAGAGCATCACCTGTAATAACCGCAAGTGAATTGATTTGTCCTGTCCTATAAAGAAGTTTCTTTGATTGTGTATCCTGAATAAGGTTATTAGTCGCTTTAGAGTCGAGCCATTTTGAGACTGCACCTTCGTAGTAAGCAACACCAAATGTTGACTTTGGATTTCCTGTTGTAGATAGGTTATTGGCGTTTGAACCAGAGTCTGCTCTTGTAACTGCACCTGTACCAGCTGAATATTCATCCAAGTTCCAGTAACTAAGAGAACTTTCGGCTTTTAGTGTAGAAGGAGCATTTACATATTTAACTCCTTTACCATTGTTGTAGAGACTTGTTATTTCTGCACCAGTACATACTCTTTTAACAAAGAACCAAGAGTCAAGACGACCACCAGTTACTAAATAGTTAAATGAATAATCTCCAATTGTAAGAGTAGTACCTGTGACTGAACCAGTTTTGGCAGAAATATTTGCAGTTATTTCAGATGTTCCGTTTACATATACTTCCATATTTCCTGCTCTAGTATGATTTACTACAACATAATACCATTTGTTTACTGCTACAGTCGTTGTAGCTGTTGCTGTTACACGAGTTCCTGTTCCGTCTGTAAATCTTGCTACAAGAGTTCCGTCTGTAACGTCTATCATATAACCAGCAGTTGCATCTGCTGTAGCACCTTTTTCCATTATTACTTGTGTCTGTCCTGTTGGCATGACCGATAGAAAGAACCAACCACCATATGCAAAGTCTCCTGTTCCTGGCTCAAGTGTAGAATTTGTTGAAACAGAAAGTGTTGTATTTGTACCATCAAATAGTGTTGCAAGATTTCCGTCTGTAGCAAGTCCTGCTGCAATACCAGCATTTGAAGCAATCTCTGTACAAACAAGTACAACATCATCTAAATAGACTGTTGATGAAGCACCTGAACCAGGTTTCCTCTGAAAATATAATCCAGTCGAGTCAGCTGTAAAATAACATGTATATTGAGCATAACTTGTAGTAAAAGTGAAATCTTGATATGTACTAGAACCAGCAAAACTTATATATCCCTGGGTTGCACCACATTTAGCCCGGAATGTAATTTTATATTTTCTACCTGTAGCAACAACACCTGTAATCGTTTCAGCTATAAATGTTGAAGATGAGTCAACTTCCAGTCTTAATGCTCTTGAACCACTATAGGCATCTGACGTAGATGAAATACCAGAGAATACTATTGTACCTGTACATGTTCCATCTCCAGGATTTAATGTTGGGACAAATGTAAATGAATTAGCATCAACTACAGTAATTGACCATGAACCATTAGCATTAGCAGGGGTTGCAACGCCTCCTGTAACTCCTGATATTGTTACAACCTGACCTGTAACATATTCATGTGCTGTAAATGTTAATGTTCCTGTACCGCCTGAAAATACAAGAGATGTAGCGGTTCTATTGTTACCAGATTCTGACCATGAACCAAATACATCTGTTCCACCACCACCAAGAGTTTCAAATCCTCCATTATTTGTACTTCCATCAATGATGTTATTAAACATCTGCACCCAGTGGTTAGTACCTTTAGCGTCAAAGCGAGTTCCATTTTCTTCATTAAAGCCCCACCATGAAATAAGATTTGTCTGGAATGTATCCAAACTATTACCTACTGTTAAGTCTCCGTACATTCTTCCATTACCAGAGTTATATAGAGATGTTATCTCACCAGCAGAAGAAATAGTTTTAGTAATATATAGAGAGTCAATACGACCATTCATATATGTACTATCGCCAGGGTTATAACCTAGATATAGAGTGTTTGTACTATCCTGAATATTTGGTGTAGAGGCAGAAGTTATTTCAGTTGCATTATTTCTTTGTATGAAAAGTGTTCCGTCTGATTTTAGTCCAGCTCTTAAGAAATACCAAGTTGCTGTAGAAGGCGCTGTGCCTGTATCAGTAACTGTAGTGATTGTAGAGCCATTTGATACAGAAAACTTAAAGTTTGTACCTGTATTAGCATAGTAAAGTATATATTCAAGGTTGGCTGCAGCGGTTCTAGATGAACCTTTTAACACAATAGGTCTATCTGCTCCCACAGAATCAAGATAAACCCATCCGCCAATTTCTAAGACATTTGTAGCAGAGATACTAGCATTATCGCTTATTTGGAAGTATCCTTTATCAGCAGAGTTCATCTGTACAGCTCCGTCCATGTAAACGTCTGTACCAGCTTTCCACCATGATGTTAAACCAGCAATATTGTCTGGATTAAATGGTGGAG
>CAYSOB010000065.1:0-2738 GCA_964432575.1 uncultured Candidatus Saccharibacteria bacterium
CCGCGCTCTCGGGGCTAACATTCAAGCGGCATATTTACGCCGCGCTGAAAAAACTCGGATTCAAGCCCTTCACCAAGAAAGCCGAGGGAACCTCTGCTGGAATCAGGCCGAGGGTTTTGGGGGATTTCGTGGTGAAGTCGATGTACGTAGCCGAGGAATACGATGCCAAATTCTGTCTGCCCACTCTAATTCTCGGTTGTAACGGTTTCGAGCCACTGCCAGACGGTGGCAAGGTTAGCGAGCAAAACATCGTCCTTCAACCGCTCTGTGATAATGACATGCGCCGCATTACTCCTCTATGGAGGCGCGATAACTCTCCCTGCGATGAACTCAACGACTTCATCGAGGCCGTGCCGAACAATATCGGCATTTGGAAAGGGAAGGTTGGTCTACTGGACTGGTAGCGGGCGCGACTTGAGGTCGGCCATGATGCGCTCACGCTCTAGGTCAGATAGCAGACTCCAGTTCTGGATTTCCGTAAGGGACCGTTTGCAGCCGAGGCAAACCCCTCGAACCAATTTGCACTTTCTAACACACGGAGACTGCATATTTGGGTTATACACGGAAAAACTGGGGCTTTCTGTGTAATTGTTCCGTGAACAACCTACTTTTGCGCATCAGGGACTTAATTTGGCCAGTTATTAGCCTCGGGGCACGTTCGCCCGAATGGAGCAAGGTGCGCAACCAATTCTTGCGCGAAAACCCGTACTGCGCCGTATGCGGCGGCTCTAAGAACCTAGTTGCGCACCACATCAAGCCATTCCATCTGTTCCCCGAACTAGAGTTGGATACCGAGAACCTGATTCCGCTATGTGAGGCGAAGAAGTACGGGGTCAACTGTCATTTGTTTGTGGGGCATTTGGGGAACTTTAGGCGATTTAACGAACATGTGGTCGCCGATGCTATAGCTTGGAGCGCGAAGCTAAAACGGGTTGGTTGATTCAATAAGGGTGAAGGGCATATCGTCGATCCAAACATTAACCTCTGGGCAAGCCTTCGTCTTAGCCTCGCCAGCGGTAAAAACATACTCAATCTGATTGGCAGCGGCGAAATCGAGAATGTTCTGGTCGCAAGAATATTGCCCCCGAGTCCGATAGGTAACGATCTTGATTTGGTGGCCGCGAGCCTTGCAGAGCTTGATGAATCCACTCCAAAGGGGCGGATCGGCGGTGATGGTGCCGTCGTAGTCGAGGCCGATTATCAATTTCTTGCTTTTGAAGTAATTTGGGTCGTCAATGGACATTATTTTAGTCCTTTGTTGGTTGAGCCATTTGGCGAAATCCCAGCGCCGCCTTTTTCTTTTCGCGGTGGTAGTTCTCTTCGGCGGCGAATACGATGTCACAGAGAGCGGTCGGGACTGTAAAGCGTTCCTTAACGCCCATTTTCTCGGCGACGAAATTGGCAATCTCGGGTTTGAGCAGATCGAACGTATGCGTCCACTTGAGCCGCCCCTTACGTTTCAGTGCTGGATCAAAGTCTTCCTCGTCGGAGTTGTGGGTTAGGATGATCGAAGCCTTGAAAGCCTCCCCCATGAGCCCATCCGACGCATTCAAGATGGTCGAAACAAGAGAATTACCCTCGGTACGTTTTGCCAACAATTTCTCGGCGTCCTCGATCACAAAGACTGCGCCCTGATGTTCAAGCAGAACCGACTGGACAATCGGGTCGGTCATGCTCGCCGCGATATTTTCGGGCAGGAAAATAAACTTCCTATCAATAGTCCCAGTCAGGTACTTGATGAAGGTCGTCTTGCCAGTGCCGCGTGGGCCTCCAAAAAGGTAGGCTCCGTGGGCGTCCGTCGAGAGTTTTTCGGTTAGGACCTTGGCCTTTTCCTCAAAACCCTCCCCATAGAAGGACAAGTCGAAGGTTTTCGGCACGGAGACGGAAAACGGGGTCAGTTCGAAGCCGTACTCGCTCTTTGTCAGGATGTAGATTTTGGGTTCTTTTGTGGAGACGGCCTTGAGGCGAATGCGGTGCTTTTTGAGCAATTCGAGTACGAGTTTGACCTCTTCGGAGTTGGTGTGTTCTTGGTCGATGGCTATATCGAGAGTCCAAGAGACGCGCCGCTCACCCTTGCGAGTGGCAATGTTCTCGTTCACCCGAAACCAAGTGACCTCCGAGGCTGTCGAAAAGATGTGCATACCCTCGCGATCAACGTCGACGCTTCCGTCTAGGAATGGCAGGGGGCGACTTGAGAGGCTTTCGATGCTTTCTCCGTCTTCTACATCTAGGGTCTCGGAGATTAAAGGGCGCTCCGTATTGGCGAAGTTTGCGAGGCGGCTGAGGACCTTGTAGCCTTTCTCTTCCAGAGCTTTGAACATAGCGGCGACATCTACCGTTTCCCCCTTGAGGGATGCGGCGGGCTTGCCTTTTTCAAGAAGGAAGTGCTCGACGGTATACTCGGCGATACGCTGAACGCGGGACGAAGAGGATAGGGACTCTAGGGTAGCGAAGGATGTGGCCATGTGCGAACTATAGGGGATCGGAGGGGAAAGTCAAGCGGTTTCTTCCCAGAGCGTTCTCATTCGGTCGGGCTTGATGTAATGATATGTCAGGGCGGACCTTACGACTTGTGCCGAATGTCCAAAATGTTCTGGCGAGTCTTTGAAGAAAGAAGGATGGTTATTGAGTTGCAGGCCAGCGCGAGCCATCATTTCGCCGACCTTAATGTCCCCGAATCCCGTCCACGGACCAATCTCTAGCGCGGCGATCTTCTTTACGGATTCGATGTCTAGCAC
>CAYSOB010000066.1:0-2734 GCA_964432575.1 uncultured Candidatus Saccharibacteria bacterium
GCGGAGGTGAGTTCGGCGACCGGCTCGGGGGGCACAATCACCGGGCAGGGCGGGCGATCCGCCGGCTCCGGGTGCGTCCACGAGGCGGGCGGGGTGCGAAGGGCCCCAGGAATCGGCGCCGGGGCGGTGTCGAGGCCCCACGCGGCCCAGAGCTTGCGAACGGCGGTGCGGAGGGCCTTGGCCTCGCTCCCGCGGCACTCGGTGACGACGCTGCACCGACACCCCTCCGACAGGCCCCACCGGTCCATGAAGAAGTCGTGCCGGGCCTTGCCACCGAACCAGGTCCACGGCCGCGTGGTGGCATGCTCGTTCTCGACGTGCGCCCAGCAGCCGAAGGCGAGCGTGCCACGGACGAGCAGGTCGGAGCGGTGCGGGCTGTCCGCCTCGTGCATGGACCATCGCAGGAGCCGCGCGAAGTAGACGTGGCACCATCCCTCGCGACCCTCCGTCGTGACGTGGACCCAGCCGCCCGCTTGGGCCACGTCGAGCAGCGGCCGGCGGATGGGGCCTCGGGAGACGCGATCCAGGCTCATCCGATCCTCCCGTCGGGGCGCGCCACCGACACGGCCACCGCGAGCCGGCGCACCCAGATCGGAGCCGCGGAGAGCTGGAACGTCACGCCCGCGCGGGCGAGGAGCAGGGTGTGCGCCATGACCGAGGCCATCGCAGCCGCCGCGGGCGGAGGCACGGAGTTCCCGATGTGCTCCCGCCAACCGGAGTCCGAACGCCCGTCGAGGGGTTGCTCGGTCAGCTCCTCCCACGGGTACCCCTGGAGCGCGGCGAGCTCGAGGGTGGTGAAGGGCCGGTTCCAGGTCCCCCAGAGCGACACGATCACCGGGGGCGCCTCGGGGCGCTCGTGGAGGGGCAAGCGGACGTCGCCGACGGAGCCGTAGCCGTTGTCGTGCTGGCCGCTCGCCGACACGGTGCGGGCGGGCTCACCCCAGGGCACCACCCCGTAGTTCCCGGCGTTGGCGAAGTGCTCGCCGTCGCGCTTCGCGCCGGCGGAGAGCCTCACGTCGCCGAGGGAGAAGTGGCCCGAGCCGGGGGACGCCTGCGCGGTCACGGCTCCAAGCGACTCCTCCCAGCGCGTCACGCCGTAGGCCTCCCGGCTCGTGGCCATCGGGCGGACGTCGGCGACCGACAAGCCCCCCGAGGAGGGCGTGGCGCCGCCGGTGACGGCCTGGCTCGGTTCGTCGAGGCGGATCACCCGGTAGACGTTGTTGAACCGGCCCTCGCCGATTCGGATGTCGCCGAGCGAAAATGCGCCGTTGGTGGGGCGGCTCTCGCACGCCACCGCGCCCACCGGAAAGTTGAAGGGCACGACGCCGAGCTCGCCTCCGCCCCAGTTGCGCGGCATGGTGCCGCGAACGTCGGCGAGGCAGAAGGCTCCGCTTCCGGTCGAGGATGCTCCGATCACCGTGTTGGACGCTTCGGTCCACGGTGTCACCTTGTACCTGCCCTGCCCGCCCCACCCCGTCATCGGCCGAACGTCGCCGACCGAGAGGGCGCCGCCTCCAACGCGCGTGTCTACCCCCGTCACGGTGTGGGTCGGCCGATCCCAGGGCTCGACGCGCATCTTCGCGTGCTCGCCGAGCGATGGGTGGCGGACGATCCCGAGGCGCGAAAGGTCCATCCCGTGCAAGCTGCGGGCGTCCTTGCCCGGCTGGATGAGCGCCAGCCGGATGTAGGTCTCCCAGGTGCACCGAGGAAGCCGGTGCATGGCCCCCGATCCAGCGGCCTCCGGCATCGGCATCGTGCCGATCACCTCCCCGACGGCCCGCACCCGACTGCGGGGGGGCTCGTAGAGGAACGGGGGCACCTTGTGCAGGTGCCGGGCGATGAGCAGGAAGCGGTGGCGGTGTTGGGCCAGGCCGCCGAGCTCGCCGCAGTTGTGGGCCGACTCGTTGACCGCGTACCCGGCGAGCTCGAGCTCGTGCCGGATGTCGTCGAGGAGCGGGCGCCCGCGCTGTGCGATCCGGGGCACGTTTTCGAAGATCACGAGACTCGGCGGGTTGCCCGAGAAGGCCTCCAGCATGAGGCGGATGCCGCGCACGGTCAGGCGGTTGAGCGCCTGGTACCTCGCCGATGCCGCGGCAGCGGCGTTCAGCAGGCCGCTGAACCCCTTACAGGGGGCGGACAGGAAGACGATGTCCGGGTCCTCTCCGCGCGCCGCGGCGCGGATGTCGGCGGGGGTCGCCTCGCGCCAGCCCGCCGGCGGTGCCTTCCCGTGAAACGCGGCGTACTGCTCCGCGTCGAAGAGGTCGAGGCAGGTGGCCGGCACGCCGACGAGCCGGGTAAAGTCGCGACAGGCGCCCGGATCCACGTCCACGCCACCGACGCACTCCATCCTCGCGACGAGCTTGCCGTGCCGGGCGTGCCCGCGGTTGAACCCCAGCGCGCCGCCGCCGGACCCGGCAAACAAATGGAAGTGACGGACGATCACGGTGTCCTGAAGTTCAACCACCGTGCACCTCCCCGAACGCCAGCGCCCCGGGCTCCACGCCGAGCTCCCGGGCCACAAGCTCGACGTCGTCGAGGGTCCACCGGGCGCGGCCCTGCAGGCGACGCAACAGGCGCAGGTAGGGCGCCCCCGAGCGCTCGCCGTAGACGCGGCCGGCCAGGTCCGCCATGGAGATCCCCCGCGCGCAGGCGAGCCGGCGGACGGCGATACGCACGCGGTGGCTCGCGAGCTCACGCACGGTCGCCTCCGACCGGACCGGGCAGGACCAGCTCC
>CAYSOB010000067.1:0-2613 GCA_964432575.1 uncultured Candidatus Saccharibacteria bacterium
CAGTAAATATTGTAACGCTTCCGATTATTATTTATCAGATGGGTTATTTTTCACTCATCTCATTTCCTATAAATATTGCTGTACTTGGTTTTATTCCATGGATTACTGTTTTGGGATTTTTGGCAGTATTTATTGGAATGATAATTGGTTCACTTGGTAAATTAATAGCATTTCCTGTTCAGATAATAGTAGATGTAATCATAAGAATTACAACCTGGGCTGCCGAAAATGATCCATTTAAATTATCTTTTCCTACATTTTCTCTGTTTTGGTTATTAGGAATATATGTAATCATATTATTTATAGTAATATCTAAATTAAAAAACTCTAAAAAATTTTAATTATTTTAGTTTTATTGGTATAATAATATCAACATGACTATCAATTATAAAAAAATACTATTCACTATTTTGTCGCTTGTTGCCATTATCGGTTATGGTTATTTTGTATATGCATCCGCACCTCTTGGTGGGTACAACCCAGGACAAACTCTTGATCCAGATTGTGCACCAGGTGATGTAGACTGTATTGTAACACTACCATCAGGTGGTTCTATTACTGCTAACAATGGATTAACTGCCACTGGTAGTAATGTAGGATTGGGTGGGACATTAATACAAAATACTACAATTGATCAAGATGGGTATGATTTCTCGCTAATTAAAAATCCTGAAACTCAATTATATAGCGGATCATCAACTCCTGGTATGGGATTTTCTGGAATTGGGTTTTCTCATTTTGAAACAGACATATCTTCTTTTATAGGTTTAATGCAAGATTTGGTGCCAGTAATGGGTTTTTCTGCTAACACGCCTGACGGTCAACTATTAAGAGTGCTTACCATGGGTGAACCATCTGGTATTGAATTAATAAACCAATTAGGAAATGATTTTTCAGAATTAAATTTATATGGGGGTGTTACTAAACTTTTTCATAGAAATAATTCTACAAATACATTTGCTGGTATAAATATTTATTCAGAAAATGGTCCAAACACAGATTTTAGTATTGAATTTGCAACAGAAGCAGGATCATATACGTTTCCACGAACTGACGGCACCGCAAACCAAGTTCTCTCTACAGATGGTGCGGGGCAATTATCATGGACAACTCCATCAGGCGGAGGTTCCGGCTGGGGACTCACTGGAAACACAGGAACAACTGCAGGAGTAGATTTTATTGGTACAACAGATGCACAAGATTTTGTAATTAAAACAAATGGAAATGAAATTGCTCGCTTTGGACAGAATGGAGACGTTGCATTAGGTAATAGCGCTACGACAAATGCCAATAACGACGCATTTGCATTTGGTGAATCAGCTTCGACACAAGGAAAAAATGCATTTGCTTTTGGAAATTCTTCAACAGCTTTCAATGATGGATCATTTGCAATCGGTTCAAGTGCTCTAGCTTATCAACAAAGCTCATTTGCTATTGGTGACAGCGTCTCAGCATATTCAGCTAATGAGACCAGTATTGGATTTAATAATACATCTTATTCACCGTTTGATGCGGGTAGCTTTACTCCTCGTGATCGCCTTTTTGCTATTGGTAATGGAGGCCTAGGTTCTGAACACAACGCCTACACCCTCTGGAAGGACGGATCATTCGCCTACAACGACGACAACTTCCAGAATGACAACCCGGGTACAGAACAAAACATGTTCTACTTTAACTATGGTAACCATGATGGACTTGGAGCAGCACAGACAAAGCGAGCGATTCGATTAGGTTCTGCTTTAAATAATGAGTGGGATATTAACAGTGTGAATGTAGGCGACAGGAGTGTTGCGATTGGGTTTAATGATGGTAATGGTGATGGGTATCGCTCTCCTCTTGCTTCGGGTGTAAATAGTTTTGCTACTGGAGTGAATACAACTTCCTCAGGTTATACTTCAACTGCCTTAGGTTTTAATTCAATTGCATCAGGAGATTATTCTATTAGTGGTGGAATTGCCGCAACAGCATCAGGGAATGCAAGTATTGCTTTTGGAGCGAATAGTATTGCCTCTGGAAATAACTCAATAGCTTTTATCGGCGCTACTGCTTCTGGGAACGAATCGGTTAGTATTGGGAGTCAAGTTTCTGCTTTGTCTCGCAACGAAGTTGCAATCGGTAGAGAAGATACTCCTTATACCCCAATTGATACAACTAATTTTAATCTTGCAGATCGTTTGTTTGTAATTGGTAATGGTTATAGTACCCCTTCAGACGCCCTCACCATCCTCAAAAACGGTCAAACAGGTATAGGAATCGACAACTTCGAAACCAATACTAATGGTAACATCTTCCAAGTAGGAGACGGTACAACAGGTATCATAGGATACGTAGATAACGGTACAGGAAACTGGATGGCAGTATCTGATGAACGTAAAAAACACAACATAACCGACATATCCTACGGACTTAATCAGGTACTCGCACTTCGTCCTGTATCCTTTAACTACAACAGAAACAACGAACACACCATTGGATTCCTTGCTCAACAAGTCCTTGGCATTGTTCCAGAAGCAGTTGGAGGTTCTGAATCCGAAGGATACAGTATGTCCTACTCAACTCTTACTCCGGTTTTGGTAAAAGCGATTCAGGAAATGAATTTAAAGATTACTGATA
>CAYSOB010000068.1:0-2603 GCA_964432575.1 uncultured Candidatus Saccharibacteria bacterium
CCCCCCCTATAATGCAAACGATCGTTGACAGTTTTCACATGCCGCCGTGATAGTCGAAGCATGGAAGACTTGATGATGCCTGCAGAGGTTCTCGATGCCGCATCGATGACCATGATCCACCGCGACGGTGAAGCATTCATCGCCCTCGCTCGCAAGAACGATGCGAGACACAACGGCTGGCAGAACCTCGGCTCTGTGCAGGGCAACAAGCTTGCATCGTTGCTGCCTGGTTTTGCGGCTGAGTTAATTCGCGATTCTTACTTCAGCGTGAATGGCTTCCATCACCCAAGCCCGTTATCAACGACTGCCCCATTAAATCTACCCTACGCCGTTCGCACACAAGAGCGTTTGCGCAGACTGAATGCTTGCTACGTCGATCTTGATGTCGGCCGGCCCGGTGAGCCTGCCCCCCGAGATATGGATGTTGTCACCGCTCGATCACGCGCATTCGCCATGATGCAAATGGGCATCATTCCCACTGCAAGCATTTTCGGATTCAGCGGCCGCGGTCTCTACCTTATCTGGTTGCTCAAGGATGAAGACGATCCTGAGATGCCGCAGCGCGCATGGCCCGAAAAGGTTGTTCTGTGGAAGCAGGTGAACGCAGCTCTCAGCGATAAGCTGGTCGAGCTCGCGGCAGATCGAAGCGTAGGAACAGATCCCGTTCGTGTGCTTCGAATCCCAGGAAGCATCAACACGAAATCAAAACAGCCGGTTCAATACTCAGTCACCTACGAGAACCACCAAGTTATTTCCTACTCGCTAAAAGAGCTGGCTGAGTCTGTCGGCGTTAGTGCGCTGAATACGCGGAAGCTACTTTGGCGGGAAACTAAAAATCCCGGCTCTGTTCCGAACCGGCGAAACGGCTACGAAGCAGTCAATAAGAGGCGGCTGGATGATCTTGTGACAATCGAGCAAGACCGAGGGGGATTCTTGAAGCGGGGCCTGCTGTATCCCGATGCTACCACTTCAACGGGGCGGCTAAAGGCTCTAACAATATACGCGACCACCCTTCGAGGGGCGGACTTTTCCCAAGCCGAAGCGTTAAAGGCAGTCACCGCCATGGCTTCAAACTGCCGCCCACCGTATCCAAGTGATCCGAACGACACGCCGATAGAAACGTTAGTTAAGAACATCTATTCCGAAAACTGCTGGCCCTGGCGGAACGAAACGATATGCGCACACCTTGGCGTAAGCACAGAGATGGCTGAACGACTTGGGCTAAAAACAATCATCCCGAGCGCCCTCAAGCAAAAGCGTAAGTCAGAGCGAGTCACTAAGGAACAGCACGCCAAAAACCGGCAATCATTAGTGCAATACTTGTTTACCGAGCGGAAAATTAAAACGTGTCGCGACTTGGCTTCAGCTTGCGCCAACCACGGAATAAAGGCTTCGCAGCAGACTATCGCAAACGACCTCAAGACACTGGGCCTGAAGTCTAATCACCGCGGAGGTAGACCTTCAAAGCAGGTGATATCAGGGCAAGAATCACTGCCGTTTGACCGGCGAAAAACGCAAAACGCGGATGCAGTCGCACTGCAGGAAGCCCAAGCAAAGCTTCTGGAGAAACGTAGGCAATTAGGTCGCTAAAGCCCTGTTTTTAGAGTGTGCCCTCATACCAGCACAGTCCGGCCCTCGCGCGCGCGCGCGTACTGGTGAGGAAACCATTACTCTCTAACTGTCTCACGCGCGTCAAGACAGGACAGCTCGAACGTCCACAGATGCACACAACGCCCAGAACAGACAACGTCCAGGACGTCCAATGTCTGATAAACTTACTTATCGGCAGTGGTTTATGGGCTTTGACACTTTGACAACTGTTTCAGGTCAATGGTGATCGAGACAGTAAAGTGACGTCTTGTGAGTAGGCATCCCCCCTGGCTATCCTGCCCGCGAACGGACGGTTTGGAAGACCTGAACACCATGAGGGATGCATGGCTACGATTACCATTTCAGATGCCTCAAGACGATGGCGGATTAGTAGGCAGACAATTTACAATCGCATTAATGAGGGAAAGCTCAGCGTAGAAAAGGACCGCGCTGGGGGAACCATAATTGATGTTGCTGAACTACTGCGCGTGTTTGGAGAACCCGCACCGGTCGAAAATCATGACCACAGAGAACAAAATCTCGACGTCCTTCCAGACCACCTCTCATTAGCCCACCAGCTTGAGATAGAGCGCCTTAGAAGTGAAAATCTTCAGAGCATGAAGGAATACCTAGAGTCACAAGTTCATGCGCTACAGGCCAAAATTGAGCGCCTAGAGCAGAAGGAAGACGCTCGCGAAATGCGAGAGGCAGAAAGAGAAAAGCGGCTGCTGTTAGCGCTCGAAGCGGTAAGCACAACAAGCCAACCAATCACAAGGAAGCTCATGAATTGGTTCGGTAAAGCAGGTTCGTAAACGAAACTGTCAAATTCGAGCTTGCAACTACGCGACTAGGGCTTAGGGAAGACAAGGACCTTGGGCGGAAAACCTCAAGCCGAAAACGGCAACCCGAAGGTTTTTTATGTAAATGCTTAAGAGGAATACGGGGGAGAAGGGGGTACCCCCCCCTATAATGCAAACGATCGTTGACAGTTTTCACATGCCGCCGTGATAGTC